>NZ_JACJPJ010000108.1:0-111699 GCF_014696015.1 Oculatella sp. FACHB-28 | reverse complement strand
CGCTAAACGTTTCACGGTTGACCCCACACAAGCGCTTAAAGTGGCGCTTCGATAGATGCTCCAACTCGTTATATCGCATATCTGCTTCTGACATTAGCTTCTATTCAGAAGCTATCTTGCTTCGCTGCGATCCTCAACTGTCACACTCACTTTATATTCGTGCAGGAAGTCTATTCAACTAAGGGCAAGGGGCTTAAGCCCCTTGCCCTCCCAAAAGTTCATCTAATCAGCGCGAATTAAGCGTCGTCAAGGGCTGCGATGCCAGGAAGTTCCTTCCCTTCCAGCAATTCCAGGCTGGCACCACCGCCAGTGGAAATGTGGCTCATCTGTTCAGCGACACCAACCTTTTCAACGGCTGCAACGGAGTCGCCGCCACCGATGATTGTGGTGACACCCTGAGGAGTCAAACCTGCTAGCGTATGGGCGATCGCCTCCGTTCCCTTAGCAAACTGGTCAAACTCAAACACACCCATTGGGCCATTCCAGATCACGCTCTTGCACTGAGTCAGCGCATCCTGGAACACTTTGATCGAGTCAGGACCGATGTCCAGACCCATCCAGCCATCGGGGATGTTTTCAATACTGACGGTTTGGGCATTGGCATCAGGGGCAAAGTTATCAGCAACGACAACATCAGTGGGCAACAACAGGTCTACGCCCCGCTCTTTTGCCTTTGCTTCCAGCGTTTTGGCTAGCTCTAGTTTGTCTTCTTCAACCAGCGACTTACCAACGTTCAAACCCCGCGCTTTGTAGAAGGTGAAGATCATGCCGCCGCCGATTAGCAGTTTGTCTACCTTGTCGAGCAGCGTTTCGATCACGCCGATTTTGCTGGAAACTTTGGAACCGCCGATAATTGCTGCCAAAGGCTTCTTAGGATTCTCGATCGCATTCTGCAAATACTCCAGTTCCTTCTCGATCAGGAATCCGGCAACGGAAGGTTTCAGGTAGTGGGTCACACCTTCAGTCGAAGCATGGGCGCGGTGAGCAGTGCCAAAGGCATCGTTGACATACAGGTCAGCCACGGATGCCAACTGTTTTGCAAATTCAGGATCGTTCTTTTCCTCTTCAGCATGGAAGCGAACGTTTTCGAGCAGCACGACCTGTCCGGGCTGCATGGCTGCAACGGTGCTGGCGACCTCTTCGCCGATGCAGTCATCGCACTTGGTCACGGTTTGACCGAGCAACTGGGAGAGGCGATCGCTGACCGGGGTGAGCCTCATGCTGTCTACGACCTTGCCCTTGGGACGACCAAAGTGGCTGGTTAAAATCACCTTGGCTTGCTTTGAAATCAGGTCTTGAATCGTTGGCAGAGCCGCCCGGATGCGCGTGTCATCCGTGATGTTGCCCTGATCATCCAACGGGACATTAAAATCGGCTCTGACTAACACGCGCTTGCCTGATAAATCAGATGCCGACAAATTTGCTACAGATTTCTTTGACACCGCAAGAACCCCCTAATGAGTCTTTATACCTATTAATTAGATTAGCGGTTAACAGCTAGCAGTTAATAGTAAACTGCGAGTTTTTTTGATGGTGCGCTCTCAGTCGTTAGCTTTTTCTAAAGGATCTGGTATTTAGTTCACAACTCCTTCACACTAGAGGTGCAGGAATCGGCGGATCACTAGATTGCTCTAGCTTTATTGCTGAAGCTAACGGCTAAAAGCGAATTGCTAACTGCTCTCTACGCCGTCCACATTTTACCGGAGTCTGCACCCCAGAGAGGTATGACATGTTTAAGACAGTTTTATTTCCAATTGATCAAACCCGCGAATCGCGGCAGGCGGCTGAAGTGGTCGCCAATGTTGTAAAAACCTATAGCAGTCGGCTAATTATTCTATCTGTAGTAGAAATTCCCGAAGAAGGAGAGTCCACTAACCCAGACATGACCTCAGCGGCGGCGATCGCCAAGCTGCTAGAAGATGCCAAAACTCTATTTCAATCCGAGGGAATTAATTCTGAAACAATCGAGCGTCAGGGCAAACCTGCTTTTACCATCTGTGACGTTGCCGACGAAATCGAGGCTGATCTGATCATCATGGGCTGTCGGGGCATCGGTCTGACAGAGGAAGGCGTGACCGATAGCGTCAGCAATCGGGTGATCAATCTATCGCCTTGCCCCGTGCTGGTTGTTCCATAAACGGAAAAGCTTCTACCATCGTAGGGGCGAACAATCGTTCGCCCTACCAGTTCACCGTTAGGCACGATAGAGGTTATGACTTCACCAGCAATCCAGTGGTATCCAGGGCACATTGCCAAGGCTGAAAGGGCGCTCCTGGAACAGCTCAAGCGAGTCGATGTGGTTCTGGAAGTGCGAGATGCGCGAATTCCGCTAACGACTTGTCATCCGCAGGCTGTCCAATGGATCGGTAATAAAGAGAAGGTGCTGGTCCTGAATCGGGTGGACATGATTCCCCTTGTGGCTCAGCAAAAGTGGACAAGCTGGTTTCAGCAGCAGGGAGAACAGCCTTATTTCACCAATGCTCAGCACGGCAAAGGAATTGCGTCCGTGTCTCAGGCAGCACAGGCAGCAGGCGAAAAGATGAACCAGCGGCGGCGCGATCGCGGCATGTTACCCCGACCCGTTCGTGCCGTTGTCATCGGCTTCCCCAACGTCGGCAAATCTGCCCTGATCAACCGTCTGCTGAACAAACGAGTTGTTGAAAGTGCCCGTCGCCCCGGTGTCACCCGTCAACTCCGCTGGATTCGCATCTCCGAGCAGCTTGACCTGCTCGACGCGCCCGGTGTCTTGCCCTCGTTGCTCAAGGATCAGGAAGCAGCACTGAAGCTTGCCATTTGTGACGACATCGGCGAAGCAGCCTATGATAATCAGCGAGTTGCCGCAGCACTAATCGATTTGCTGAAACATCTGCAAGTTAAAAACCCTGAAGCCGTACCAGGAAATCCGCTTCTGGATCGCTATAGCCTTGACCCCGCTCACCTGACCGGAGAAAGTTATCTTGCAGTGCTAGCCGATTCTCGTCATCAAGGTGATATAGAGCGTACTGCCCGGCAAATGTTGAACGATTTTCGTAAGGGGATACTGGGGGCAATCGCTCTGGAGATTCCTCTCTAAAGTTCTCAATATTGCTAGTTCTAAATCTCCAAATCCGGAAAGGCAAGCTAAGAGATGCAAAGTTTGTCCACAGCCGGTAATTGGGAATGCTAGCACAGTTTGTTCGTGCGGAGGTTGGGTAATCTGGGCAGCGTGAGAGCTTATATTTCTTCCGACTATGAGCGAGCGGCACTTAAGCAAGGAAAGATGGGGCGAGCACCCCGACCTTCCATCCAACTATGCTAGAACTTCTCATCTGTCACTGCATGGTTCGCTTGCTAGCTATGCTTAAAGGAAATTGGCGGGTTCAGCCTTGTAGGCTTTATGGAGCAAGCTGATGAAGGGTTTTGCTTCCGCGATAACATTTGAAGCAAAGGCAGTGATTGGAATACCGGGTGTCCATGAATTCATCACTGCGGCGCCAGACAGCTCTCCAAGACGTTCGAAAGTGATGGCTTCGAGGCGCTGTGGAATATCAAGGCGTTCTAATTGTCGCTGAATGATACCCATCATGGTGCCTTTTAACATGGTAGCTTTTGGCCAGATAACCGTTCCATCATCCCAAAAGACAAGATTCCATATTGTAGCTTCGCTCAGGCACCCATGACTATCCACGAAGGCGGCATCATCGAATCCTTGCCGTATGGCTTGATGAAGATAGTAGGTCTTGCCGACTTCACCAACATGTTTAATGGTAGCCAGAGGCCTCTCATAATTCACAGTGCTCAGCCTCAGCGGTCCTTTGGGTCCATCGGATGGGGCTCCTGTACGGATAAGCACGGCAGGTTCTACATCCATGCTATTTGCAGTGAATTCTCCATTGGGTGAGAAAACGGTGACGGTCAAGGACTGATCTTCCTCTCCTTCTTCAACTGCCGTTTTGATATGGAACCGTAGCTTTTCATCGGACGGCGCTCTGCCAAAAAGCTCTAGGGATGCCTTGCGCAGACGGTCGAGATGAAGATCCAGCCCTTTGATCTTGCAGCCTCTCACCTGCATTGCAGTGAAGTGTGCAAAACCCGCAAAAGCCAGAGGGCTCAGTTCAGAAAGGGTGGCCGGGTGTCCATCAATGCGTGATTGGTAAGTGCTTGGTTGGGTCGTCATGGCATTAGCTCCTGATTGAATTTATGTAGAAGAGCTACTATCCTAAACTCTGACAGCACTGTTAGAGTCAAGGGGCAAAATGAGATGAGAGTAGGTGAACTGTCCAAACGTACTGGCGTGAGTATTAGAATGCTCCGCTACTATGAAACTGAAGGACTACTGAAGCCGAAGCGCACCACAAGTGGGTATCGTGACTACGCCCCAGATGAGGTGCAAACTGTCGAACGTATCAAGCTTCTTGGCTCGGCAGGTATGACTCTTGCGACAATCCTGCAATTCTTACCGTGTGTGAGAGGGGAGGGACTCGCTTTCGAGCCGTGTGATGAGCTGCGCCATGTCTTGCACGAGCAAATCCGCCTTGCCGACCAGAAAGCGGCGGAACTGGCTCAAAGCCGAAAGGTTCTAGAGAGTTTTCTGTACGAGATTGAGAAAGACTGAAGGGGTGCCTACACCGTCTGGCTGGTTAAGTTTTTAATTCAAAACTGCAGCGGTGTTGTTCAGACCTCCGCAAGGTTTAGCTGTAGGCTGCTAATAAATTACTGCACCGGAAAAATAACTCGCTGGCGCTCGTCATTTTTCGGTGAGTAACGCGTTACCCCGACCCGTTCGTGCCGTTGTCATCGGCTTCCCCAACGTGGGCAAATCTGCCCTGATTAACCGTCTGCTCAACAAACGAGTTGTCGAAAGTGCCCGTCGCCCCGGTGTCACCCGTCAACTCCGCTGGATTCGCATCTCCGAGCAGCTTGACCTGCTCGACGCGCCCGGTGTCTTGCCCTCGTTGCTCAAGGATCAGGAAGCAGCACTGAAGCTTGCCATTTGTGATGACATTGGCGAAGCTGCCCATGACAATCAGCGGGTTGCCGCAGCGCTCATCGATCTGCTGAAGCACCTGCAAGCTAAAACTCCTGAAGCCGTACCAGGAAATCCGCTTTTGGATCGCTATAGCCTTGACCCCGCTCACCTGACCGGAGAAAGCTATCTTGCAGCGCTAGCCGATTCTCGTCATCAGGGTGATATAGAGCGTACTGCCCGGCAAATGTTAAACGATTTCCGTAAGGGGATACTGGGGGCGATCGCTCTGGAGATGCCGCTCTAAAATTCTAAGTAAAGAGCCAAAACTCAATTGAGGGAGGCTTTACGTTTTCTCTCAGCGCGGTGAGTTAGCGTCTTCAAGTATGCTTCAGCTTCATCAAGTAAGGCTTGACTGTCGTGCTGCAACGATTGCTCATCTTGTTGCATATCTTGCAGTTCAATTAAGCCCTCATTTAGTCGCTCATTCAGAGCAGCAGCTTTTTCATCTTCTTGTTTCCAGCGTCTTTCTGCAGCAGCAACTTCAGATTGCAACTCATCGACTTTGGCAGTCTGAGTTCTCGCTTGTAGAAAATGGAGTACTTGCATCCATGATGCTGTTTTACGTAAGTCTAAGGAATTGAACTCCTTGAACTTACGTTTAAGCGCTTGAGTGGTGTCAACTTGAGCTAACACATAGACTTGTTGTTTCAGTTCAGCAATTTTCACGGCTGATTACGGCTTTCCAACTCTTGAACGTAAGCTTCCAGTTCTTTGACGCGAGTTTCTAGCTCTACAATACGACGCTGTTTGCGATTGTTGCTGGCAGTGAGTCCACCGACTCGTCCACGCATCTGATAAGAGAGAGCTTTTGAGGCTTCGGATTCAGCAATTTTGCGCTCTAGCTCCTCTTGAAAAGAGATATTGCGTTCCTCCAAAAGTTCGAGGCTGAGTTTCTGCGATTCGACCTGCTTTAGCGCTAGTGCGTTTTCCTGCTCAAGCTGCTGAATTCGGCTATTGCCTAACTTGAGCGCATCCATTAAACGCTGGATCAGGCTACGGTCTTTATGCCTTCCTCTCTGTAGCTCAGTAATTTCGTCTTTGCTCTGTTTGTAGCCCTGTTCGAGCCGTTGAATTTTCTGTTCACGGACTCTAGCCCTTTGTTGTTGAACAAGCGTGGTACACGCGCTTTTGATAATCCAGTATGCAACTTCTCGATCAGATTCGTCTAAAGCTTTAAACTCTGCTGAATTAAGCAGTTCATCATAATTGGTTGCTTCATGCCGCAGCTCGGCTACTTTGACGTATCCTATCTTAGATAGCGGTTTAGCGTTAACAATACAGGCTTTGTCATTCCAGTACTGTGCTAACTCTGATTCTCTGTAATCCACTGGTTGCTCTACCTCGAAAACATGAATAAATTTAGGTTTGTTCTCTAAAACTCTTTGATTAAAAGTATGGTTGCCAGGAGCAGCTAACCTCCACTAAGCGCCTCTATCAAATCATCTTTTTTCATTTTGCTAAGACCAGCAATTCCTCGTTTCTTAGCGATCTTCTTGAGATCGGCAGTTGTCATAGTTTTGAGAATGGCAATGTCAGTGATTGTGTCTGGCATTGGCTGAGGTGTGAGATAGAACACTTGCTTTAAAGCGTCAAGTTTTTTGCCTTTAGTAATGCCACACTTTAAACTAGTAATTGGATCGAAGGTCTTCCAATACTGACGCGGAGCTTCATCAATTCGGTTAGTTGCTAAAGGAAGTTTGACCGTTTTGAGCAGGCTTCCTGGTTGCTCGATTAAGTATTGCAGTGCTGCCATAATCTCATCTCTAGAAGCTTTAGAGAGATTAATTTTTGGTATCTCTTCACCAGCAAGCACCTTGGTAATTTCAGTAGTTTCATCACTATCGTCAGCAATAATACACCAAACTCGATCTAAGCCAGCTTCTTCTGCCACGGCGTAAATGAACGAGTTGCCAACAACCTTATATTTATCCTCATCAATCTCTTTAACAATAACTGGAATCCAGTTGCGTTTACCATTTTGGTTAAGGAGATGGGCTGTAGCTTTAATGAGAAATTCAGGTGCGTCAGTGCCTACATCTGGATCAATCTCATCCAGATATAGGTGCATCAGATTACCAATATCACTGAGGCTGCTCATTGTAAAAAATACTCCTTAACTAAATTTTTGTAATAATCATGAGCTGCTCTATCTCGATAGACCGCAGGAGTACGAGAGAACGCGGAACTTGCTATATTAGCGTAACTTGGTATTTGAGGAATATGGAGATCTCGCCTCGCATTAGTATATCTAGGGTAGAAGTAAGGCATTAAATTAAATCCATCTTTTTTAGCTGCCTTGATGAGATTGTTAATTTCCTGTTGAGCCGCAGCCAATTGAGGAGGTGTGATTTTTTCTCCATTAAAAAAGATTGGTAATGGAACAGGACTACCATCACCTTTTTTAGCTTGTACCTCAGGAATAAACTTCTTGATTGCGGTTGCTGCATTCTCTAAAGAGAAGAGATTGTTATGCTTGGTTGGAATAAGAACAACATCAGATGCGTAAACTGCAAGCTGGCTAAAAACTCGCCAATTCGGTGGTGAGTCTATCAGGATGTAATCATATTCCTGTCTAGCAAGTTCTAGTTTCCGGTAAAGCGTATGCCGCTTCAAACGATTACGTAAGAGGTTTTCAGGCGCATCTGCTAATTCTTGATCAGCAGGAAGTACATCAAATCTTAGCTCTGATTTTAATTTTTTCAGGGGAAAGGTGTAATGACATACAGCACTTTTAATGTCTAATTCTTTCTCGGTCAAAGCTTGAAAGACACTGCTATTACTTAACGATAATCCTAACGAACTTGTTAAATCCTGTTGATTCGGATCAAAATCTATCGCCAAAACCTTCTTTCCTAAAAAAGTTAGGATGGCTGCCAAATTTACCGTAGTAGTGGTCTTTCCTACTCCTCCTTTATTGTTATAGACTGCAATAGTCAGAGCTTTAGTTGGTCTTTCGATTTTTTTGCGAATTGAGGCAATAACCTGATCAACATTTTCGGGATCAATCGAGAGACATTGTGTTGCAGGATAAATGACTCTGCCATGTTTCCGAAATAATTGAATATGGCAGGAGTTAGTAATAATACCCCACTGTGCTGTTTTACAGTTAGGTCCGAGCAAATAACCCTTCAGTTGATTGACTGTTTTTTGATACTGGGCTGCATCTTCAGAAAGGTTAATATCTCTGCCCTTTAACTCCAGTAGGAGATGAGGGTTAGATTTTGTATATAGGAAAATATCATCTCCTATAGTTTTCCTGGCTGCTTTATCAACGCTCTTTCCATCGCCAGTATTATACTCGGGATGAATTTCACCGGATTGAAATCCTAGCGCCCGCAATAATTGAGTTGCAAAAAGCTGATCAACTATAGGCTCTTGTGCATTTTCGGGAAGGCTTTGCAGAGCAGAGCGAAGACTAATAGCTGTCATAGTCATGTTGTGAACATCTTCCAGCAGTATCCAACTTCAGTGTGCCCGACTGGGGACAATTCTCTACTCTGAATAAGGCTTATTTATCCGGATAATTACATACCCCTCACATGCTTTTTATGTTGGAACGCGAGTTCGCTGTCAAGCTCTCAAATAGAGTGATTGAGGTCACATCTTGAATGTGATTACTATCTATAGCCCTGGCTTGAATGAATGCGTGAGTCAACGTGTTCAAGCTACTTAACGATCGCTCCTCTGTTTGACTAAGCTCAGCAACAAGCTGAGTAGATTCGATGACTGGCTGAGCTATGTTTAAATCAAGTTCAGTAGACTCTAAGCAAACTGGTTAAGGTTTAGAACTTCGTTCAGTAGATTTAAAGACTAGTCGAGCAAGCTAAAAGACTAGCTGAGTAGTTTCTAAGATTAATCGAGCAAGTTAAAAGACTAGTTGAGCAGTGTTTGAAACTAGTCGAGCAGGCTAAAAGACTAGCTGAGTAGTGATTGCACCTACTCGACCCAGTTCAAACACAACTCAACCTCTCTACACAGTGCCTGAAGCGGAGGTTTTGTCTGATTTAGGACGGCGATTGCCCATTGCCTTAAATCTCTCGCCCAGTTGGTCAGCTACGCTTTTCAATCCGGGGGTATGTTTTGCGGCTGTTTTCACATAGTCATAAACTAGTAAACTGCTCGCCATCGACTCGCTTCCTACTGCTACTAGCGTATCGTCTACCTTTTCTGTCAATTGTTCTAACAGACTCAAGATTTCAGTCAGCGCCACCATCAGCTGATAATCTTTGGCAAACTCTGCAATGTCAAAGTTGGCAGGCACGATTTCTGAGTTGTTCTGCGTCACGCTCAAGCTGTTGTTGACAAACGCTAGACTTTTGTCACCCATCTTAAAGCGTTTACGCCGCTCGTCTGTTGTGAGGTTAACTAAGAACGGCATGTTGGTTTGAATGGTTGCGATCGCCGTTTTAATTTCCTTGAGCTTTTCGTCCGTAAGCGTAGCGCTAATGTTCTGATAAGGCATGAATAGGCTCCCTTTGAATCAATGTAATGGGTGAACGTGTAGCGTAGTTCTAATCTGAAAGCACGCCACGCTACCCGTTTAGAGTTCCCATTAACAACAATTTGGAACAGCGCTATGATTTTCAGCTTTACCTTAAAAGCTTTAGATGAGGGAGAAAAAGTGAAGAGGACATAGACGTCAAAGCATCTGGAATTTCGACCTTTAAGCTAGCAATCGGTTTAATAGAATAATTCGGTAGGTGCGTAACATCTTCCAAATTTCGGAAGCCGTTAACGTGGATAGGAGCAGGTACTAGAATATCTAAATACTGTTCTAGTACGATCGCCTTTCAGCACTACTCATCCACTCGTCAACCTCTATGAAATTCCAACCTCAGCCAGACCGCGTTCTGATTTTTGATACCACTCTACGTGATGGGGAGCAGTCTCCGGGTGCAACTCTGAACGTGGAAGAGAAGCTAACAATCGCTCGTCAACTGGCGCGACTGGGGGTAGACATTATTGAAGCAGGGTTTCCGTTTGCCAGTCCGGGCGACTTCGAAGCGGTAAACCGAATTGCTGAAAACGTTGGAACGGAAGACGGTCCGGTGATTTGCGGCTTGGCTAGAGCAACGCGCAGCGACATTGAAACGGCAGCAAAAGCGCTTCAGCCTGCGGTACATCGTCGGATTCATACGTTTATTGCTACGTCTGACATTCACCTGGAGTTTAAGCTGAAGAAATCGCGCAAAGAGGTGCTGGAAATTGCGCCAGAAATGGTTGCTTATGCCAAGTCGTTTGTGGATGATGTAGAGTTTTCACCCGAAGATGCGGGTCGCTCTGACCCGGAGTTTTTGTATGAAGTGCTGGAACGGGCGATCGCCGCTGGTGCAACTACAGTCAACATTCCCGATACGGTTGGCTACACGATGCCGTCGGAGTTCGGAGCGCTAATTAAAGGCATCAAGGAAAACGTTCCCAACATTGACCAGGCAATTATTTCCGTTCACGGGCATGACGATCTGGGCGTAGCGGTTGCCAGTTTCCTGGAAGCGGTGAAGAACGGGGCGCGGCAGCTTGAATGCACGATCAACGGCATCGGCGAACGGGCAGGCAACGCAGCGCTAGAAGAATTGGTGATGGCAATGCATGTGCGGCGGCAGTACTTTAACCCATTCTTGGGTCGTCCGGCGGATTCTGAAGCCCCACTGACGAATATCGATACTCGCCAAATCTACAAGACTTCCCGGTTAGTTTCTAACCTGACAGGAATGTTGGTGCAGCCGAATAAGGCGATCGTCGGTGCAAATGCTTTTGCTCACGAGTCGGGGATTCACCAGGATGGCGTGTTAAAGCACAAGCTCACCTACGAAATCATGGACGCTCAGTCAATCGGGCTGACGGATAACCAGATTGTTTTGGGTAAGCATTCGGGACGCAACGCCTTCCGCACTCGTCTAAAGGAGTTGGGCTTTGAACTGGCAGATCAGGAGCTAAATAAAGCCTTCCTGCGGTTTAAGGAGTTAGGCGACAAGAAGAAAGAAGTCACCGATTGGGATCTAGAGGCGATCGTGAATGACGAGATCCAGCAGTCGCCAGAGATGTTTCGACTGGAGCGGGTGCAGGTTTCCTGTGGCGACCATGCCTGCCCGACTGCGACGGTGTCCCTTCGCACTCCCGATGGACAAGAGTTAACCGACGCGGCGATCGGCACGGGACCAGTCGATGCAGTGTACAAGGCAATTAACCGCGTGGTTGAGATTCCGAATGAGCTAATTGAGTTTTCGGTGCAGTCGGTCACCGCTGGGATTGATGCGATCGGGGAAGTGACGATTCGGCTCCGGTATGAGGGACGGCTCTTTTCGGGACATGCTGCTAATACAGACATCATTGTCGCCTCGGCTCAGGCTTACATGAATGCGCTTAATCGCCTCTATGGGGCGTTACAGCACGGCAACTCGTTGCATCCTCAGCATGGCGAAGTGGAGGCACTGCGTTAATTCTAGGCTACGTACAGCTTAATATCGTTGCTAGAAATTTAGAGCTCTTGCGTGAATGGTAGCGTGGCGGAGTTGCGCTACCACTCACGCAGAAAAAAGTGATTCATGCAGGAGTCCTATGGAGCAGAATTGGAGATTAATTAGATGACGCAAGCACAGCGAATTGCAATCGTGACTGGCGCAAATCGTGGCATTGGACTGGAAGTTGTACGCCAGCTTGCTCACAAAGGCATGACCGTGATCTTAGGGTCGCGTGATTTAGAGAAAGGAACAGCGGCAGCAGCAAAACTAGCAGATGAAGGACTCCAGGTAATTCCTCGCCATCTAGATGTTACCGATCCTGACAGTATTGCCCAGCTTGCAACTCAGGTAGAGCAGGAGTTTGGGCGATTGGATGTGTTAGTTAACAACGCAGGCATCCTATACGACACTTGGCAGCAAGCGAGTAACGCAAACCTTGATACAGTGCAGGAGGCGATCGCCACCAACACCTTTGGACCCTGGCAAATGTGTAAAGCATTTGTGCCATTGCTGCGTCGGAGTCAGCAGGGTCGGATCGTCAACGTTTCTAGTGAAGCGGGGTCTCTCACCAGCATGGGTGGCACTGCGCCAGCTTACAGCGTTTCTAAAACCGCACTCAATGCCTTCACTCGCACCCTAGCAGCTGAGCTGAAAGGCTCTGGAATTTTGGTCAACTCAATCTGTCCGGGTTGGGTCGCGACTGATATGGGTGGCGCAGGCGGACGACCTGTTGAAGATGGCGCTGCAAGTATAGTTTGGGGGGTAATGCTGCCTGACAATGGACCTACAGGTGGGTTCTTTCGCGATGGCAAACCGTTGCCCTGGTAATGGTGTGAGGCGATCGCTGACCAATGGAGCTTGATTAATTATCCATCGAAAGATTCTGCCTCATCTCCTCACCCACAGCCCGAATAGCTGGATCTGGATTTTGCAATAGTGCAGCTGACACCGTTTCTTGATCGGTTTGGCTACGGTTTTGACTCAGCTTGTACTTTCCTTCTAGACGAGTCACCGTCATCTCAAAGCCAACAATGCCATTCATCATGCCCTGCCGATAGCCATCTGATAAGCCATGCCAGTGAGATTTGTAGTCCGCCTCATAGGTGTCTATCATCTCATCGATCATCTGGTCCATTGATTCGGGTGAATGGTTGAGTGTAATAACTTTGGGAATACCATAAGCATGAACTGCAATATAGTTCCAGGTTGGGACATTCTCATGTTTTTCGTACAGAGCAGGAGAGATATAAGCGTGCGCTCCAGTAAAGATAGCTAGCGATTCAACTGTTTCAAAGGCTTGCCATTGGGGATTCAGCTTTGCTAGATGACCAATGAGTTGAATTACATCTTCCTGCACCTTAACCACAAGAGGAACATGTGAAGCATAAGGTACACCCTCTACAATCGATACCAACGTGGCAAAACTGTTGGCTTTCATAAAAGCAACTAGTTTATCAACATTGTCTTCTTGAAAAGCGGTAGGTCTATACATAACGGTTGGTTTTCAGATGGAAATGGTACTACACAAGACTTTGTTATCTCTAATCACATCGCCATAGTCTAATCGTTTTGTCGCTGCTGCAAGTGGCGAGTAATTTTCCATCGGGGCTAAACGCAATTCCATTAATCCAACTTGAGTGACCGCTAAGCTGTTGGGGTTGAGTTCCGCTGTAAACGTTCCAGATTTTGATTGTGTGGTTTTCACTGGCGCTAGCGAGAGTTTGTCCATCAGGGCTAATGCAGGCTGGATGCGGGCAATTGGGCTGATCAACGAGGGCGCGAAAGTGCTGTCCACTCCAAAAGTTCCACAGTTTAATCTCACAGTCCCAACCGCCCGTTGCGAGAAAGCGACTGTTGGGGCTAAAGCTGATCGAGTTAATGGTATTAGCGTAGCCGCGCAGAGTACGAAGTTCTTGCCTGTTGGCAATGTCCCAGAGCTTAACGGTTTTGTCAAAACTGCTGCTGGCAAGAATTTTACCATTGGGGCTGAAAGCAATAAAATTCACCAGTCCATTATGTCCCTGTAGAATGTGTGGACTGTGGTGGTCGCCCACTGTCCACAGCTTTATCGTCCTATCAGAACTGCCGCTGGCGATCACGTTCCCGTCAGGGCTAAAGGCGATCGCATTCGACACAAACGGATACTCATTAAAACTCTGAAGTGACTTGCCCGTCTGTAAGTCCCACAGTTTTACACTTTTATCCCAACTGCCCGTGGCAAAGGTTTTTCCATCGGGGCTACAAGCAACCGAGGAAATTAGATTAGAGTGTCCCGAGAACCAGCCCGGATAGTGAGTGCGAAATTCCTTCCCCGTGGAGGTGTGCCACAGTTTGATCAAGTTATCGCCACCGCCACTGATTAAAATTTGTCCGTCAGGGCTAAAGGCGATCGCATACACTTTTCCTTCATGCCCTTTGAGTGTGCGAACGCAGCGCCAGTTTCCTTGAATTGTCGTAGGAAGCGTCTTAGATGCGGGTTCAGCAAGGCTGAGCAGTTGTCCGGGAGCAGGCGCAGCAGAATCACTATTGAGCGCAAGCAATACTTCTCTGGGCGAGCGCCACCTCTCTTTAAGAGAATTTTGCACCATTTTGTCGAGGATAGCAGCGAGGCGATCGCTCACTGCCTGATCTATCAAATATTGTCGCCAAATCCAAGCATCTTCACTCACATCAAATAGATCAAAAGGCGACATTTGCGTGAGCAAATGCAAACAGGTGACACCCAGACTGTAAACATCGCTGGCAAAAATTGCCTTGCCTCGCGTCTGCTCCGGTGCAGTATACTCAGCGCTGCCGATCACCGTTCCTGTTCTCTCTAAGGCAGTTGCAGTAGCGTACTTGGCAGCGCCAAAATCAACCAGTACTAGCCTATTATCTCGACGACGAATGATATTTTCCGGCTTAATGTCTCGGTGAATTACGCCACCCCAGTGAACAAATTGCAGTACGGGCAGCAAATCTTGCAGCAAGTTTGTAATTTGTGGTTCTGAGAAGGGACCGTGTTCTGCCAGTTCATCAGCCAACGTTTGCCCTTCTACAAATTCCTGAATAATGTACTGCCGCTGGTCTTGCTCCAGGTAGGCATACAGTTTAGGAATCTGCGAATGCTCTAGCTGCTCTAGTCGTGCTGCTTCGCGCTCAAACAGTTCTGCCGCTTTGGGTGCGTTTGCCTCACCCGCAGGGTGAAACTGCTTAACCACACACGTGGCAGACTGAGTTTCTGTTGTGCTGTACTCATCTTCCGCCAGAAAGGTTTTGCCAAACCCACCTTGACCAATTAGCCGAATTGCCCGATAGCGATCGCCCAGCAGTAACTCCGTTCCGCAATTCTGACAAAACCTGGCATCTACTGAGTTTTCAGGCTTTGGGCAATGAGGATTTAAGCAATGACTCATAACGGCGATCGGTAGCAGCGTTCAATCCTAACTTCACCCATTTATAGCGAATCTGACTGATAGCTGGCGTAGTGGGGCGATCGCTTATCTACAAGCAATTAGGTCTACATGTTTATGGCAGATTCAATTGAACCTGGTACTTGTTGAATCTGCCCCTGGTTAACCATCAAATTTGTAACCGCTCTGATAGAGTTTGGACCGATCGCTAAAACGGCTACTCCCTTCTCTTTGAGCCGGTCTACCAATACTTGAGCTGAAATGGTTGGTGTATGAAACACCACAATGTTGGTTTGAACCTCTTCAGGAGCAATTTCAATCCCCTCAAGTTGAGCCAATCCTTCTGCCAAAATTTTGGCGTGAATGTGATCGTCCTGCAATCGTTCTCGATGATGTTTCAATGCATACAACGCTCCTGCTGCCAGTATTCCGGCTTGGCGCATTGCTCCACCAAACATTTTGCGGAAGCGGCGCGATCGCTCAATAAATTCTCTAGAGCCCGCCAAAGCAGAACCAATTGGCGCGCCTAACCCTTTAGAAAAACAGACGCTTACCGTATCAAAGGGTTGAGCATACTCTGCTTCAGAAATACCTGTGGCAACACAAGCGTTCCAAAGTCTTGCTCCGTCCAAATGAAGTCTAAGTCCCTGCTCCTGGCATACTTGAGCGATCGCCTGTATCTCAGAGAGTGGATAAATCCGTCCACCGCTACGATTGTGAGTGTTTTCTAGACAAACCAACTTGGTTCGTGGGAAATGCTCATCAGTAGGACGTAAAACTTTTGTTAAATCGCTAGCCGTAAAAATCCCGTGATTGCCTGGGATCAAGCGACACATGACACCCGACAAAGCGGCAGGTGCGCCTCCTTCGTAGTAGTAAATGTGAGCTTGCGATTCTAGAATGACTTCATCTCCAGGTTCTGTGTGGGCGCGCAAAGCAATCTGGTTTGTCATGGTGCCAGAAGGCATGAAAACAGCCGCTTCTTTACCCAAAAGCTGCGCTACATAACTCTCCAGCGCTTTCACGGTTGGATCGTCACCCAGCACGTCATCGCCTACTTGAGCATAGGCGATCGCCTCTCGCATTGCTGGCGTGGGTTGAGTCACCGTATCGCTTCTGAGATCAATCATCATTAGTTTTTAGGGGTTCACTGCTGCTGGCGACGTGAAAAGAACTGGAAGGCAGCAAAGGCAATTCCAATGATACAAAATGAAAATACAGTTGTGACGGTTCCTAGCGCGTAAAGTGCCGGAGTCGTCACATTGGTAGTCATGCCAAAGATTTCCAGGGGCAATGTGTTCCTGCCGCCAGAGATTAACGAGGTGCGGGTAAATTCGTCATAGGACAGTGTGAAGCCGAACAAAGCAACTCCGATCAAGCTGGGCGCAATTAGCGGCAAAATTACTTCTTTAAATGCCTGCCACTCACTTGCGCCAAGATCTCGTGCGGCTTCTTCATAGGACAGGTTAAAGCGATTGAACACACCGATCATGATTAGGAAAGCGAAGGGCAGCGTCCAGGTGAGATGTCCAGCTAAACCCGAGGAATACCAGTTGGTTTCAATTCCTAGCAAGCTAAAAGCGATACCAATACCCAGGGAAACCAGAACACTGGGAACAATCAAGCTGGAGATGGTGAGATAAAAGATGACGCGCGATCCGGGGAAGCGACGACGGAAGGCTAAACCTGCCATCACTCCAATTAAGACGGTGAGTGCCATGACCAGCAGCCCCAGCAGGAGCGATCGCTGAAAGGCTGCGCCAAAGTCGCCAATCCGCTGCTGTTGAAGAAATAGAGATTTGATCCAGTAAAAGCCAAAGCTGCGGACGGGGAAAGTGAGTGCTCCATTTTGCCCCTGAAGTGACAGGGTGAAAATAGCGAACATCGGACCGTACATGAACAGGACGAATAGGGCAAAGAAGGCGGCGAGAATGTAGAAAGTGGGCGATCGCTTTTTCAGTCCCATAACTACAGCTCCTTACGAATATCAATGGTGCGAAGAATCCCAAAAATGATTGCTAATGTCACGACTAGCAAAATTACCGCATTGGCGGCGGCTAAGGGATATTGCAAACTGCCAATCTGGTTACGAATCAGGTAACCCACGGAAGCTGCCTGTCCGCCACTCATCAGCCGCACGGTGACAAACTCACCCATTGTCAGAGTCACTACAAAGATAGAACCGATCGCAATTCCAGGTAATGACAGTGGCAAAATCACCTCTTTGAATACTTGAAAGCCTGACGCACCCGCATCTTCTGCCGCTGCGATCAGGTTGCGGTCAATTCGCATCAGACTGTTGAAGATGGGCACGATCATAAACAAGGTATAGAGATGCACCATCGCCAACACCACAGCAAAATCTGAGAACAGGAAAATATCGATCGGCTGTTGAGTTAAACCGATGCCAATCAACAGTTTATTCAGTAATCCTTCCCGCCCCAGAAAAGGAATCCAGGAGATCATACGAATGATATTGGATGTCCAAAAAGGGATGGTGCAAACTAAAAATAGGATGATTTGCCAGCGCAAACTGTCAATATAAAACGCCAGAAAGTAGGCAACTGGGAAGCCAATAATCAGCGTGAAAAACCAAACCAGTCCAACAAATTTGAAGGTGTTGAGATAGGTGGCTAAGGAAACCTGTGAGGTAAAGATATTGCGATAGTTATCTAACGTGAATCCGGGAGTCATGGAATAGCCCGTAAATTCCCAGAAGCTAACGATGAAGATAGTGGCGATCGGAAATACCAGAAACAGGAGAAACACCAGGGTTTGTGGTGTAACTAGAAGATAAGGCTCAACGGATTTCCAGCTTTTGAACATAAAGATTTTTTGAATAAATATATTTTTGAGCTGAACTCGCTTCCAGGCGTGGCTGGCGATGTCAATAAAGACTGCCTCGTGAAATAGATAGTCGTAGGATGTGCTAGCGGTAGCGTAACGCATCAAGTCTTATAAGCACGGTGCGTTCGACTTTGCCTAACACACCTTACACCTGATCTGATTTTGTAAGTTGGGTTTTGCTTTGCTTCACCCAACCTACGTCCGGATTCACGAATAACCAGTAACCTCTTACGCCGCTACAAACTCATTCCACTTTTGAACGAGGTAGGTTTGCTCATCCATTGTGGAGTTCCAGACGACAACGTTGCCCATGCGATCGTCAAAGGAACCGCCATCGCGCACGGCTCCAGCGGATTCTAGCTTGGTACCAAAGGGATCGATCATGTCTTCGGCAGCGGCTTTACCTTCATACCAGAAGTCCCATTCTGTTTGTGACATAAACTTTTTGGCGTTTTCAGGCACAGCGCTGTAGTAGCCTTGCCGCCCTAGGAAGGCACCAACCCAGCCGTCTAACATCCAGTTGATGTATTCATAGGCAGCATCCAACTCAATCCCAGAGAGGTTTTTGGAAAGCCCAATGCCGCCCCCCCAGGCACGATAGCCTTCTTTTAAGGGTGCGTAAATACATTCAATTCCCTGCGCTTTTACCGCAGTAACGGCAGGCGACCACATGGATTGCAGCACCACTTCACCCGATGACATCAGGTTAACGGACTCATCAAAGGTTTTCCAAAAGGCACGGAATTGCCCAGCCCGTTTTTGCTCAATCAGAATTTGGGTGATTTGATCTAATTCTTCACGAGTCATGTTGCCTTTGTCGCCAAAGGTCATGAGTCCTAGCGCTTCCACCACCATTGCTGCGTCCATAATGCCAATGGAGGGAATGTCTAGAATTGATGTTTTGCCGCGAAATTCTTCGTTGAACAGTTCCCCCCAACTGGTGATTTCGCGCCCAACCAGGTCAGGACGATATCCTAGTGTGTCGGCATTGTACTGGAAGGGGATTAGCGTCGCCCAATTAGTCGGTTCAGGCGCAAATTCGGTAGATTCCTGGTCAGGGAGAAACATAACTCGGTGTGGCGCAGTTCCCTGAGAAGAGTTGACCTTTGCCCCGTTGTACAGTTCTCCCGTAGTAAAGATAGGAACAATTTTGTCGAAGGCAGAGATACGGGTAACATCGATCGGCTGAAGATTTCCTGAGGGAACAACTAAAGGCAGGCTAAAATATTCGCCGTCAAACACGTCGTACTGTCCCGGCTGAGTAATCGCGATCTGGTTATTTTCCTCAGTACTCAGCGCCCGCATTTCTAGCTTAAAGCCCAGATCTTCTTCAGCTTTTTGGCGAATCTCGTTAATTTGAGACACACCCGTACCGATAAATCGCAGGGTGACATCTTTAGTTTGATTGGTGTTAACGGTGGGTCCAGGAGCCGGATTGTTGGGGGTGCCACGCGCACATTGAGTCGCTGTAACCATTGCCCCGGCTGCCAGTCCGGTTCTCAAAAGCTGACGACGAGTAATTTTTGCCATAGTTTTCCTGATCTAAGGGGCGATCGCCAATGATTCAATTCAACCGAGAAAATTGCATTCTCAAACGGGTCTGCACTCCAGGATGTATCGAACATCACAAATGCAAGCTGACGGTACTAGTGGGGTAAGAAAATGCAGTCCTCGGTTGACCAACCGAGAACCACCAATTCTCCCTCCTGGAGCGGCTGAGCCATCCAGTCTTGAGTACGGACTTTGTATAGCGCCTCTTCTCCTGTCGCTTCTAATAACAGAGAAACCCGCGTTACGTATCCGGTAAATTCCACAGCCGCAACTCGCACAGAGATCTGGTTAGAAGCGTGTGAATCAGGGGTGTGAGGCTTTAGCACCATGCGATCGGCTCGCACCGAGCAGGCAGCCGTCATACCTACATCTGCGGCTTGTCCGTGACAGAGGAATGTACCTAGCCCATCTACCTCAAGCTGAATTAGAGCAGCATTTGTGTCGGGTGTGACGTGTGTGACTTTGCCCACAAAAATATTGTTGTCTCCGACAAACCGAGCAACAAAGCGAGAAGCCGGAGCGCTGAAGATCTCGGCAGGAGTGCCAATCTGGTCAATGTGACCGTGATCCATCACGACAATCTGGTCTGCCAGGGAAAAAGCTTCATCCTGGGCGTGAGTCACCTGAATGAAGGTCATGCCAAACTGCCGCTGAAGCTTGCGGAGTTCGCTTCTGGTTTTGACGCGCAGGGATTCATCTAGAGCGCTGAGCGGTTCATCTAACAGCAAGACTTGGGGGCGAGTCACCAAGGCTCTGGCGAGGGCAACGCGCTGCTGCTGTCCGCCGCTGAGCATGGTGGGCTTGCGATCGCCAAACTTACTCAGCCCCACCACTTCCAACATTTCGTTCACACGCTGGGCGCGATCGCTCACCTTCACGCCGCGCATTTTCAGCCCAAATTCCACATTCTGCCACACCGTCTTGTGCGGGAACAGGGCATAGTTTTGAAACACCATTGCCGTGTTGCGTTTGGCAGGCGGCAGGTCATTCACACGGCGATCGCCGATGATCACATCGCCACTGGTCGCCTCTTCATGACCCGCAATCATCCGCAGCGTGGTAGTTTTGCCACAGCCACTTGGCCCCAGCAGGCAGCAATAGGAACCCGCAGGAATGTCCAGGTTAATGTTTTCGACCGCGACAAAGGAGCCATACTTTTTGGTGAGCGATCGCAGCATCACCCCCTCAGCATGGACAGGAGCCACATACGGAGTGCTAACTGTCTGCGCTTGTTGCGTCGTTCCTGTGATCATGTTGCTACCCGAAGCGTTCACTTAACTAGTCATTAAACGGCTTCTACGGTAGCGAATTGTCTTTTTAGCTACATTAATAAATCCCAAGCTTGAAATAGCAGTTACGGAGAAGGGGGAGGAACGATTGCTAAGCTGACTTGGTTTCTAGTGAAGCTAGCTTCACTGCTAACTAGCCTAGCTTCGTCACTAGCTAGCCTAGCTTCATCACTAACTAGGCTAACTTCACCACTGACTGGGCCAGCTTCACCGCTGACTAAGCTAGCTTCGCTACTGATTAGGCTGACTTTATCGCTGACTAGCCTAGCTTCATCACTAACTAGGCTGACTTCACTCTGGGCTAAGTCAGCTAGCTAAAAAATTAGGCTGGCTTCACTACGATTGAAGCCAGCCTAGTAGACGATGCTAGTGGGAAGCTGTCTTAGCTAGAAGTGGTAGAAGACGATCGCCCTCGTCCAGACTGTTGAGTAAACCGTTGCCCCATTGCCTCTACAAGGTTATCTAATCCGGCAACTGTCCCGTTCGCTTTAGCATAGCGGTAGACTTCTAGGGCAGCCGAGTATGCTTCGCCGCCTGCTGCGACCGCTGTATCATCAATCAACTCTTGCAACTGAGTCAGTGCCAAAAGCATAGGTTGCAGAGCTTCAAACAATTCCAGGTCGTGACGCATTTCTTCGAGGTCAAAAGAGTGGGGCAGAAATTCAGGATTTTGCGCTGCAATCTCTAGCGCCTTGCGGGTAAAAGCACGATTGCGATCGCCTAACCTGACGGTGGCGCGGCGTTCTTCTGGACTCATCGGAATCAAAAAGGATAGCTTCTGGCGAATGGTGGCGATCGCGGTCATTACCTCTTGTTGTTCTGTAGCAGACAAGTTGACGCTAACTCGATTGGCAGGCATAAGGATGCTCCCAGGTAAATTACCTGTCTAGGGTGCCCGCAGGTTGGACAACGGCAACGATCAATCTTCAAGCCAAGGCAAACACAGCTTCCTACGCGAGTGCGTATTCCGTATAACGTTTAACTTTCCTTACCCAAAGCTTCCAGGAAAGAATTAACACCCAGCAACTGGATACTATAGGTTGCCATCATTCCTCTCAACCCATCATCAGCCCGTAAATCATCATCTCCAGATACGATAATTTCTGCTTTGCCATCAATTGCTGTAACCAGCACAGGTAAATCTTTAGGATCTCGACAAGTTGGAGGCACCGTTACTAGTTCGACCCAAATAGCTCGATGCTGCAACTGCTGTTCAAGTCGAATCGCTTGACTAGGATTAATTCGTTCTCGCAAGCGAGGGCGATTCCAAATTAGATGAAGTTCCTCCATGAGGGGCTGACTTATCACCAACTGGAATCTTTCCCTATTAAATGCCTCCAACACAGGCAATGTCATTCGTCCTCTTAACAGAATGTGAATCCAAATGTTTGTGTCGATGACTACTCGAAACGTCATAATATTGAGCGGGATTGCTGACGTACAGCCTTAATTTCAGCCATAACATCGCCGTCTGTAATATCATCATCAGGGGCTTGAGCATAAAGCTCTTGAATTAAAGCCACTAGATCTGAACGTAAACCTACTTGAACCAGGACTTTAGCAACCTCTGCCTGCTCGTTTGGTTGCAGCTGTTTCACAGCTGTAATTAATTGTTCTAAGGTAATGGGAATAGAGATCATATCGGTACCATGATTGAGCTTCTCAACTCTAGTTTGAACTAAATTGCCCCTATTGCCAAAAACTGTTATGCCAGCCTTTCTAAACCGTTTTCCCAAATGTAAAACCGTGTCTTCCATAGTTAAAACAGAAGAAGCAGGAACCCCCTTGAGGTGTTACCAAGATGAAGCTTGGGAACGAGGGAATCTTGGTAACAAGAGAAACTAGGTTAATTAAGATATGAAAACCGATTCCCTTCTTTATCGTTTATTTCAGCGATCGCCTGGATTACTCAAGCATTGGTGGATTAGGAATTGTTAACCTGTTCAAAACTCCTTGAACTTGCGCGGTATAACAACCTGGTTAGAGTATTTGCCAGCAATAAAATCAGGAGTAGAAAATGGGTGAAGTGCTGATTAAAGGCGGGCGAGTTGTTACAGCGGTAGATGATTATGTTGCCGATATCTTAGTGAAGGATGGGCAAATTGAGGCGATCGCCAGACATCTCCCCAACTCCGACGCTGAGGTTCACAATGCATCAGGGTTGATGGTGTTACCTGGTGGGGTAGATGTTCACACTCACATGGAATTTCCTCTCGGACCAGCGGAAACTTGCGACACGTTTGAGACGGGGACGCGATCGGCCGCTTTTGGTGGCACCACCACAATCATTGACTTCGCTCTCCAAAAACAGGGAGAAACGCCCAAACAGGCACTCGATCGCCGCCTTGCCTTAGCCGAACCGCAAGCTTGCGTAGACTATGGTTTTCACATCATCCTCACCGAAGTTACTCCCGAATCGCTGAGCGAACTGCCCGATCTGATCAATCAGGATGGTGTGTCCAGCTTCAAGATGTTTATGGCGTATCCCGGTGTGCTGATGGTGGATGACGCAGGCATCTTTAGAACGATGCGAAAGGTGGGCACTCACGGCGGCATGGTAAATTTACACGCTGAGAATGGGGGTGTGATTCAAGTGTTAATTGAGGAAGCACTGGCGCAGGGCAACACTTCACCCAAATATCACGCTCTCACTCGACCCTCAATTATGGAAGGGGAAGCTTCTCATCGGGCAATTCGACTGGCAGAACTGGCAGAGATTCCAGTTTATCTGGTGCATCTGTCAGCGAAAGAAGCACTGGATGCAGTCGTAGAAGCCCGCGATCGCGGCATTTCTGCCTTTGCGGAAACCTGTCCTCACTACTTATTTCTCACCATTGAGGAATACGATCGCCCCGACTTTGATGGCGCAAAATATGTAATGACTCCTCCTTTGCGCGATCACACCTGCCAACATGCGCTGTGGCGTGGGCTAAAGTTCGATGACCTGCAAATTGTCTCTACCGATCACTGTCCGTTTTGCTTCAGTGAACGTCCGTTTGGTATCCATCGCTCCAAACAGTTAGGACAAGGTGATTTCTCCCAAATTCCGAATGGCGCACCGGGAGTAGAGTTTCGCGTTCCACTACTCTATGACGGTGGTGTAGGTGGCGGCAAAATTTCACTCAATCGCTTTGTTCAGCTTACATCTACCGCACCTGCCAAGATGTTTGGGCTATTCCCACAAAAGGGAGCGATCGCTGTTGGTAGTGATGCCGATCTCGTACTGTTTGATCCACAAAAACCTCATATTCTCAGCGCTAGCACTCACCATTCCAACGTCGATTACTCACTGTTTGAAGGGAGACAGGTAACGGGCAAAGTTGAGAAGGTGTTTCTCAGAGGTGAGTTAGTTGTGGATGGCGATCGCTGGCTGGGGAAACCGGGCAACGGTCGATATCAAAAGAGATCTGCTTCGGGTCGGGTAATTTGATTGGAGTTCTCATGGCAACTTATTTAATCACAGGTGCAAATCGAGGCATTGGTTACGAATACTGCCGTCAACTGCAAACGAGGGGCGATCGCGTCATTGCCATCTGTCGCAATGCTTCTGAGGAATTGCAGCAGTTAGGAGTACAAGTTGAGGAAGAAATTGATATTACCTCAGATGAGTCTGTAGCAGGTTTACGCACTCGCTTAGGTGATACGGCGATCGACGTGCTGATCAACAACGCTGGTATTATCAAGCGTGTCACCTTAGAAAACCTGGACTTTAACAGCATTCGAGAACAGTTTGAGGTGAATGCTCTGGGTGCATTACGAGTAACCAGTGTGCTACTTCCACTTCTCAAATCAGGCTCCAGGATTATCTTGATGACAAGCCGCATGGGGTCGATTGAGGACAATACCTCTGGTAGTTCCTACGGCTATCGCATGTCAAAGGTGGCGTTGTCGATGGCAGGCAAGTCCCTGTCCCACGATCTCAAACCGCGAGGAATTGCCGTCGCAATTCTGCATCCCGGTTTAGTGCAAACTCGCATGACGAACTTTACAACGGGCGGCATTACTCCAGAAGAGTCTGTCAAGGGCTTGCTGCGACGGATTGACGAGTTGACATTAGAGAACACGGGCACCTTCTGGCACGCAAATGGCGAGGTGTTGCCCTGGTAATTTGATAGTACGGTGGTAGTACGTTGATTTGTATTGCAGAATGTTCCGTATGATGGGCAGTATTTGCCTGTCCTCAATACACGCAAATTCTATTCGGGTGAGGAATGCCCATCTTGCTGGTACGTTATGGCAATTATTTCTTCTAAACAGCCTGAACCCAACCGTCGCCACAAGGCGGAACCCTTAGAGACGACAACCACCTTACTGAAGCCAGAGGTTGATGTAGATGAGTTGGGGAAACAGGAGGAAAGCCTGCGTCCCCAAAAGCTGGCAGACTACATTGGGCAGAAAGCGCTGAAGGAAGTGCTTGATATCGCCATCCGAGCCGCCCAAGCCCGCAAGGAAACCCTAGATCATCTGTTGCTCTATGGTCCACCTGGATTAGGAAAAACAACCATGTCGCTGATCTTGGCGGCAGAAATGGGCGTTGGCTGCAAAATCACGACTGCTCCAGCGCTGGAACGTCCACGCGACATTGTCGGGTTGCTGGTCAATCTTCATCCCGGTGACATTCTGTTTATTGACGAAATTCATCGGTTGCCCAGAATGACCGAGGAAATCCTCTATCCAGCAATGGAGGACTATCGCATCGATATCACCATTGGCAAAGGGCAAAGTGCCCGCACGCGCAGCCTACCGCTACAAAGGTTTACGCTGGTTGGCGCAACGACTCGCGTAGGGGCACTGACTTCTCCTTTGCGCGATCGCTTCGGCTTAGTCCAACGGCTGCGTTTTTATGAATTGGACGAACTCACCCTAATCGTGCAACGCACCGCCGAAATTCTCAAAACTCCAATTGACCCTGATGGTGCAATGGAGATCGCCCGTCGCGCCAGAGGCACTCCCCGTATTGCCAATCGCTTGCTCAAACGAGTGCGTGACTATGTTGAGGTAAAAAATACAGGAGCCGCGATTAGTGAGGCGATCGCTGCCGAAGCCCTAGAGCTATTTAACGTAGACCCCTGCGGACTCGACTGGACCGATCGCCGAATGCTAACCGTAATGATCGAAAACTTTGGTGGTGGACCAGTTGGGCTAGACACCCTTGCCGCTTCCACTGGTGAAGATGCCCAAACCATTGAGGAAGTCTACGAACCCTACCTGCTGCAAATCGGTTACCTTCAGCGCACTCCCAGAGGACGCATCGCTACTACCGCCGCCTGGAAACACCTGGGCTATCAGCCTCCTGAAAGCCAGCTTTCACTGCTAACTTAGAATTTATATCTTGAAGGAGGCAGACTAACTGCGATCGAATAGCGATCGCAGCCTAATTTTACTCGATACATAGAACGGAACCTGGTAATGCTCCGCCAGCAGCCAAGCCACCAGCAGCAGGTGAATAAAAAGTGTACACCCTACCCAAACTGCGGGAAACCACGCCCACCGACTGCCGGGTAAGGGGGGGAAAGTGTAGGCAGATAGCCAGACAATCGACGGTGGCATCAACGCTACAGCAATTCCGACCAGCCAGATCACCAGCGTCAGGTTTAGCTCATCCCGATGGGCAACCTGCCAGGTCCGCCCCGTCCAGCGCCAGGACATCGGTTGAGAGCTATCTACCACCTGAACAGTCTGACTTTCCAGATTGGCAGTAAAAATGTGGCGACAGAAACTACAGGCAAAAGCATCCATCAGCGTTAGCTCAGTAATCTGCCCATGCCGACAGACTGGACAGAGATATGTCCCTTGATAGCTAAGCTGAGTGTTTTCAGTTGCTTCAGGCGATCGCAGCGTATCGCTCTTAGCCTTGCGCTCTGGGAATTGCTTCGTCATACCAACCTATGAACCTTCACGCCCACATTTTTGCCTTTGCCGCAGCGTTTTCCCAAACCCATACAGAAACCGCTACAGCGCACCCGCTATTGCAGAACTGCCAACTGACCGAATCACCTCAACCCCACCCTGTTCCAAAATAACAATAGGTTCGCCTGTTGTGTCGATTCGCTTGACCAACACACTGCCACCCGCAAGATAGTCTCCTGCATTCACATAGCGGCTCGTTGGCTCACCCGGAACCTGAACGATTGCGCTTACTGTTCCGCCTGCCTCAATCACTCCGCTCACCTCGATCGCATTGGCAAGACTCGTTGGAGCAGGGGGAGAAACAGGAACGGTAGAAGGATTCGCAGCCGTACCTGTTTCCGACACAACCACAGGGGGAAGATTGTTGCCGGGTAGAACCGGAAGCGGCTGATTTTGCAGCGGCACAGTTGTAATTTGGGGTGCCGGAGCGGGTGCTGGAGCAGGTGCCGGAGCAACAGCAACAGATGGTGCAGGATTAGATGGCGCAGTCGCGACTGATACTCTACGGCGCACAATTGGCGCATCGGCGATCGCCCCAAACGGTTCGCTTCGTCCCACCGTTACAGTCGGTAGGCGATCGCCTGGTGTTGTCGGGGGAATCAGATTGGGCACAGGTAAAGCTTGAGGAGAGGCTGCTGCACCTTGGTCAGGGGAAGTTGAGTTAGCCTGAGACGTAGCCACGCTATTGGTACCATCCACAGCAACCGTTGTCTCAGCTTGGGGCTGAGCTACAGGCGCAGAATTTTCAGCAACTTGATTGCCACCGCAACCCGTTAGAACCAGTGTGGCTCCCGCCAAACCTAAAACTCCTCCTAGCGCCTTCCTCATACATTTCACCCCAATTTTCAGGTTTTACTCGTGCCTCATCTCACTAAGGATAGCCCTGATTTTGGGTTGTGAACCAGTACTTCTTGGGGAAGGGAAAAAAGGGAAAGGGCTTAGGTTGCGCTTCAAAGCATTCCTAAGCCCTTTCCCTGGATCAAGCGAAGACATTCGCTGATTCCAATCTACTTTTCCTGTCTGTGATATTCCTTAAAGGATTGGTAACACGCTTCAGGATGGTACAAATGGCAGCGATCAGTAATCTCCTTCATTAAACTCCAAGAGAATTGCCGCTCTTGCATGTGTTCGCCCCAATTTTGCTTTAAGCTCTGGTGCGCCATCCGCAAGTTGTAAGAGGGAATTGCAGTGGAAATGTGATGAGGAACGTGAACGCTGATGTCATGGCAAAGAAACTCTATCCAACGAGGATAGTCGCAGTGAACGGTTCCTGCTAGCTGAGCCTGAGCTGCATCCCATTCAGATGTTTCAACAAAAGCAATGTCTGGATCAGTGTGATGCACCAGGGTAAAGGTGCTCATCCAGAAGTGGTAAACCATCCAAGGCAACAGCCAAAATTTGACAAATCCCCAAATGCCAGTAGTGGCAATCAGCAGGGGAAATGCGATCGCCACAAACCCAACTACCACTGCAATAGAAAGCTTCACTTTACTGCGATCTTTGGCTGCAAACTGTGACAAATCAAAGTGCAAACCGACCCAATGCACGATGGAGGAAAGCCACCAAAAGCGCTTCCGCAGTAGCTCATAGCCCAACCGCACTGGACGTGCAACGGTGTCATAAAACTCTGGCTGAAACGGCTGCCAGGCATTATCTACAGCTAATTCATTCGTATGCTTGTGATGGAAATTATGCAGAATTCGCCAGCTATGGAAGGGGTAGATCAGCGGCATCATCAGCACATGCCCAACTAGATCATTAACCCAGCGGCGCTTGGCAAACGAGCGATGACCGCAATCGTGACCCAGCACAAAAAAACCGGTCAGTGCTGTACCGGTAAAAATCCAGGCAATGGGAAGTAAAAACCATGGAGCGATCGCGATCGCTCCATATCCCAAAGCAACCATCGCAACATTAATCAGAACTGCACTCCAGGCTTTAACTGGATGTTTTTGAAAGCATTCCTGGGGCAAGGTTTTTAGAATGTCTTTCAGTCGAATTTTTGCGGTAACCGAGTCATCAAAGCCATTTGCGGCTTGTACCGTGTCGTCAAACTTGATTGATGTTGCTGTCATGAATGAGTTAAAACACCTTAACTGTTTTGAAATTAAACGTGCTTTCCTGAAAATCTACATGAGCCAGATTGCAGATTCTCTGGAGAGGTTCTCAACTATTTCTAGCAAGCTATAGCAAGATAGTCGCATCCAATCTCTAGTTAATAGTCACAAAATTACTGAAATCAAAAGATTTAAGCATTTTCAATAAGCAATAACTATGCAATTAGCAGGACGAGACTTAGGAATATGAAACTTGACCTAGAGCAAAATCTGCATACAAAAATCAGTCAGGTTCAGTTCAGAAACCTCGATAGCCTCATTTCAAAAACTGAATCTTGACTGAATTCTGTGTAAGCCTACTTCTCTAAGTGAGAGCTTCGATCTTCTCGCTCTCTACTTGGGAAAGGGAGTGACTTGAAGTGAGCCGTTGCTGTTGAAGCACTTGAAGCTGCTTCAATAGAGCCTCAGTTTCAGCCTGAAGGTGCAGCAGTTCAGCTCGATGATTGTCTCGATAAGGCAACTTACTAGGTTCTAGTAAACGAAGGCTGCCCTGGTTTGAAGCGGATTTAGCGCTCTCTTTACTGCTCGTGGGGTTAGGTTCACAGACGGCAGTTGAGGATTTGGTTAGCTCAGATAAACGATTTGACATCAAAACCTGACTAGTTATTATTACTCATTCACACCACTAGGGTATTGTAACCCAAAGTTTAAATTTGATTGTATTAAACATGTCGATTTGTCAAAAATTAGGTGTGTCGGTTTGACAACTGGCTGATCTAGACTACTTTTCTTCTAGAAATTAGGGTCGTTTACCCAATCTCGACATCTTCCGTCTTCCCAGGTTCTAACCGTATTCTGGCACTCGGCTTTGCTGTCAATCCAAGGCACGTCGGTTGCGTGGGGTTCAAGCTCTGTCAATTTTGTGAGAGTAGGCAGCAAAGCTTTTTGCAAACCCAAACTTGACAGCAGGATCAAACCGATAGCTGCTGCGATCGCCATCATGTTAGTAGTCGTCCAAACAGGGTACTTGCGGAACTCTGTCTGCAAGCGTTGCGGCGATCGCCGTTCTGGACCTGCTAAAAGCACCAGATAAAAGCGATTGAACGGGACAGGAACCGACAAACGAATGTCTACAGGATGCTTCTTCCAATTCAGCTGGCTACAAGCTTGCTTTAGCGCCTCAACTTGAGCAACGGTGAAAGTCTCTGCTGTTTGAGGGGGTACATGAGCCAGAAATTGCTCAAATAGAGAATCTTTCCTGGAAGGTTTGCGTGTAATAGTTTGTCTCATGTGTTTCGCTGCGCGTATCAATACATACAGGCTATTTCATGGGATGAAGAATGAAATCTGGATGATTGGCTGATACACATCAGCTAATTGTAGGAATTCTTCCTGAAACTAAGGGATATTACTGCTTTTTTGAGTGATTTATATTACACTCTGAGGTTTTGCGATGTAAGTCACAGATTATATATCAGAGAGCTTGCCTACCAAGGTAGACTTAAGATCCATACCGTAATTTTTAATTCTCAAAGCTAACTTGACTCCTGTGACTCTAAGCCTGCCTTCCGACTCTGTATCTGTAACTTCTTCGACGAAGCTCAACAGTTGGCCTGGGCTGATTGAAGCCTATCGCCCCTATCTGCCTGTTACTGAAGCAACCCCGGTTGTGACACTTCTCGAAGGCAATACGCCGCTGATTCCAGCCCCGGCGATCGCCGCTGCAATTGGTAGACAGGTACAGGTTTTTTTAAAGTATGACGGTCTCAACCCGACGGGTAGCTTCAAAGACCGGGGAATGACGATGGCAATTTCCAAGGCAAAGGAGGCTGGAGCCAAAGCGGTAATTTGTGCCAGCACGGGTAATACCTCAGCAGCGGCAGCAGCTTATGCAAGGCGGGGCGGAATGCGAGCCTTTGTGCTGATTCCTGATGGTTATGTAGCCCTGGGCAAGCTCGCTCAAGCTTTACTCTACGGGGCAGAGGTGCTGGCGATTAAAGGAAATTTTGACCGAGCGTTGGCGATCGTTCGAGAAATGGCAGAGAGCCACCCGGTGACTCTGGTGAATTCAGTCAATCCCTACCGCCTGGAAGGGCAGAAAACGGGTGCCTTTGAGATTGTTGATGCACTGGGTAACGCTCCTGATTGGCTGTGCATCCCCGTGGGCAATGCCGGAAACATTACGGCGTATTGGATGGGGTTCTGCCAGTATCATCAGGACGGAAAGTGCGATCGCCTGCCCCAGATGATGGGCTTTCAGGCAGCAGGTGCATCGCCTCTGGTGACTGGGGAACCTGTAGAACATCCTGAAACCCTGGCTACCGCGATTCGCATTGGCAATCCGGCAAGTTGGCAGAAGGCCGTTGCCGTTAAAGAGGCTAGCCAAGGGCAGTTTAACCCCGTTACAGATGAAGAAATCTTAGATGCTTATCGACTGCTAGCTTCCCAGGAAGGAATTTTTTGTGAACCCGCGAGTGCTGCTTCTGTGGCTGGGTTGTTAAAGGTCAAAGATCAGGTTCCGACTGGGGCAACCGTTGTCTGTGTGCTAACTGGCAATGGGTTGAAAGATCCTGATACGGCAATCAATCACAGTCAGAATCAGTTTAAGCCTGGCATTGAGCCAACTCTAGAAGCTGTAGCTCAAGTTATGGGTTTTTAGCCTAGTTTTTGGGGCGATCGCTATGTCCCAAGTCTCTTTCGGGGGCAATGCGATCGCGCACTAGCTGCTTCAACTCCTTAGATTCAGGGAAACGTCCCTGCTCTTTGCGTGAGAAGATTAGCTCTTGCTCCAGTCGCACTTCAAAAATGCCGCCCGTACCTGGAACTAGAGCCACTTCTCCTAGCTCTGTCGTAAAGGTGGTGAGAAGTTCCTGTGCCATCCAGGCTGCTCGTAGGAGCCAGCGACATTGAGTGCAGTAGGTAATTTCTACGCGAGGAGAGGACATTGGGTTTAGGTTCACAACACATCTTTATTTTTAGTCTTAACGCGCTGATAAAACTCTTCCATCAGGTCAATGAAAGAACTATCTTTCTGCCAAAACGGAGGAAAATCTCCCTGTTTTTTGATCAATACAGCCGGAACGCTGGTTTGAGGGGTTGCTTCAAAGTTTTGCGGTAATCGCTTTTCGCCCATCCAAAACTCTCTCAGATCGATCTCACCTTCTAACGCTACTGTTTCTGGCTGGGTGTAATAGCTGGAAGAGGGACGCGGTGCAGCTTTTTCAGCAGTCAATTCCGCAGACAGAGCTATACCCAGCGGAGACTTCGCTAATTCTGTTTTGAGAGTTTCTCGATTCAGACCGCGTAATTCAAACAGCAAAAACGGATCACGATCGAGTTCTGCGGCAACCAGGTAGTAGACTCCGGCAATGTGTTTACAGGGGTTACTGTAATCTGGACAGGAACAGCTTGTCTTAAAGTCTGACTTGCTGTGCGGCAAAAGGTGTAACCCCGGTGTGGCAAAAGCCTCTTCAATATTGTCCGGCATCTCATTGAGCAGCAGCTTAGAGACAAAGCTGGCTTTGGAGGCAATGTGGGCGATTGCCTTTCCCCACTTTGCTTGGGCGATCGGTGTAATTCTAATCTCTGTGGTGTAGAGCGGTTCCTCATAAACACCAAAGTAAGGATTTACCGAGCCTTTCACTTTCGCCGTCACCACTCCATCTTTAATCTCAAAGCTTTTTACCTTGCCGCCACTAGCATAGGAACGTCCGCGACTCAGCCGACCCGAATCGGTGAATGCTTCCAATGCCTCGATAAACTTTTTCCCCCACCAGGTACGACTAAATTGAGCCATAATTTTTCTCCTGAATGGCTATTCCAAAATGGCACTTTGATTGAGTGAAATCAGATCTCTAAACGCATCATTGTCTAGCTCCGTCAGCCACGATTCATCAGCACCGACGATCGCCCCTGCCAGTTTCTTCTTGTCTTCAATCATCTGGTCAATGCGCTCTTCTAGGGTACCGATCGCCACAAACTTGTGAACAAATACATTCTTTTTTTGCCCGATTCGAAAGGCGCGATCGGTTGCCTGGTCTTCGACTGCCGGATTCCACCAGCGATCAAAGTGGAAGACATGATTGGCTTTGGTGAGTGTGATGCCAACTCCTCCCGCTTTGAGGGAAAGGATAAACACAGACGGCTCTGTTTCAGGATCTTGGAATTCAGCGATCATTTTTTCTCGCTTATTGCGACTGGTGCCACCGTGAATGTAATAGGTGTTGTAGTGCAGTGTTTGTTTCAAGTATTTTTCTAGAGATTCGCCGATTTCGGTGAATTGGGTAAATACCAGTAGGCTCTCTCCTTCCTCCATGACTTCGGTTATCATTTCGCTCAAGCGAGTGAGTTTGTGCGATCGCTCTGGCGTAAACTCACTGCCATCCTGAAGAAACTGCATGGGATGATTACAAATCTGCTTTAGTTTCATCAAAGTTGAAAGAATTAGCCCCTTTCGCTGAATTCCTTCGGACTCCTGAAGCTGTTTCTCCACATCTTTGACCGTTGCCTCATAGAGAGAAGCTTGTTCTTTAGTCAGGTTACAAAACAGCTTTTGCTCTACCTTGTCGGGCAAGTCTTTGATGATCGACTGATCCGTCTTCACACGCCGCAAGATGAACGGTTCCACCAATTTCTTTAGGGTAGAAGATCGAGTCACGTCATTGTTCTTTTGAATTGGAATTTCAAACCCTTTGCGGAACTGAGCTTCTTTACCCAGATAGCCCGGATTCAAGAAGTTAAAGATTGACCAAAGATCGAGCAAACGGTTTTCAACAGGTGTTCCTGTTAGTGCTAGACGGTGATGAGCTGAGAGTTTTAGGATTGCTTTGGTCTGTGCAGCCTGAGGATTTTTAATATTTTGCGCTTCGTCCAACACCAGTCGGTGCCAGTCTACACCGTTCAACAATTTGGCATCTTTCCGCACCAGGGTAAAGGAGGTAATAACCACATCATGTTCTAGACAAATTGCTTTAAACTCATCTTCTGCCTGGAGTCGCTGGTTGCCGTGGTGCACCATTGCCCGCAGGCGAGGCGCAAACTTTTCAATTTCCTTGTGCCAATTGCCCAGAACTGAAGTGGGCGCAACCAGCAGCGTTGGGGGAACTGCGACACCTTCCTGCTCAGCAAACTCACGTTCCTGAACTAATCGAGCAATGACCTGCACCGTTTTGCCCAGACCCATATCATCTGCTAGGCAGCCATTTAGCCCCAAATTTTCCAGATAATATAGCCAGGAAACCCCACGTTTTTGGTATTCCCGCAAACTGCCTCTTAGACCTGCCGGATCGGGCATTGCTTCCAGGCGGCTCTTATCATTCAGCTTTTCTAACATTTCTGACAAAAGCTGATCTCGATCCAGGTCAAGCTCTACGTCATCCTCCGAGTCAGCCGTCAGTTTCATTAAGTCGAGCAAACTCATTTCCGGGTTTTGCTGCTGTTGAGTTTTCCAAAACTCCAGCATTTGCTGCATTTTTTGCTGGTTTAGCTCTACCCACTGTCCCCGAAACTGTACGAGTGGAGATTTTGCCTCAACGAGCTGTTGCCATTCTTCTTCGCTAATGGGTTGGTCGCCGATTGCCAGTTCATATTCGTAGTCCACCAGCGTTTCAAATGAAAAGTAACTCTGAGATTTTTTATCACCCGCAGGCTTTTTACCCGCTGCTCTTAGCCGCACCTTTGCCCGCTGCTGTCCTTTAGAAGTCCACCATGCTGGGACGATTACTTTATAACCTGCCGCTTCCAGCACCCAGGCGGATTCGCGCAAAAAATCAACTACTTCATCTAGTGACAAAAATGCACTATCGGGTTCGTTGGTTTCCAATCCCTGCCATAGTTTCGGATAAACTCGTGCCGCATAGCCCAGGTTGAGCAGCAGGTTTTGCTCAAAGTCTTTGCCAAACTGCTTTTGCAGTTCTTTTTGCTGGCTTGAGCGCAACCGCCAATAGTCCAGCAGAGGAATTTTCAGGGAAGGATCTTGTTTTGGTGCAACCTGAAACTGAAGCTGCCATTTATCTTCGGGCTTTGCGGGTGAATGCAGCTGGAAATAAAGGTGAAAGGGCGTTTCTGTCTGAGTGCGGCGGAGGCGATCGCTCCACACCTGCCACTGCTGATATTGCTCTAGAGCGACGGTTGAAGTCCAGGGCATTCCGCTTTTATGCAGATACAGGCAGCTATATATTAAGGAGTCAAAGATCTTCTGGTCAAAGGCGCTGGTTGAAGGGGTATGCGTGACAATGTCTGTGAGTAAGCACTCGGAGAAGTGCCGCAACAGCATTTCTTTGGCGTAAAAACCGGGCTGATCAGGAACTGCCTCAAAGCCTGCAACACAGACTAAGGGCATATATTCAACGTATTGCTGAATCTCCGTCTCGTACTGTTCAGAAACAATTTCCCAAGCTGGATAAATTTCAAAAGATTCTGAGGCAGATTCTGATTCAGTAGATTGTTTAGCGCCATTTGAACCAGAAGTTTGCTTGGATTTGGCAGATCGAGTGGCTTTGACAGATTTCGTTGCCCCAGTCTGTTTGGTTTGAGCAGCCTGTTTGGTTCTCGTAGATCGTTTGGTTGAACTGGGCTTTGCCTCAGCTGCAGGCGAAGAGCGGTATTTGAGTGCAGGAATGTACTGATCGGTGAGAATAATTTGTTTGAGAAATTGGGTGTAGTGATACCAGAACAGCAAGTCTGCTCCTAGTTGAACTTCTGCTAGGTTGTGCAGCGCGATGAAGTGCAGATTGTTGAGCAGGTTGATGACATTGCTAACCAGTGAGTAGCGATGAACATCGGCTTTGACGGAAGCGATCGCCCTATAGCAGTCAATTTGCCAATACTGAAAGTCAAATTTTTCTGGCGTTTCTGTTTCTAAATAGCGCGAAAGTTCCAGAGAGGGTAAAGGTTGGTCGGCCGCGCTAGGTAGGAGAAAATATTTTGGTGAGATGGCTTCTTCTGACTTTTGAAGCGCAATTTTGATGCCCAACTCATCCATTAGAAACGTCTCTAGCCCTGGCTTAGGAAGCTGGCGTGGATGGATGGATTTACTTTTTGAGCGTTGTTTTTTGCCCTCAGTTGTCTCTACCCAAAGATAGAATGCACCTGTTTGAATGAATCCATTTTCTGTCTGAGGAATCCAGGTTCCGTGAAGGATCTTCATCGGCTTACACTGCTGAAATTCTCAAATTAGGTATTCCTAAGATTAGTGTAAACTCTACTCTTTTTGAACTGATTGCCTCACCAAAGTTTTGAGAAATTGACAAAACTGCTGAGATTGCCAAACTCAAAAGAACTGTTCGTCTACAGCGCGAAATTTTTGAAAGGCTCCCGTATATGGAACAAATGTTTATAATGGATGAAATCAAATGTAAATTTATGTAAATCTGGGGCAGTTATGAGTCAGTTGAGTTTGGAGCAGATTGCGAATCAGCTAGATAGCCAAAGTTCGCGCGATCGTATGTTGGCGCTGGCTTCTTTGCGAGATATTCCAGCGACAGATGCCGTACCGCTGATTAAAAAAGTGCTAAATGACGAAAATCTGCAAATTCGCTCAATGGCGGTATTTGCTTTGGGTCTAAAGCCAACTGAAGACTGCTATCCCATTCTGATCAAGCTATTAGAAGCCGATCCCGACTATGGCATTCGAGCAGATGCCGCAGGTGCACTAGGCTATTTAGAAGATCCCAGAGCCTTCGAGCCGTTGGTACGAGCATTTTATGAGGATACCGACTGGCTAGTGCGTTTTAGTGCAGCCGTTTCGCTGGGCAACCTGAAAGACCAGCGGGCACACGATGTCTTAGTTGAGGCACTCGACAGTGATGAGGTCGTGTTGCATCAAGCGGCGATCGCTGCCTTGGGCGAAATCAAAGACGTTAGCTCTGTTGATCAAATTCTGCGCTTTGCCCAGTCTGAGGACTGGTTGGTACGCCAGCGTCTTGCTGAAGCGTTAGGAAATATGCCTACTCCCAAGAGCATTTCTGCACTGCACTACCTGGAAAAAGACCCCCATCCGAATGTTTCCGCTTCGGCAACAATTTCACTCAAGCGCATTGCAGAAGGAAAGGAAGATTAGAGGTTATAACGCTTCTCCAAAAAGAGGCTACAGATGAAAGGGCACCCCACGGAGCGGGGTGCCCTTTCATCTGTAGCCCTAATTTTTGAAATTGGTATTAGGGGTGAAGGATGAGGAATGAACCTGAAGCTCTAACCCTAGCCCCTAGCCCCTAATCCCCTCCTTTAAACAAAGCTCAGGGTGCCGCGATCGCCATCTAGCTGAACTGGAAGACCGACTGGAAGGGCCGCATTCACGCCGTCGTGCCCGAAGGGTAAATCTGAGACGATGGGGATGTTGAGATCAGAGAGGCGATCGCGCAGTACCTCCTCAACTGTAAAGCTGGGTACTTGGGCAGGAGGGTGACACTGGCTAAATCGTCCCAGAGCAATTCCTCGAATTTGGGAGAGTGCGCCACTCATGCGCCACTGGGTAAGCATTCGATCGATCCGGTAGGGTGCTTCGGATACGTCTTCTAATGCCAGAATGATGTCCTTCAGGTCAGGCTGAGCGGGAGTGTTGAGAAGATGAGTGGCGACAGTGAGGTTTGCAGGTAGGAGGGGAGCGATCGCTTGTCCACCGCCCCACCCATTACCTTGGAGGGGGTCTAAAGCTTTGCCTGTAACCCAATCAAACAAACGTTGGGCTGACCAGTTAGGTTCTGCTGCTAGCGTAGTCAAGAGTGGCCCATGTACGCCTGAAATGCCACGTAAGCTCAGGCTCCAGAGTAGGCTGGTGATATCCGAGAAGCCAACTAGCCACTTGGGTTCGATCTCTGTCCAGACCCAGTTTTCTAATAGCCTTGCTCCACCATACCCCCCTCTGGCACAGAGAATTCCCCGACAGTCAGGATCTTTGAGAGCCGTCTCTAGCTGCGATCGCCGCTCCGAATCGGTTCCTGCTAAATAGCCCCAGCGACCGTCATAACCTGAAGTGAGTTCAACCCGATAGCCTTGCGATCGCCATAATTCCACTCCCTGCTGAAACGCCTCTCTCTCTCGCAGTGTGCCGCTAGGCGCAATGACACGGAGGCAATCGCCGGATTGGAGGGGAGCGGGAGGTTTACAGAGATGCATGGGAGAGGGGAATCATTTGTTATTGGTCGCTGATCGTTGACTTGCAGCCAATGACCAGTGACCAATGACTAATTTGCGCTTCTTAGAATATCGTTAAACCAGGCTTCAACGCGATTGCCCATCGCAGACATTGAGTATTGCGCTTCAGCTTGTTGGCGGCAGGTGTGGCGATCAATCTGGTCGAGGCGGGCGATCGCCTGTACCAACCCTTCAACTGAGTCGGGTTCTACCAACCAACCCGTTTTACCATGTTGAACAATTTCGGCTGGGCCACCACGACGGTAGGCAATTACCGGAACACCACAGGCTAATGCTTCAATTGCCACGTTGCCAAACGCCTCAACCCAGCGGGGGGTCATTAGTAATCCGCGACATTGTCCTAATATTTGCTGAAGCCGTTGAGTTGACAAAAAACCTTCGTAGCTGACTGGAGCGTTTGGGTAAGCTTGACAAACTTGTTGCCAATAAGCAGGATCGGGCATTGCGCCTAGTACTTTAAGAGGAATTCCTGTTTGCTGGGAGGCGGCGATCGCATCTTCAATACCTTTTTCTGGGGCAATTCGCCCGACCCATGCCAAAAAATCATTGGGAACAGTTTGAAACTGGTAGCGAGATAAATCCAAGCCGTTTCCTAAACAGCGACACTGCTTGGCAAAGGCAAATGTGTCAGCCTGTGCCTGACTGTGAACACCGATGGTGCCAGGAAACTGAATGGCAACGTGTTCAATTACCTGATCCATCGCCAGGGAAAGGGAACCCATGCTAACTAAGTGAGCGATCGGGCGGTGCAAGAAGGGTGTGAGGTAGAAGGGCAACCAGTCGTAGGCAAAGTTGACCAGCAAATCATAGTCAGCTTCTACCTGACGGGCATATTCCCAAATGTTTGCCAACACTGAATTGGTAGGCAGGCTAATGTGAGCATCGCGTTCTAGAGTTTGAGCCGTGACTTGTAGATTTCCAGAAATCCCGACCAGTGGCAAAGTTTCTTGAGAACCCTGGGGCGCTACTATCTGCAAGCTATGTCCCCGTTGATGCAACTCCTGAGCAATGTTGTGTAGTGTCAATTCCACTCCGCCCCCCAAACCTGAGCCCAACGGCCCAACTGGGGTTGAGAGTAACAGCAGTCTCATCTAAATTTCACCTCAATTATGCCAACAGAGAGTTTGCTCAAACTCTCTGCAAATTACGCCCTTACTTGTAAACGGATGTGCCAATGTATTGCCCGACCAGCCCACGCAGAAGGATGCTTTCGTAGTCTGATTTCGTAGTCTGAGTTAGCGTTAGCGTAACCTGCCAGAATCGAACCTAAGTTAAATTTCAACCTGGTTAACTAAATCTTTATTAGCTCGTGCCGAAGAATTGCCCGTGACCAACGCTTGCTTTATCAAAGGCCCTCCAAATACTGCAACAGGTCTGCCATTTCTTGAGGACTGGGTTGAAACTGGGGCATCGGCGGAGTTTGCCCGCTGGTGACTTGATGGATTAAGCCAACGCGAGATTTTCGGTCTGAGATGCGGTGCAAGCTGGGCCCAACCCGTCCATCACCACCCGCGCCATGACAGCTAGCGCAATTCATTTGAAAGATGGCTTGCCCTTGCCCAGTATCACCTGTCAACTCCAATACATCACGTACGTAAGGGTCAGAATAGCTGAACTGGGAGATGCCTAAAAGCACAACCAGAACTGCCAGTAAAATCCCCAGAATTGCCAGAGCAATCCCCTGAATCAAATTGTTTGTGTTAGCTAGCTGATTATTCACCAAAGACTCAAGAGAATTCTGACCGAAAATACTAGAGACAAATGTACAAGGAATTTCTCATCTCCTTACACAGCTTAATTTTTTTTTCGTAGCTTGTGCAAGTGAACTAGTCTGCTTTAGCCAAATTCTCTCGGGCTACTAACGGCAAATGGCGACAAGCGGTATTATGAGAGTCAGGTAAAAAAGATTAATTGACCTAACTTTGCATTCATTAGAGGGAGATTTGTCATGGTAGAACCGTTGCTTTCAGGCATTGTCTTGGGTCTAATCCCAGTGACTTTGGCTGGGCTGTTAGTTGCTGCTTACCTGCAATACAAGCGGGGAAACCAGCTCAACCTATAGCATTGACGGCTGAAAACATCTGGTTTTAGTTATTCCTGGGTGATAATCAGACTGGCTGACATCCTTGAGAAGATGTTTGAGAAGTCACAAATAGACCTTCTGCGTGAATGGTAGCGAGGCTAAGCCTCGCTACCATTCACGTTTCAAACTGGTTTATGCAGAAGGTTTATGTCTCTTGGAAAGGCGTAGCATTCGGGCAATAGTTCTCGGTTCGTTTCGAGTATCTACCGAATATTGCGCCCTTTCTGTGTTTGCTAGGGTCTTAAGGACTTTGTTGGGCAATCATCCTACATTCCGATAAAACGTCAGGGCTGTATTGCCATAAGTTTTTTGGCGACAAATCTGAAGGGAGGCGATCGCCTCTGGCAAAGCATAATCAGGGCTATGTTCCGCAGCAAGTTCGCCGTTAGTTGCCAAGAGGTGGTGGTGGGCGATCGCCTCTAACACAGGCTGATAAAGCTGACCAGCATAGGGTGGGTCAAAATAAATTCGGTCGAACTGTTGTCCTGCTAGGGCAGGCAATCGCTTCACTACATCTGCCCGAATCACCTGAAATGTCTGGTTGCCGTGGGCAACTCGCTGCCAGTTTTGCTGAATCACCGTACAGGCTGCTCCCGACTGCTCAATGCCAACGATCGCACTTGCCCCTCGGCTCAAAGCTTCGGCTCCCATTGCGCCACTTCCGGCACATAGATCCAGCCAACGGCAACCCTCAATCTTACCCTGCCAAATGTTAAACAAAGCTTCTCGCACTCGTGCTGGTGTGGGTCGCGTTGCTAGTCCGGGCAAAGTTTTGAGCGGTCGGTTGCCGTAAATGCGGAGACTCATGAGAAGGAGGTGTAGTAATGGAAATTAGGAATTGGGATTGGATTAATTAGGATAGATGTTGGCGATGGCTGACTCCTAAAAATTTTATCCGAGTAAGACGAAATCGCGGTTGCTAAGTGCCGCTCTACGTGTCAGGTTTCTAACTGTACTACTGTGCTGGCGTTGAGTGAGAAGAAAGGACGCGCACAAGATAACTCAGATAAGGCTACAAGTTAGCCGCTGACTGCAATTTTATTCCTCCGGATAAAACTGAAAGCGTAGTTCACTTGATCATCTATAACTTTTACTTCCCACTAGCGTAGTTTTCTGCACGACGATAGAAGCGGAACTGGAGGATTGACGCACATCACTTCCTCGATTCCTTGCCCAACCTCGCTTCAGAACGGGAAGCTCGATATGAATTCTGCTCTCTATCGTGTGATGGCGGCTACGGCTGCTGTAGGATCTTTGGCTGCTCATGAGCCTGCTTCAGCAAGCTCAAGTCAACCCGAAACATCATCTCCTCGGGCTAACGCAATTGCTCCTCAGCAGACGAATGCGGCGATCGCCCCTATTCCTATGGCGATCGCCCCTGATAGTCCAACGGTTGACTTTAGCAACAGTAAATCTGTTGTAACTGCGTCTGCTGTAACTGCGTCCCCAACCTCAAATGTAGCAACGCCTCAAGCTCAACTGCCGCCCTTACCTACCGTTCCGTCGGCTCCAGTTATCTCGCCTCCATCAACCCAAGCACCAGCAGTTCAGCTACCCACCGTTGGCGTATCACCTGCGTCACAGTCCTTGCCGCGTGTGCCTTCCCCTGCATCACCCGTTTCCTCCCCTGCCCCGACTCAAACGGCGGCTCAAATGGGACAGTATCGGGTGATTGTGCCTGCAAGTACGGCTGAAGTGCAGCAACGGGTAAGAACGGCTATACCTGACTCATTTCGTACAACGGTGAATGGACAAATGGTGATGCAGGTCGGGCTATTTCAAGATCAAAGTCCGGCTGAGGAACTGAAGCGCTCACTTGAACGGCAAAATTTGCAGGCTTCTATTGTTTCAGTTGGGGGAACAGTTGCTCCTTCCCAACCCTCCCAGCCCGCTCAACCTGTTTTCCCATCTCAGCCCCAACCTTCTCAATCTGCTGCTGGATCACTGTATCGGGTAATTGTGCCTGCCAGCACAGCTGCGATGCAGCAACGAGTGAGAGCGATCGCCCCCGATGCCTTCCGTACCACATTTAATGGTCAAACGGTAATGCAGGCTGGGCTATTTCAAGATCAAGGCACCGCAGAAGCTTTAAAGCGTTCCTTTGATCAGCAGAACTTACGAGCTTCTATAATCGTTACGCCTGGAACAGCTGTGCCCCCTTCACAACCCTCTCCACCCAGGGCAATGGTGTATCGAGTCATTGTGCCTGCGAGCACAACTGTAGTGCAGCAACGAGTGAGGGCGATTGCCCCCGATGCCTTCCGCACCACATTGAATGGACAAACGGTAATGCAGGCTGGGCTATTTCGAGATCAAGCTACCGCTGCAACCTTACAGCAGTCTTTTAACCGCCAGAACCTCCAGGCTTCGATTGTCCCGATTGCAGAAACGAGTGTGCGTCCATCACAGGTTCCATCTCCCAGCAACCCATCCGCTGAGGTGCCCAAAGACCGGATTGTCGTGATGATCGATCCCGGTCACGGTGGGGCAGATCCAGGCGCGATTGGTATTGGTGGGCTTAGAGAAGAAGATATTGTCCTCTCAATTTCCCAACAGGTGGCAAGTCTGCTGGAGCAAGAAGGCATTCAAGCGATTTTGACTCGCTCCGATGACCGAGGTTTGGAACTTTCGACACGCGTGCAACTCGCGCAAAGAGCTAATGCAAACTATTTTGTGAGTATTCATGCCAATTCGCTAAATATGAGCCGCCCTGATGTAAACGGGGTAGAAACGTTCTATTACAACAGCGGTCGGGAATTGGCTCAGTCAATTCAAAACAGCATTATGCAAAATGTGGATATGAATAATCGTGGAGTTAAGCAAGCAAATTTCTATGTGCTGCGAAACACGTCTATGCCAGCCGCCCTGGTTGAAGTTGGATTTGTCACTGGGCGAGAGGATGCAGCTAAATTAAACAATGCAGGCTTCCGCACCACAATGGCAGGGGCGATCGCTCGTGGCATTGTTCAGAATGTGCGATCGCGCTAGTGCTGTAGCAATTCCAAGAATTCTAGATATAAAAAGGCACCCCGCTTAGCGGGGTGCCTTTTTATGTTTGAGAGTCGCCAATTTCCTACCGAGCCGCTGCACGCTCGGCTGGATTATAAAATAGCGCTTGAAATGCAGACTGTCGCTCTGCGGGTGGCTCTGCGGCAGAATCCCAAAGGCTTTCATAGAAGAAGAAAGCAACCCCCAGTCCGCGACTTCGAGCAGCCCTCACCTTAGACTGAATCAGTTGCATGGGGACTGGCGCATTTCTCAAACCCGTTAAAACGCCTGCGGCAGTTGGAATTCTTTGCTGAGCTTCACGGATTTCGGGGCGAGAAATCTGTTGGGTAAAACTTTGCAGGTCAGGGCGATAAATCTGCACAATCAGTTCATCTACAATGTCTTGTCGCACCCAGGTTAACCAATCTTGCAGATAGCTACCGTAAGCAACATCGTAGGGGTTTGGCGAAACTGAAAAAATTGCATTGGGTTTGCGCTGCTTTACTGCCTGATTGAGTCGTGTCATGAATGCGGTGATTTTGTCAGCCCGCCAGCGTACCCATTCTGGATCACGAGGATTAGCAGGGACATCCCGGTTAGTCTCCTGCCGGTACAAGTTCATTGTGTAGCGATCGTAGCCGAACTCCACGGGCAGACTGGTGTGATCGTCAAACTGAATGCCCTCTACGTCATATTGTGTGACCGTTTCCAGGACCAACTCAGTAATAAACTGCTGCACTTGAGGATGAAAGGGATTCAGCCACATCACCTCACCCGCTGCGCTGATAGAAGTTTGGCTCCCATCTCGCTTTTGCGTCAGCCAAGCCGGATGGTTGGTTGCTAATTCTGAGTAAAGCGGAGTCATAAACCCAAACTCAAACCAGGGAATCACCAGCAAATCTCGCTGATGGGCTTTGGTAATCAAGTCGGCGAGTGGGTCTTGACCTTCTAATCCTCTACGCACAAAGGGTTGAATTTCATGGCGCTGTGCGACTGCGCTGGGGTACAGCACATAGCCAGAGTTCCACACGACGGGGTAGACCGTGTTGAAGTTGAGCCGCGCCAGTTGGGTTACTGCATCTTCTAGCTTGGCGCTGTCGATCATGACATCGTTGTCGTTGCTGGTGATCCACACGCCGCGAATTTCTTGAAAAGTTTGCGGAGCGATCGCAGGGGGCAGGACTCTAGTAGAGGACACTTCGGAAGACAGCACGTTCGCAAACAGTGCGCCAGAGAAGAGTACGGTGGCGATCGCCCCTAAAGCAGCAAGAGCCACGTATTTGAGCGATCGCCTCACCGTCGTAGTAATTTGCCTTTGTCCAAGTCTCCGCTTTGCCCAGCCCCTAAATGTAAAATGCAATTTCATAGATATCAAACGAAAAGACAGCTACCCAAACTCGCAGTCGTAAAAAAAGTTTACAGCCAGACGGTCACAGGTATTAGTCTTTACGGAAGATTTGATGATCTAGCAGGACAGCAGGGCTAAATAGTATCCATAGAATTAATGCTTGCCAGAACTTGTAATTGGGATGTGCTGAGGTTGAGCTTGAACTCGCTCAATCCAGGACTGGATGCCTGGAAATTTTTCTAAGCTAAAGCCGCCTTCTTCTGCAACGTGGGTGTAGGCAAACAGAGCAATATCTGCAATGGTGTAGCGATCGCCCACCAAAAAAGGATGGTCTTTCAACCGTTTTTCCATCACACCCAGAGCTGCGTAACCTGGTGCCTGCTTTTGAGCCAGAGCTTCCCGATATTCCTCAGCTTTGCCGCTATGCAGCCAAAAGCGCGAAGTGGCAATGTAGGGTTCGTGGCTGTATTGCTCAAAAAATAGCCATTCTGTGACTCGTGCCCGTTCCAGCCGATCTGCTGGCAAAAAAGGGGTGCCTTCGCTGAGGTAAAGCAAGATTGCATTCGATTCTGAGAGAAACACGCCTGGTTCAAGTTCTAGAACGGGGATGCGTCCGTTCGGGTTTTTCTGCAAAAACTCCGGCGTTCGGGTTTCTCCTTTGAGAATGTCTAACTCGATGTATTCAAAGGAAATTCCCAACTGAGTTAAAAGCAAACGCACCTTGTAACCATTGCCCGAAAACAAATAATCGTAAAGTCGGTACATGGCTACGCTCACTTTTTCTTCTTTTTGCCGTCGCCTTTTTTCTTGCCTTTGCTCTCTTTTGGCTCGGCAGTCTCTGTATCCAAAGCGCCATTAATTTTGGCATTGAGTCCATACACTTGACGGCTACCGGCTAGCGCAACCAGCGTCACTTCTCGCTCATCCCCCGGCTCAAAGCGAACAGCAGTGCCCGCCGGGATATTCAGCCGCATTCCTCGTGCCTGCTCTCGCTCAAAGCTCAACGCCTCGTTGACTTCAAAAAAGTGATAGTGAGAACCTACTTGAATCGGGCGATCGCCCGTACTTGCCACTTGCAGCGTTACCGTTTCACGACCTGCATTGAGTTCAATTTCACCCGGCTCTACCAATAACTCTCCCGGAGTCATACTCCTCCCACCCCACTAAGATTGTTGATTGCTGCTAATCTTCGGCGATCGCTCGTCTTCTGTCTATCGATTTAGCTCACTTTTGCTATCGAATTGGGTCATGCACGGTGACGAGCTTGGTGCCATCTGGGAAAGTTGCTTCCACCTGCACCTCATGAACCATCTCAGCGATGCCGTCCATTACGTCTTCACGGGTTAACAGCGTCGTGCCATAGGTCATCAGTTCTGCAACAGTGCGCCCCTCTCTGGCTCCCTCCAAAATTGCGGCTGAAATGTAGGCGATCGCTTCGGGATAATTTAGCTTGAGTCCTTTTTCCTTGCGCCGTTCTGCTAAAAGAGAGGCTGTAAAAATCAACAATTTATCCTTTTCCTGGGGAGTCAGTTGCATAGTTTTAGCTTAGGGGGTTGGCTCAGCCTGATTTGAATCAGATTTAACAGCGGAATCAGGTACAGATAAAAAGCATACGGGATAAACCCCAGATCAGTCATCAGAATTGTCGCAGGAACCAGCCCAGCAATGTTCCAGGGAATCAGAGGCGAAATTACGACCACCGTGTTTTCCAGGTCTAACGCCAATTTATAGTTGCCTTTTGTAGTTTCTTTATACTTTTGCTCGACAAGCTCTTGAGTCAGTAAAATGGCGATCGTTTGAGTGCAGCCAAAGGCCGCTGAACCCACCCCCACCAAAAGCGTACTCAAGAAGCAATTACTGCGGGATTTGAACCGTTCTAGAAACACTTGGATTGCGTCTAAGGTCCGAGTTCCGGCAAAAATGCCAACAAAAGCAGTAGAAATAATCACGACAATAGAAACTTTGACCATTGAAATCACGCCACCACCTAGCAAAATAGAGTTTAGCGGCGTGTCTTCTGTGAGATGAAATCCTAAAACCGTAAATTTTAGAATTTGTAAAAAGGAATAGTGTTGCCAGAAGAAGGAAAGGGCGATCGCCACCAAAATGCTCATCAGCATCGACAGCCTCACCTCAATTTGTAAAATCGAGAAAATTAAAATCACCGCGGCAGGAAGCAGCGTGATTAAATCAACATTAAATAATCGGCTGATTTCTGCTGTAAAAGTTTGGTCTGCTAGCTGAACTGGATTAAATAACGATAAAACTCCATATAAGCCCGCAGAAATAACCAGCGGCAGCATCGCTGTTTTCCACATACTTTGAATATTGGTATAAAGCCGAGTTTTGGTAATCACTGCGATGAGATTTGCACTGGAGGACATCGGAGAACATCTATCTCCAAAGTAGGCTCCAGCAATAATCGACCCAGCAATCATGTGAGGATTGACCCCACTGCTGTTCGCCATGATCATCAGCGCAATTCCGATCGTGCTGACTGTGCCAAATGACGTGCCTAGCAGCAAAGAAACAATACTGCTGAGAATAAAACTAACCAGAATAAAATACTGGGGGCTAATTAACTGAATCCCATAGTAAACAATCGCTGGAACCGTTCCCGCTGCCATCCAAACGGCTGTTACGGCACCAATCAACAGCAGAATACTAATTACTGAAAACGATTTTTTACTGCCTGCAAAACCCATTTTCAGCAAAGTATCAAACGTAAAACCTCGACGCAACAGCGCAAGCGTAAATATTGCCAGGGACGATAATAGCGGATAGGCAACAAAATAGCCCTTTACAGCACTAAAAAGCAGAAACCCAAATGACAGTGCTAACGCAAACAGTAAATCCATTTCACAAAAATTGTTTCGTCCCACAATTTGACCATAAGATTTGCTAATACAAAAATCAAAGTAGAGTATAGATGGGTTCTATCGATGGCTTCGATAGAATTTTACTGGAATCCTTCAAATAATAGGATTCTCTCCCTTCGTTGCGGGTGACTCTAAGTTGAAAATTTCTCAGCTACAGGCTTTTGTTGCAGTTGCCGACCAGGGAAACTTTAGCTCGGCTGCCTTGGAGTTGAATCTGTCGCAGTCTACTGTGAGCCATGCGATCGCCACCATGGAAACTGACTTGGGCATCATCCTGTTCCTGAGAGGACGGCACGGCGCAACCCTGACTCCTGAAGGTGAGCAAATGATCCAGGAAGCACGCCACATCCTCCAGTTGATTGAGTCAATTCACAAAAAAGCAAGTTCGGCTAGAGGATTACAGTCTGGACAAGTGCGAGTTGCCTCAGTCCGCAGCATCACAACTCATGTTTTACCCAAAATTATTCGCCAGTTTCGCAACAAATTTCCGACCATCAACGTGGTCATCTCCGAATTCGACATTTACATTGAAGTGGAGCAAGCAGTCCGCGAAGGGCAAGTGGATGTAGGCTTCACGTCTCTACCCGTCACTCCTGGCTTTGAAGTTTGGGAGCTGTTTCAGGATGAATTTGTCGCCTTGCTACCACCTGGAACAATCCAACCCGAAACAACCCTCACTTGGGAACAGTTAGCCAGCTATCCGATGATTCTCAACCTGCGTAGCCCTCGACATAATCAGTCCGTGCATGACCACTTCTCGCAGTTTGGTCAAACGCTCAAGATTGATTACGAAGTGCGAGAAGACTCAACCATTCTTGGCATGGTGCAACAGGGATTAGGCGCAACAGTCATGGCTCGACTGGTCGCAGAGCCAATTCCCGAAGGAGTACAAATCAAAAGCCTGCCCGCCCCATTGAAGCGCACGATTGGCGTGATCATTTCATCCGATATCCTGCTACCCCGCACAGTATTCGCGTTTCTCGACGTGCTGAAGGAAGTGTGGCAAGAGAATACAAAACTCGCTTAAACCGTTATAAGCAAAAACGCTTGTCAACTTGGCGCTATTTGCTCAACCGTAAAACTAGCTGCCTCTTCTTGGCAAAGTGCAAATTCAGGTAGTATAATCAAAAGCCTGTGCAAAAAGCGCAGTATGGGGCTATAGCTCAGCTGGTAGAGCACTGCAATGGCATAAAGAGTCTTTCCCAAAATATTCAATTTATTCTAGTACATCAATAATCTCTCTAACCTTTGCAGGGAATGGGTTTCAAGGATTTTCACGTTTTCCTCCCCACCCAGGTTAGTTCACAAATTATCCTTCTAACCATCCAAATTTCTATTTTTGACTAGTAAGTGACTAGTAAGTGACTAGTAAGTGACTAGTAAGTGACTCTTCAAATAGTGAAGCAGCAGTCGCATCTGATTTGCTGAAAATTGCTATCCATATTTTTACTAAGGAAAGAAGGTAGGTACTCCCCCCCCCTACCCCCTCCTCCAATCTTTTTATCCAGCGCATCAAGTAGTTTGAATTACTGTATTAATGAGAATCGTTATCAAAGTCATAACGAGGAATCAATACTTTCAGTGCCTATAAATCACACGTCTAGTCCCACTTCACTTAATAAGATGGCTTAAATAGCTGCCCACCTTTCCCTTGAAAAATATGATCTAATGATCATAGAAGGTGAGAGATAAGCCTTCCACAAACAAAACAAAGGAATAAAAATGAAGTTTATCGATACCCTAAACAGCTTCTTCAATCCATTTGCAGAGACCGAGGAAGACAGAGAAAGCGATCGCAGCATCAACCAACTATTTAAAGAACTAGAGCAGTCCATCTCTCAAAGAGAATACGAGCAGAGCATTGATACAGTAGTCGATGTACAAGCAACCACCGTTCAACCCAAACAAATCCAAGCAGGAGAATAACTAACGATGAAAACCATCACACCTAGACAAGCCAGCAAGATAGTAAGCCTACTAGAGCAAGCGATCGCACAAAGAGAAGTGGCAGAAGGCGCGACTTATATTAATCAACAACAAGCTGAAGTTATTAAATACCAAGTACTAGACATCTACTCAGACATCTACAAATAAAACTATAAGTAAGATTACTCAAAGGGCTCCTGAATGAAGGGGCTCTTTTTTGTTGGTTGAATAGATTAGATTACCTTATCAATTCTTTATGCGATCGCACTACAACTAGCTAATGTCAGGATTTACCTACAATTTCCTTTGACTTCAAATGTAATGACAAAATGATGTCAAAGGAAGCATTTCAGGCACCTTTACCAAGCCATTTCAGAGTCGCTTACCCTTATAGGTCAACCATTTACGCTGTTTGATTAGATCATTTCAGGCTGATTTACTCTGATGTCATAGACCATTTCCTTCTGAAACCATCTTGACACCAGCTATGACATCAGAGCCCTTCAGAAGGCTAAATCAACTAATTTAGTACAGTTGCTCATCAGTCTACTTAATCAGCCCACTTACGGAGCTACCTAATATAGCTTGCTATTTATTGAACTATGCCTTAATATAGTAAAGCTTCACTTAGAAGCTTATGCTTGACTTTATATCTAACTGTTCACTTATTGCCCCGTCTAGTTTGATTCAATTGAATCAATGAGGCACTAGTCCTCAGACAACTAACCCATATTTTTACCTATATAGATAATGAAAAACAAAACTGAATACGCCCAGCTCAAGCTACGTGACTTGAAAGTTCTTGCTGCTGAGAAAGGAGTCCAGCCTACTGGCGATCGTAGAAAGAAGGATACTTGGCTTCTAGCTTTGTTCGCGTATGACAGTGCTGAAGCTGAACCTTATACTCCTACTGTCGCAGAAGAACGTGAACATCTAGAACGCTGCTATGGATCGCCTGAGCTACCAGAAGAATCCATAGAATGGCTCAGCAAGGTAGACGTATTTGACCACACCCGTCAGGATCTACTAGATATCTTAGTTAGTACCCTACTGGACTACGATAGTAACCCTAGAAACGTTCGCTACATCTCTGCTTATTCAAACATTCTCTATTACGATTCACACTCTATCTACTTAGCTAAGGACTATAGAGAGATCTTCAAGTGCGACTATCACCCCATCCTTAGAAAATATCTAGATGAGCTCATTCGTGAACGTCTTGAGATTGAAGAAGAGTTAGTAGAAAAGAGAAAGAGAGAAGAGCAGCAGCAACAGGAATATAGCCAGAGAACCTATAACTCATTCTTTAACTTTTTCGCCCCTACCAAGTTACTACCTGATCATCTAGCAGTATTAGAACTAGAACTAGGCGCATCTGTAGATGATATTAAGAAGGCTTACAAGAGGCTCTCCAAGATTCATCATCCTGATATGCCAACAGGTAATGCTGAGGCGTTCGTGAAGCTTAAGGAAGCCTATGATTGGGCACTAGAAGTAGTGACAGCAACACTTTTCTAAAATATTCAATCTACTGATTCAGTTAACTTAAATTCAATCATAGAACTCTTTACTACTGAGTTAAAGGGTTCTTTTTAGTGCTTAATAGCTGCACACTATACACATTACTTTCCTGCTTTAATAATAATTAAGAAGGCAACAAAGCCCCTTTCAACTATTATTTAAAACAATAAACAAGACAATGACTATTATTCAAAAACTATTCCAAAATCACACCATCAGATTCATCGAGCAAGATGGTGAGATGTTAGTGAGTGCTAACGATGTTATTAGAGCTTTAGGTTATCCCGAAGGTAGTCTCAGTAGAGCTTGGACTGAACTTAAACAGAACAATGAAAAGCTTCTGGGAACTATTCGATCTATTCGAGTACTTGCTAAAGACGACAAAATGAGAAATGCAGCCTTCTTAGATAGCAAGCAACTTATAGTTGTATTAATGAAATCTAACAAGCCAGCTGCTATTCCTTTTCAGATCTGGGCAATAGATGTTCTACACAAGGAACTGTCAAAACAAATCGAGCAGACGAATGAACAGGCTCCTACCTATATAACCGAAGAAGCCATCCAAAATCAACTCAACTTCCTCTCTGGATTCTTTGAGAACAAACTAGTATTTGAACGTGCTGAGCTTGATCCATTCGCTGGAACTAGAAAAGATGGTCAATCGAAGATCCGTAGATACGATATTACTGAGAAGCTACCCAAGCTCTTCCGCATATACGAACTAAAGAAAGGCCCCATCACTGAGTCTGAGATCAGCTCCACTCTTAACTCAAAGGCTTACGCTGAGATTGCTGCTACCCACTATCCCTCTCGCGTATTAGAAATCATCTTCGTTGGTACTTCTCTCGATGATTCAGGCAGAAGATGTTTAGAGAGAAGTGGAGCCCAAGACAGATACCAACAGTTCACAGTAGAAGGAATTACTTACAGAGCTAAAGTAAGATTCATCTCTGTCCAAGACTTAGCAGAGAAATGGTTGAAGAAAGCTTACTTAGTTAGACCAGCTAGCGATCGCTGGTTTATTACAGCCAGTGTGCTGTCTAAGTTAGATATCCTAATCGATAGCCATACTAAAGCTCTGTACGAAGGTCAGTATCCAACCTTTAAGATGCTATCAGGTTCAAATGTGGTTCCCCTTACTAAGTCAATTAAAAAGAAAGCTGCATAAGCGATCGCATAATCAATAAAAAAGACTCAGCTAGTTAAAAAATTAGCTGAGTCTTTTAGTTTTTAAGCAGTCCAGATCAAAGTATCCTCATCGTCATCTTCAAAAGTCCAAGGAGCAGCGTCAGAGAGCCACTCACCAAACCTCATCTTCTCACCTTTACCCCATCTACTAGTGTCTGCAATTACCTCGATAACCTGATTTAGATTGATAAAGTCTTCAGTAGTGCCGTCAGTATATACATACTGACATTCTATTTTTCCTAGTTCATCTTTCAACTTGTTATAGGTTCTCTTCCACGCAGAATGGACATCCTTATAATCGAGTAGATGCATTAGGTCTAAAGCATTACAATATTCACTCTCTTCGCTTAGGAAGAAATGAATGGACTTCCAAACACCAGGAGATACTTGGTAATGTTCTAGATAGTCCCCCGCCAGGTAGAAAGTTGTTGGTTTCATAGATATTTAGATGATAAAAAAGAGGGCCGATATAACCCTCTGTGAACTTCTTATAATTGTTTAAGCTGCAGCTTGTTCTTGTTCTTTAGCCCTTGCTGCTCTTTCTTTGTGAGGCACTTGAAGCAGCACTAACTTTCCATCTCTGTATTCGTACTTCCAGCAGTCCATAAAGAATAGAAGGTAGACTTTCTTCTGCTTATAGCTTTGGTCCCATTGACTTTTCTTACAAGGTCTATTGTCTAGTTCAGCAAGGGGATTAAGTTCCCCATTCTCAAACATTTTATAGAGGTAGATTGCCCCGTCACTAAACTTCTGAACAACGAATAAAGGAGCATCTAACTTCTTACACTTATCTTTAACGGCATCGATTAACATTGAGTGGAAGAATTTGCTAGATGAAGATCTAACTTTAGATTCAATATAGAGTTTTACATTACCTTCTTGATCTACTACTTTAGCGTCCCAAGGGCTGTATTTATCTGTAGGAAAGATGACTTGGCAATTAGGATTTACTTTGGCTACTAAGTCTTTTATAAGCTTATCGTTCTCATTATCTGTTTTGAATCCACAGTGGTGAATTACATTAGAAGGTGCTGGCTTATCTTCTTTAACTTTTTCCCTTTCAGGGCAGTAATGCTCTAGTAGTTCCTCAAAGGTTTTAGCTCTGAAGATAAAAGGAATTACGTTGGAATCAATTTGTTTAACGGACATAGTTTTAATACTTTTTAATTAACTATGCCTGTAGTAAAGCAGGAGCAATATATGTAATAGTGGGCGTTAATTAACGATCATTTTTATTAGGTCCGGGGATACCTTTAGGTGTATAAACATCACCAGCAGATACTCTCCCAACTACCCCAAGAGTGGCCACTACAAGCACTTGAGCTATCTCTAATCCTTCTACTAAATCTACCTCTCCATCTTTTAGTGCTTCTTGAATAGAAGGGATAGTAGCTTGCATAAGCAGCAGAATAATGCTCCAGAAAGTGGAGCTAAGGAAGATAGATTTACGCATAACTACTTATTACAATTAACGATTGTTTGCTTTACGTCTTTAATTTCAGCTTCGATTCGGTTTAGCTTCTCTATAACTAGAACTGAGTGCAAACTAGTATCTGTATAGTGCTTGTCTGCTTTGTCAGTCATCTCATCTACTGTTTCATTAGTAGATTTGATTTGATCGCCAGCATCTTCTAGGAAGTTCACTTGAGCTTCTACATACTTAGTCAATAGAGGAGTTATGTTCCTGGTTAATCTTTGGAATAGTAACGCTAGACCAATTCCTGTAACTATTAGAGTAATGAGTACTGCTAGGGGGGAAGTAATAACAGAATCACGAGCGACTACATAGATGTCTCTCTGGGCATTGGTAGAGATGCTTTGTATTGGAATGGGAGCTTCTTGCGACCTCTGCACAGCAGCAGGATGGGTATTTTGAGGGGGAGTTGATTGAGGAGAGGGTTGGGTCATAGGAAATAGAAAAGGCTCCCGTGTAGAGAGCCTGAAAAGAGAGCCTTTTAAGTTTTAACTAGCCAATGGAGTGCGATGAAGGGCATCATATTGTTATGTGCTCCTCCACCCCCATTAGCTATTACACTGATGTTTGCATTAGCAGAATCTATAGTTACACCTGATCTAGAACCAGCTACCCTTACATTAGCTGTAGCAGCTTCAAGGGTAATACCTGTCTTAGAGATATCTGTAAGACGGGTACCATTGGGTTCTCTAGATACAGGTACGTCATCGCTGTTATCTATTTCAGACCCTAAGAATCTGTCGATATAAGCGTGTCTATGTCCTGGATCATTCAAAGGGTGAGTATGGGGAGTCTCACTTACAGTATGGTTATGAACAGGATCGTTAACTCTATGGGTATGGGATGTTTGGTTAATACCGTGAGAGTGCGAAGGAATCTGACTCAAGTTGAGAGTAACCACATCCTCTCCTCCTGTAGCTCCTAAAGGGTAGTTATTAATGACACCAGGAGCCTGTCCTGCACCAATAACTGTTCTAGCTCTAAGATCGGGTAAAACAAAGTTATCTCCACTTCCACCAAATTGATAGCCAATGATATTGAATAGAGCTGGGTAAGTCGTTTTACTTACTGTAGATCCATCACATCTCAACCAACCTGCTTCAGTTGTACTTCTAAGACTAGGTTTGAAGTCTCCTGTCTGGAATGAAGAAGCTTGAGGAGGTAGATAAACAGGCTTAATCTCCTCTACCCTTTGATGTCTCAAGTCATCTAACTGAGTGATTACCCCACTACTAGCTGCAGCAAATCCTAAAGGAATGCATTCAGCAGGTAGAACGGTTGAGACTGAAACTTCAGCATTATTACCAACTTGAGTTACAAAAACAAACTGAGAAGTGCCATCGGGGATATTAACACTACCAGCGTTAAGAGCTACTACGCTACCATTCCTTAGTCTTACAGGTGCTCCTGTGTAGTTAAGAGTAGTTCCAGTTCCAGTAGATAATTGGATGCGATCGTAGAAGCCATAGAAGTTAGCTTTAATCTGGTCAGCCCCATCATCCAGCCAATCATCTATGACTTTCGCACCGTGACCAAATTCATCTGATCCATCTAAGATAGGATTTCCACTAGCGTTTGCTAGATTAGGGTCCCAGATGTTTCCATTTACTAATGTTGGACGTGCCATATTATTATATTTTTTCTATTAAACGTCTTTATAGGTGAGTGCTACAGAGCCAGTAAAAATACCAGTTCCAACTCCAGGAGTAATCCTTACAAACAGGGACATAGTTGAGGCTGACCTTACAATGTCGTAGGTCTGGGTTCTCTTGAGTTTGCCTCCAGCAGTTGATTGGCTACTACCAGCAGGAGTTAAGACTTCTTCGTTACCTAAGCTGTTAGTGATGCCTGCTGAGAATGTCCAATTTGAATAGCCAGCTACTCCAAAGATATGCAAGCTCTTAATCTGAACTTGTTTGTTGAAGTGCAGTGGAATGTATACAGTCTTCTGAGTTGTTTCTGCGCTAGCTACTAGTGTTAATAGATAATCAGATTTAACTTTAGTCAGTAGATCAGGGTCATCTGTAATGGCTTTAGCTACTCTGATCGCTCCAGTGTCTAGAGTGTCGTAGGTGATGCCTGTAGGTACTAGAGAATTAAACTGTACTGTTCCTACATTAGGTACTACAGCATCAAACTCTAGGAAAGGTTCAGTCTCTAGAGTAGCTGCAGCTGAATATATAAATACTCTAAAGTGATAGGTAACAGCATTAGTCTCTGATTCCTGTAAAGTAAAGTTGATTACCCCACCTGTAGCCTCAAAGGTTAATTCTTTAGTTGCGAATATAGTGTCTGGAGTAGTAGAATCATCTAGCATTCTCTCAGCTAGCTTTACATAAATTCGAGCACCAAGAGATAGCCCTGAAGCATCCTTCAGGGTTCCAACAATATTAGTCATAGTTGATTAAAGAGCTCTTATATAGAAGTTGATTGCTAGGTAAGGTTGCATATTGTTATGAGCCTGGCCACCACCTGTATTAGTGGTTGTAACGGTGTGGTTATGAGCCCCAGCTTCATCGTTTGCAATAGTACTGCTACCGTTAAGGGTTCCGTTATTGAAGTCACCTCTAGAGCTACCCGTTCCTAAAGTGTTTGAAGTTCTATAGTTATAGGTGTGAGAGTGAACTCCAGCTGTGTTAGTAGATCCTGTGTGACTGTGAGCAGGCATCTCAGCAGTAGTCAAAGTATGAGTCTCAGAACCACCAGTGGCTCCTAACCCATAAGATCCACCACCACCAATAGGAACTCTTCCCACTAGGTTAGGTAGTCCAAAGGTGTTGATACCGTCCCCTGCTCCGTAGATAGTTCCTATAATTGCAAATAGCGCTGAGTAAGTAGTACGACTAACTTCAGAGCCATTGCAGAGTAAGTAATTACTAGCGGTGAATTCTCCTGCATAGGATCTAATAGAGCCAATAGGGAACACAGCATCAACTACCGCATTAACGAAGGTAGAGATAACACCAGGCACACTAGCTAAAGCAGTTAGAGCTGTAATGTCATTATTAGATCCACTAACAGCGGCACCTAAGTTTGTTCTAGCAGCGGCTGCAGTAGTAGCATTAGTACCACCTCTGTTTACTGGAATGATTTCTGTAGAGACTAAATCAATTAGATCGTCTACTTCATTCTTCAGATAAACTACTGGATCATCGTCAGTAGAGTTAGTTTTTACTGTACCAGTAGCAGTAGCAGTAGCTGGGTTTAGACCTAATGCGCTTAATTCATCCTGAACCCAACCTGTAGAAGGAACTCTATTGGAATCATCTCCAGCAGCAGGAGCAACAACTGTAGTATTTCCTATTAGCTGAGAGTTGTTTGCAAAGCTAGTTCTTAGGGTTTCGATTGATATTTTTCTAGATTGATCATCTATTGATGCTGGAAGTACAGCTGCATTTGGAGCAGTAATAAGAGGCTCCAGCTCTGATATTTTTACTAATTCGATGTCCATTTTATAAATTATTGAATAGCTTTTAAATCTTCTGTAGCTAGGGCCTGACCTGTTTCTGTACCTATCACCTTGGTTACAAGGAATCTTTCTTCTTCAAATAGGATTCGACTATCACACCAGATAGGTCCAAACAAACTGTTAATTTTCTCAGTTAGAACTTCTTGAGGTTGATTCTTGTAATAGTCAGGAAGATAGATTGTGTAGTCCCAAGGGATAAGTCCTATCTCATCTCCTATCTCTGAAATACCAATCCTAAAGCTGCCAGTAACCTCAATCTGGTGTTCTACCTCTAGCGCGGTAAGTATGAAGTCAAGGACTCTCTCAGATCCTTTATCAGGCCATATCAAGGTGTATGAACTAGCTAGTAACTGCCTCTTTGAATCAACAGGCCAATCCTTATCCCATACTTCATCTGTCCATCCAAGTATTGGAGCAAGGAAGTCTAGATACTCTACGTCACAGGCTAAGGGATTGAGTTGTCTAGGTAAGTCATCGTACTTAGCCTTTACATCTACTAGTAGTTGGTCCCAGAATGCAGTTAACCAATCAGCTATAGGATTGTCTTGATAAGCTTGAGGCAACCTACTAAAAATGGGTCGTTGATCAACGACCCAAGCAACATAAGGAGTTGTCATTGTTATTTCTCCTACGGTACTGGATTAAAGTTGCTGGGCTCAGCTTCACCCCTTACCAGCTCAAAGGTTAGTCCCGTATCTGTAACTAGATTCATCAAGAGACTATAAGCAACTGGAACAGTCCATTGATTGGGCATAGGAATATCAAGCAACTCATCATTGAGTCTCACTTGATTAATGTAGTCCACTCCTCCAGTTAGTCTGAGATTGTAGATGACTTCACTGCGGATCACAGAGGAGCCAACAGGAAACTTAGCTGGTGATAGATAGTCTTGGAATGCTGCCCATAGTTCATCGGCTACTACGTCTGGGTCTTCACCAGGATTGAGTTTAGCTGTTACCTCCCCACTAATCTCCTTAAGCTCCATAGGGCTAACATAGAGAGCTGTACCAAGCATTAGCCTCTGAGATATCTCTGAAGATACCTGAGTTAGCTGAGCTGTATTAGCAGGCTGTCCATTGGAATTGAGTAGGAATAGATGGATAGCACCAGGCTCTTTAGTTACTCTGTTAGCAGCTAGTAGTCCAATAGCCTTTGCAACAGAACCTTCTCCTAGTATTGCTTTAGCTCTTTTCTCGAAATCAGCTGCTGATACTGGATTACGTAAGCTAAGTCGTTCAATTGCTCGTGCGATGAAAGCTTCTTCTGATTCAGCGGTCAAACCTCCTTCGGCAGGAGATGGATTGATGACACTGGCTAGGAAGTTGAGAGGCTGGGTAAATTCCTTGATCGTAAAACGAGGTACGTTGTATTCAGGGCCTTCTTCTGCAGCTACCACATCTACTGTGATAGAAGCCGTTCTAGGAGGTATCTGGATGATTGATTCAGTGAAGAAGCTATAGGTTTTAGTTCTTACTGTAGCCTTGACTTCAAAGTTAGCTGGAATGGTAAAGGGTTGTTCTCTAATAGCGGTAAGGGAGAATGTTACTGAGGCTCTAGACTTCTTACCTAAGCTTCTAGTCTCTCCTGTGTTCTTTAGGAATTCAACTACCAGTGCTTGTAAATTTTTATTCGCGTAATAGAGGAATTCAGCACCAGACCAGGCCTGACCTTGAATTAAAGCTCCAGGGATACTACCATCCGAGAAGTCATTTAGTTTACCTTCACTCTTGTTGAAGACTACGATCTCAGCATCTCTAGCTAGTTGGGTCTCCGATCTTGGATCTAATACTGGAGTGGTTAGTGATAATGTTAAATCTTCGTCCATATAATTATTTATTGGTTGAATACAACCGTGATAGGCTGTTGAGCGATTGAGTTGTATTGCCAGTAGATATCTATCTGCAACTCACCTAAATCAGTTAGAGAACCTTCTACCCTGAAGCTAGCTTGAGGAATGTATTGGGTTAACCTACGATTAATATCAGCAGCTAGACTATTAACTTCTTGAGCAGAGGAGAAGAGAAAGTCAGGAGTACCATAATCCTTTCTCATTACTCGTTCTAAGGGCTCTGTTTCTAAGAATTGAATGATATGTCCTGCTATCAATTCTTCATCTGAAGCTATTACTAAGCCACCCCTTTCGTCTATTTCAAGGGGATACTTTATACCTGTTATATCTGCCATTTAATTACCAGCCTCTAGTTGTATTAGTGTCACCTCTAGTATCTACAGAGCCGATCGTAAGGATTTGCTTCCCATTGATGCTCACGCTAGAAGCATTATTGAAGGCTACTGTAGGAGCATCTATCGCTAACTCAGAAGCTTTAATAGTTATCCTTCCTGCTACGTCTATAAATATTTCTACACCTGAATCACAGGTGACTTTAGCAGTTTCTCCAAAGTGAACTGTTAGATTCTTTGGAACTCTAAGGGATAAATCTTCAATAGGATTTAGTTTGTTGTGGGGAGGATTTGTATCATTGTTGAGAGATAGATACCAACCCTTTAGTTCATCTCCTCCTATAAACAAACAAAGTACTGTTTGTCCTACCGTTGGAAGTGGAGGATCAATAAAAGGAAATGGATTAATACGTCTCAACCAGTCGCTTGAAAGATCAGGCTTAGCAGGATCGCTAACTTGAATTCTTCTGCGATCGGTGGGATCTACGTTATTGGTAACTACAGCTAGAACAGGGTAAGGTACTCTTCCTATTTGGTCTAGAGCTATCTGAGATGCCTTTTGACTTGTGTGTAAGACTTTAAATATTTCATTCAATGGGCTATTCATATTTTTGAATATACAAAAAAGTAGGAGAGGTGAAAATTACCCCTCCTACTTATAGGAATGTGTACAAAAAATAGAAATTAACTTCGGGAGAATCTAGGGCAACCTAGTTGATTCAGGAACAAGCTGATACCAACGGATGACTTGCTGTGCAGCTAACTTTGCACAATTAGCAAACTCAGTTAGCTGTTCTGGTGGACACTCATCACCGCTGGGCGTGTAATTTGCTTTAGCGTGAGCAACTTCATTACGTGTAGAGGAAAGACTTGCACCAAACTGTTTCAAGATCTCTGACTTCCTCTTTTCTTTCTCCTTTTGATTAGTAATAGTGAGATAATTCTTCAAATCCTTTAAAAAAGGAGGAGCAATTCTAGCCAAATCAGTAATCTCACAGCACTCTGATACTGTTTCTTGTATTGCTTCTTTATCCTTCTTATACTTTTGCTGAGACTCAATAGTTTCTTCAAGATCTTTGATGAAGCTTGCATCAGGTTGTAATGCACGTGGGCTTAGAAGTTTGTCTCTGATCGCTTTATGCGATTGCGTTCTTATTACTGTTTGAGAAACGTATTCAATTACTTTTGTGAAGAATAGGATCTGAACTTCTGGATCTGTAGAAGCAGTAGCTCGGTTATATAACTCCAACAGTCCTGTCATACCTTTGCCAATGAGAAGGGGACGAAAGCGTGGATTAAAATTATGGTTTTCAAATTCTTCATAGCTGAGATCGATATCATCATAATCAAGACGAGGTGAAACTTTAAAGTCAATAGTCAGACTACTACTGAGTTCAAATAAATAAGCTTCAAGAATGCTCTCCTCAAGTGATTTAGGAATCTGTTGGTCAAATCTAATTTCAACAAAAATATCCTCATTTATTGGGAGGTATTTCTCTGTACATCTTCTTTCAAATGCAAGCATAATTCCAAAGATAGTAAAACCTTGGGTTATAGAGCAGAGGATGTTATGTCCGTTTATTTGAGTATTTTGTATACAATATCTTCGAGTTGGTTTTTCTAGTCTTTGTATTACACCTACTCCAAAGTCGCGTTCCCAATAAAATTCTGCTAACTCTTCTTCAATTTCATCATTTCTAATCTCCATCGAAGTTCTTTTTTCCAGGAACTCCTCTTCCGTCTCTTCTCCAATTATCTCTCCTAATGTTCTCATATCACCAGGTTCTGCAGCTGGAATCGAGAAAGAGGAGAAAAGACTTGCTGCTTCATTCATTGCTTCAATACGGATTAAGGAGCGTTTTTGAGAACGACAAATTCTATTTTCGATTAGATTAGTGCATTTACATTCTTCCGTTGAATCAATAAAATCTTCGCAAGATATTACAACTTCTTCTTTGCACCAAGGGGAGTACAATCCTAACCTTGTGTTTAAAGTTATTGTTTGGTCTCTGTCTTCATTAGGATCGAAGTCTTCTTCAGTTGAAGCATCTATCCATCTAAATAAATTTTCTGGCTGTATAGAAAGTTTGTCGACCCATTCCTTCACCGCGTCATTAAACTGTTCTCTTAATTCAGGTGGATCAAATTGAAGCATAAAGACTATTACTGACAAAACCTCAGCTATAGTCTAATCCTCTCTTATAGCCAACTGCCACATCTACCTAGATGTAGTTTTCAGGATCTTGGGGCTGACCATTCAGCCTAATCTCAAAGTGCAGATGAGGACCAGTAGACCTACCAGTAGAACCCATACGTGCAATAGTCTGTCCTTGCTGAACTTGTTGTCCTACAGTGACGCTACTAGAGCTTAGATGACCGTATCTAGTTCTAAAACCATTCTGGTGATCTACCTCTATCCAGTTACCATAACCACCCACATCAAAATCAATAAAGGTTACTATACCTGATGCAGCAGCAACAATAGGAGTACCTGTAGCATTAGCAATGTCTACACCCTGGTGATTGGGTCTACGAGCTGTTCTAAATCCAGAGGTTAGTCTTCCCTCAGCTGGTCTAATGAATCCACCCGGATTACTAGCAGTAGGAGTAGAAGCTGTAGATTCAGGTGGAGGAGGGAATCTATTCTTCATTGGGCTATAGCAGGTTCCAGAGGTAGTAAATTTACCTTCCTGGTAGTTATGGGTAATAGATTCAATGACCCAGACTCTATCTAGAAAGCTTCCAAACCCTCTGGTCATTAGAGGAGTATCTGGGGTGATCAGTAAAGCTTCAGCAGTAGTGGGCAGTTCAAAGTCAGCTACGATTCCTTTGATCCTTAGCTCATTCTCTCTTCTTGAATTGTCTAAGGTATCTGTACTTCCTTTAGTTCTAGGTTTGACCCTGGCGATCGCAGCACCAGTGGTAGAGACTCTTGAGCCTACGCCAGCACCTATTGGAGTATCTGATCTAACCTCTACTTGTTGTCCAGTATCTTGGTCAATTTCATATTTAACTTCACCAGTTGAGGTAGTTTGTCCTGGAGTAGAACTTCTAGCACCACCTGATGAATCAGATTGAGCCGAGTGTCTAACTCTAAATACGATGCCAGCATTGTCTCCATACTCAAGAACGAACGCATCTTGAGTGGTAGACCTTGGCCTCATTACCAATCTATTGCCCCTACAGTAGACTCGGTAGCCTATCCGTCTAGCTTCAATGAGCAGAGCTTCGTAGTCAGATACACCACGTTGAGGGAAGTACTCATACTCAGAACCATCCCCTTCCATTTCCAGCACTAGACCGTAGGACTGACATATCTTCTCAGCTATCTGCCTTAGATTGACGTTGATGTAAGCAGTGTTCCTGAGCCTTTGAGTTAGTACCCAAGTAGCAGCCTGACCACCAAAGCTTAAGTTGTATGGGGTGAAGCGATCGTAGTCAAGAGATGTGTGTAGGAATGAATGGGCAGTAATGGGTTCTCCTCTAAAGCCTAGCTCTACAGTTATTTGACTTCCTGATTCAGATTTGATTTTGGCTACGTCATCTAGAGTTTTGTTGCTTGAGTCAGCTACTGAGTCAGTAGCAGCTTGAGATTCCTGTCCACCTGGTTGATAGGTAGCTAACCTTTGTTCGTAGTACTCACGAAACTCAGCTAGTGTTTTACGTTCTTCAGCAGCCCCTGGAAGACTAGTCCATTCATTCTCTAGTAGTGCGATCGCTGATTCAATATCACCTGCCTCAACCTCTTCTAGAGCATCCCTACGACCAATTAGATAAACGGCTACCCTGTCTTGAGATTGAGGTGTGAAGTCAGATACTCCTACTTCATCTCTAACATCGTCATAAGTAGAGGCTAGGATTTGGTATCTACCTGATGCTGAGCTTCTGCCTCCTGGTCTTGGGTGATCAGCATAACTATCGAAGGTAGAGCCACCAAACCTAACGTTGTAATCTCCTCCCTCACAGAAAGCAATTGTATCTAAGAACGCTCTCATCCTTGGACTTAATTCACCATTAGCAGTTCCATTAGTAGGAGCACCTGTGGTTCTATTCTGATTAGGAGGGTTAAGAGGGGTTAGTCCTTCTATATCGTAGATATGTTGGAAGTATCTGTTAGCAATGACTCCACCAGCATCATAGATATCAAAGAAGCAGCTATTGCCATTCTCACCCTCAGCTAGAGTGATAGAAGCATTTTTAAGTCTGCCATCTCCAGTCTGAAAAATATCTCCTTCCCTTCGTTCCGAAGAGAATGAAGGTGGTTTACCAATACGTATACGAATAAAGCCAGGACCTGGGTTACGTCCTGGCAAAGGATTTATATTAAATTGAGCCATAAGCTTTTAGATAAGCCAGCTAATTAACTGGTAATTCTCAGCTGCTGCTGGGTTAGAGGTAAGGATGCTAGATAGGTCTAACTCTTCAAGTTCACTAGAGACAGTATTACTAATTTGAGCTAATCTTTCTCGTACTATCTCTTCAACTTGTTCAATAGAAGGTATATTTATGACCTGTCCTACGGGTAATTCAGAGAAAATATCGATATTATTTAGATCAGCTATTTCTCTAAAGTTGGAAGCATTACCCAAGTATCTATGAGCTAGATTATCTAGAGAATCAGCAGCACTTAATTCAATACGTCTTGATACGTTCCTACTGCTTTGCATAAGTCGCTATGCTCCTATTGCGTTGTAACATTGTTCCTTGAGGTATCTAAAGTAGTGCCGTTATAAGTTCCGACTAGACCTAAATCATTTCCTTCAGAGTCAGTAATTCTTACTTCACCATTAGCATTGGTCAGATAACGAAAGCTTCTAGATCTAACTCTTTCACGTACTCTAGGTCTTAGAGTATTTATGTTTGAGTTCAACCAAGTACCAGCTGCTGCTCTAGCATCTTGTCTTTGGCGATCGGTAAGGCTGACAGTATTCAGCTCATCAGCGGTCGGCGGTTGGCTCTGTGACGGTTGATTATCAGGTAAAGGTACTTGGGTTAGGGTGATTGAAAGTCTTACAGAAGCAGGCTCTCCACCTAGCCAAGCTGTCTCTTCCCAGTCAAGATCATCTAGTTGAGCTGGGCCAAACATCTCTGTGCCCCAATTAAAGTAGACGAGAGGAGGCTCGTAGGAGTTGTTGACTACATCAGCCACCATTAGAGTCTGAATCTCTTCTATGATTGGTCTGACTGATCTACCTTCACCAGATGTTTCTAGCAAAAGGTTAGAGAAGGTTTTAGTAATAGCGGTTGTGTATTTATAATCTCTTCTAGGAGCTGATGTAGCAGTAGTAGGAGCAACATCATAGAGAGCTTGTCTTCTGCTTCTAATTGCTTCAGGATTGTACAGAAAGACAAAGTGCTGTGTTCCATCAAGCCTAGAGAGAAAAGCTGTTATAAGCCCTGTCTTCTCTGCTTGAGGAAGGGAATTGAGAACATCGAGGTTCATATATTAAGTTACTTTTATAGTTATTGAATTGTTGATAAAGTTGATACCATTCTCAATTTCTGGAAAATTAATTGAATTGCTTGTTAATTAGAAGCCTTGTACTTAACCTTTAAGCTATACCGAGTCTTACCTTTCGATCCAATCGTTAAATCAACATCGTTGAATCCTTTTAGATTCAGACCAAGAGATACATCTCTATCAAATTCAAACTCCATTTCTTCCACTCCCTGATTTCTACCCTCTTTAATAATCTCATTGATCACTTCTGAATCTCTTTTAGCGCTGCCGCCTGGAGAAAATAATTTATCAAGAAGGTTTGAAATAGTTTTTCCTGCCGCTGCCAAGATCTCTGGTGATGTTATCGGAGATCCTAAAAGAGCAAGTCCAGTTAGAGCTGCCGCTGTTACAGGGGCAGACAAGTTAGACCTCTCCAGGAAAAATTCATTGGGTATAAGGGTTTTGGATTTTGCGTCGTAGTAGAAAGTCATAGTTTTAGTCCTGCTATCAAGATTAAGAGTACCCACTTTCGTGCTTTACTCTCACGTTCTCTAGGACCAAAGTGCAGTCTAATTTTTGATCTACCGTTGACTTGCCTTATAACGGCTCATTAATACTTTCTTGTTTTAAGTGGAAGAAGCCTTTTTATTAATACACTCAAAGACCCTATCAGCTTCCGTTGAAATACTCTTCACTAAAAAAATAAACTCATCCTTAGATGAGTAATCTCCAGGCGTATCGCCTAAACTATACTCGAAAAACCGTCCTGCTGACAATGCTTTAAATCTCGAAGATCTTATGAAGTCTTCAGCTCTTTCTTCTATTTTTAGAAATTCCTCATAGACAGGTTTAATATCACCAAAATACAAATCAATTATTAATGAAATTCGATTAAAATCAAGATTTTTGCTGCTCGTCAGCTCACCTTCTATTCCAATTGTCTCCCAATAACTTGAAGATTTTTTTGCTGCTTCTAAATACAGCAGACAAAGCTTATTCAAAACATAAACTCTATTCTTAAATAGAAGATATAGCTCTTCTAATTTCTCTCTTCTAAACTCTCTTTCTTTCACACTCTGTTCATAGTCAAACTGTATTTTTAGTCTTTGATTATTAGCTCTATTAGTTAAATAAACACCTGTAAGGGTTGCAATTGCTGTAAAGGAAGCAGTGAAAAGAGCTACATAAACTGTAGGTGGAATTTGGTTGAGTAAATCAATCATCGTTAACTTCACCTATAATTCTGAACTCTCTTCACTGCTTCTTACTTCGCTAATTCAAGCAGTAGTTTGCTAGTAATATGCTCTTGCTCTACTATTCCAGCTAACATATTATCTTCATCTACAACCACAATTGCATCTAAATTTTCCTTCACCATTTTTTCAAGAGCATTCAAATTGCTTTCATCAATTGATACTTTTGCTCTCACAACACCTGGACATCTTATTAAGTCATATACCTGATTGCTGTTAATAGCCTCGACAAACCTTTTTGCATCTCCAGATTCAAGTAGTTGGAGAATAGCTTTAGCAGTTGTGTAAGCTATAAATTTTCCAGAGGTATCTAGAAACACAACGTATTTGAAGTTGATATAGCGTGAAAGAAGGTTCTTCACGTACTTCAGACAAGTTATTGGCTGATAGTCTTTACCTAGAGATATCGTTAGAATGATGTTCTCTGTTCTATCATCCATATCTTTTAAGTTGTTGTAATCATCAACGATATACATTTGTACATTGTTGATAGCTACTTGTTCTGATTTTAATTCAGATGAAATTGAGTCTTTTGCTTGATCTTTTAAAGATTGAAATTTAGCCTCAACTTCTCCTACTTTTACTTCTCCCAATCTGCCAGAACATATTGAATACATAACTATTGGGAGTAAGAGCAAAGTAATGACTATCGGATCACTGTCTGTTCCAATGACTTTTTTAGAAACCGCTACGACTAGAAAACCAAGCAGTACAAAAATAAACGCTGTAATAGCAGCTTTTATATCCTTACTTTCGAGTAGTTTAGTAAGCCTGTCTTCGGATTGCTTGTCTGAGGGTTTTGTAATGCTGGATGCCATAATAGGAAGCTCAAGAGACAAAAGTGACATTGATCTTCTATGTATAGCTTTCTTGTAGAAGTTTCTGTAAAGCTGTAACTCTTTTTAACTGAGTCTTCAAGCTCTTACTGACCAACACTTGTTAGGCTTTTTGTCGATGAACTAATACCACCTTTTCGGGTGATCAAACCGCTGTAGCAGTTAATTGGCTCCTCTGGAATTGTACGTACTTACGTGAAATCATAGATATTATTTCATCGGCTATTCCTTCAGCATCGGTTGCTTGAGTATGGATGGTGATATTTCCGATGCTCAAACCACCGTTAGAGGATTGCCTACCATAGCTTATGAGTCTAGCGAGACTAGCTTGTTGAGCTTGGTTGAGAATTGCTTCAGAGGAGTTGGCGACTACCAATTCTGAACCAGAAGGCATCCTTGAGCTTTCTCTTGCGATCGCACCTAATAATCCCCCTACATTAAGACCGTTTGCAGCATTAGGAACAGGAGAGGTTTGTACTTCCTGACTTCCTAAGCCAGGAATGAGATTAACGGCACGAGTGAAAAAACTCTGAACTCTTGAGAAGAATCCAGTTACAGAGGACTGGATGCTCTCCCAATGACTGCCTACTGTCTCAGTTAGGCTATCCCAGCCGTTCTTGACAAATTCAACTAGAGCTTGAAAGCCACCGGATACAGCATTCGTTAGATTACCCCATTGGGTTTGGAAGAAGCTGACAATAGCATCCCAGTTAGCTACTATCACTGCTACTAGGGCAGCAACACCAGCAATAATAGCTGCTGGAATAGCACCCAATGAGAGTACAGCACCAGCAATAGAGACTGCGATCGCAGAGGCAATACCGTAGACAGCATTCAGCGCTATTACTTTGATGCCTACCATTAGTAGAGATCCCCAATCTACATTGGCTAGGAATGAACCTACTCCAGTGAGGAGATTGTCTAAGACTCTGAGGGTTAGAGGTAATAGAACGGTGAAATCAAATCCATTGAGGAAGTCTAGTCCTTCGTTTAGTACATCCGCTAAGAGTTCTCCACTCATAGCCCCTATAGCACCCCAGTCGAGAGAAGCTATTCCATCAAGAAGGTTGTTAACTAGCTCTGCTACTTTTGATCCTGACCCATTAAGGATGGAATTCAGTTGACCAACATCAAATAGCTGAGTGAATAGGTAGAAGATATCGTTGGTAATACTGTCCCAGTCTAGGCCGTTACCAGCTTCACCAAATCCTTCTGATATATCGTTGAGAATGCCTGTTACGTACTTGACTCTGGCTGTGAACGTTAGAGCTGTATTTCTTAGCGCTACCATTGGATCACCGAAGCTTATACCAAGAACATCTAAGGTTTCACCGATAGCAGTGAGCAGACCATCTTCACCAATGAGAGAGCCTATAGCAGAAGTAATTGCTTCTAACGCAGTGCCTCCATTTACTCTACGCATCAAGCCAAACAAGCCGCTGGTTGGATCAAATAAGGTAGATTTGAATCCTTCGACTAGACCTGAGATTGTGTTCTGAGAGGCCTTGATTACCTCATCTGGGACTGCTAATGCTCTTCTTAATACATCTGCCCTTTCTCTAGTTGAGAGGTCTTCTAGCTCCTTACCTAGAGCCTTAGCTTCTTCTTGAATGAAGTTCAACACTGCTGGGTTCGCCTCAAAGAACTTAATCTGAGATAACTCAGCAATAGAAGCACCACCTAGATATTTAGAAATACCTAGACCAGCATTACCAACATCTACACCAGATGAGATAGATCTGAATGCGCCATCCCTTGAGATCGCGTCTAGGTATTCTTGGAATTGTTCAGGGTCAAATACTCCATTTAGATCTTTGAATGCTGGAACTAAATTGTCAGAGATACCCTTACCAAGGTTCACATAATCAGCAGTAGCTCCAGGGAGACTTCCAGCAGCGGCTGACATACGTTCAGCAAAGTCATCAATGAACTGACCAGCTTCAGTAAAGGATTCTCCTGTTAGCCTTGCAAAGTCACCAGCGATAGATATGTTCTGCTGCTGAGCAACAATTGAATCTCCTATTGAGGTAGTAAATTGTCTAACAGCTGCGGTAGCTACACTCATTGCTGAGTTGATTGCACTACCCAATAGATTCGCTTTAATAATTGAACCGGAAATAACGTTGGAGAGGTTATCTACCCCCTCCAACGATACACGAATAACGTTAGCCATAATTTAGTTATTTATATTGGCTCGAAGTCTGTATCCTTGAGTCCCCACTTCTGAGCTTTCGATTCAGGCTGGGATTCGGGATGTTGTTTTTTGTATAATTCGATAAAAGTATTTAGATGATAAAGAACTTCAGAAATGTCCATCTCTAGCATCTGAAAATAAGCTGGAGATATGGAACTACCACAAGCAGCTAGAATATCTTGGAACAGATTGTCAACGTAGAAAGCTCTGCCCTGGCAATCAACTATTAACTTATTTTTTGAGTTTTGCTTGAAGACGTTCAAGGTTACTGCGAAAAAATGAGAAGGCTGTTGCCGTCCTCTGCAGATCTTCAATATCTTCTACTGAATCTAGAAACTCATAGAAGTCAACCTTGTTTTTGGAGCCATACTTGGTCATACAAAGTGTGATCAGCTTGAATCCAAGCATCTCTTCAGTCTTGTATTCATCGTCAGCTAGCTTGACAAAGCTATTCATCAGCAGAAAATCCTTTGGCTTAGGCGATCGCAGCACTACAGGAGTACCATCTACTAATTCAAAGGAAACGATGCCTGCTTCTTCATCCTGAGTAATTTCAAACTCTTTGGGTTCTTCTTGCTCTTCTACTATTGCTGGTTGAGATACTAGTTGTCCTTGGATAGGAACTTGTGACTTCTGCGAAGCAGTAGGGATAACTTCTGGAGCATCCTTCGGCAGCTCTGCTGTCGCTGGAGTAGTGTTAATTGTTGATTTAGATGTAATTGTTCTTTTAGCCATAAAAATCTAAGCCTAGATAAAAAAGGAGTCTCCTGATCAGAAGACTCCCTGGAAACTATTTATTAATTGAATACTGCGCTTTGAAGAGTGAAAGTGAAACCGATCATAGATACTTCATCTCCACCATTGGTATCAACAGCTGAGAGATAGTTGGCATTCATAATTCTGCATCCACTCAATCTCCAAGCTCTATTACCTCTGAAGTATTGACCAGCCTCTTTACGGACGGGTCTAACGGTCATATCAAAGGTACTGCCATCTTCTCTAGACTGAATCCATTGGATAACAGCAGCATCTTGTTCAGGATCGAAGGGTTTAGAGATAGTTACATCTTGGTAGACTTTCTTACCACCAGAAGTAGTTCCTTCAACATTGGATAGACCATCGTTGTACTTAGCTCTGGTGTAGTTAACTTGAATGCCAGAGAATTCAGTCCAGTAGGCATCTAGGCCTTCGATCGTCATCAAATAATCTGCGTTGCTAATGGGCTGTATATCATCAAGTCTGACGTTCGCCATATTTGTTTGTTTATTCCTTTAAATAGAAAAGAGCCCCTGAGTAGAGGCTCCTGAGCAGTTAGTTGGTAGTGATTAGGCAGCTTGATTAAAGTTCTGATTAGCTGCTGCCTGTACTTGTCTGATGGGCACTTTGACAGTATTGATTAGGATCTTCTCTACAGCAGGGCTAGTAGCTACCCAAACTTCAACCAGTACATTACCTTGATCTAAGTTAGCGTCAGTGTTGTTCTCAAAGTTGCAGCGTACTTCAAAGGCTTCTTCTTCATCAGCACCAAAGAGGGCTTTACCTACCCACAGGAGACGACATATAGATGTAGCAGCCTGATCAATCAAGTGAAGAGCAACACCTTCACCATCAATAGAGTTGAAGAGTTCAAAGTCAAAGCCTTTACGTAAGCTTCCATTGAGGACGTTCATAACGATGCGCCCAGGTGCCTGAGTGTAGAAGGTATCTGCTGAACGAGTCCTCATACCCCAGATAACAATGCCCTTGTTACGTAGGTTGCGAACAATGTTGATACCTAGAGGGTTAAGAGTATCTTGTTGCTGAGTATTAACTCTGACTTTGACATCCTTAACACCTTTAACAGCGTACTTAGCGCCAGCAGCAGGTTGATGGAAGCCTTGTTCTCTATGTCTTAGAGTAGCTACACCAGCAACAGCAGAAGAAGGAGGTACTTCTTCATCTTCTAGGTCAATGACGTAAGGGAAGTAGTAAGAGAGATGTCCCTGAGGAGCTGTGTATTGCTGACCATCTACTGCAGCTTGAGCAATAGTAATAGTTTCGTCTCCACAGTCAGCGATCGCCATCCAATCAAACTTTTCATTGACTGCTAGATCGTGCAGAGCAATACCAACGGATAGACGACCAGATTGGTTTAGTAGTTGGAATGCTTCAGGTGCGATGATGTAGCCTTGAGGCCATTCATCTTCATAGTCAAAGGTATTCTCGATCGCATAGACATAATCAACAGCTGTAGGACTGGCAGGAGTAGCTGAGGTAAGGGTTACGTCCCCAAGAGTCGCAACTACAGTTAGATCAGTTAGAGGGTTGTCTGATCTGATGATCAATTCATCAGTAGCAGCTCCTGCAACAGCGGTTACTTGAGAACCAGCAGCAGTGTTTACAGCGCTAATCAATCCAGTAGCGATCGTAGCAGGAGTGGAAGTACCAGTAGCAGTATGGGTACAAGCAATGCCCTGAACAGTGAGGGTATAGTCTCCTGTGCTAGCAGTGTCAACCTTTACTTTGATTTGCTCAGCAATAGGAGTACGAACGAAGTAGAGGATGCCTCGTCTATCGTTACGGAAGTAAAGCTTTACTGAATCAGTAGAAGGAGATTCACCGAATACATTGGTGAAGTCAGTTAAGTTAGTTACTTGGGTTGGTTTTAGAAAGTCTCCTTCAGCAGAGGAGCCAATCATATAAACAGTCCCAAAAGACGCGAGTGGCAAGTTCCTGAAGCCAGCTGTAGTCTCAGCAACCTTCACCCCAGGAGAGAGGAAATTAGCGAATGCTAAAGAAATATTGGACATATTCTGTTAGTTAATTAGGATTTTGAATAGTAATATTGGAATCTTCTACAAAGGTTCCAGGCTTAGTAGTGACTGGTATCTCACTCTTATTTACCTTTAGAGTCAGACTATTAAGGGTGAATCCTGAAGGAATATCTGGATTATTGAAGAAGTCTTCTGACAAGCAGAGTTCTGTAACAGTAAAAGTGATGTTGAATGAAAAGTTACAGGAAACTAACCAATCATCAGCTTCTTCTCCATCTCTTCTAGGATTGACAGGATACTCTACTGCTTCAATAGTTAGATTCCTAATAGAGCGAGAGGGTGAATTGATTAGAGCAAGAGCTTGAATGGACTCTACTAAGCTTTCTAGTTCTGAAATAGGAAGGTCGTGTAGAGATAATTCTTCAGCGTATCTATAAGTAAGTGAATACCTGAATACTCCAGAACCTACAACTGCTCTATTGTTCTCTTTTGAGTAGGAGAGATTCTCTACTGGAAACTCAATTAATGTGTTAGCTGCAAGTAGCCTATTGCCTGCTCCAGCTACATCTGAGTACAGACCAACGGGTGAATCCAGGTCAACCTTATCTATACGAATAAGAGAGCTTAGCCAGTTCCTAAGGTCAGTACGTAATGATTTTATATTCGACATTACTTATCCTTCTCGTTTCTAAGGATTAACTTATAGACCACTGGATCAGAATCATCCACAAAGAGCAGCCTGCAGTTAAATCCATTAGTAGTCTGGTTAAAGTAATCTAAGGATGAGTCAATATCTTCTGGAATCATTGAGGCAGGAGGGTCAATAATAAAAATGTTTCTGCTCTTACTGCCAGAAGATGCTGGATTTAGGAATGAATAAGGTCTAGTTCTAGGGAGCTCAACGTAAAAGTCTGAGTGGCTTATTACGATCGCTGAATTACCATTGCCAACTACATTACCTGTATACTTTCTTGGTGCAGAAGTAATGTAGGGAGGAGGGAAAATGAACTCATCTTCATACTCAGGTATATTACTCTGTCCTATGGATGTTCTGACCAGTAGAAATCTTCTCTGAGGTACTCCTAGCCTGACTTCTATCTCACCAATCTTCTCCTCAATTTGAGCTAGCTTTGCGAATAATTTCATAATTTAACCTAGTGCATACTGCGTAGCACAGCTACGCTAGACGTTTGAGGTTTTGAGAGAGGGATCTACTATAGTGATTTTGGATATCGGGAATACTTCGCTTAACCATTTCAACCCTCTTCTCTACATAGATTCCATAGTTGATAGGGTTACTCACTTCCAACCTGTTTTGGTAGATAGAGGTTTCCCACTGCCTTTCAGAGGTCGTGACCTCCCAGTTCTTCTGTAGAGTACCTGTTCTTACTGGAGTACGTCCTGCAATTAATCCTTTGGCAAAAGCAGCAGTTTCTTTGAGTGAATCAGAGATAATCTCTTTAGTTAATTGGGGTCCTTTTGTAAGAAGAGGTCCGATCAGTTGAACTTTGTTTACCATTACCAATAAGAGACTGTACTACTCTTGTTTGACTTAGAGTACTTGTTGTAGTTAATGTAGATACCCAGATGATTAGCTAGTTCCTTTAAGTAGGAAGAGCCTTGAGAGTTTAAATGTTTAACGTGAGAAGCGTAAGATAATTTAGCGTTGCGCGAACCTAATACGTAAGAGGTTTCTAATGCCTCATTAAGTAAGGTATCTATATGGTTAAGCTGGGCTAAGAGTTTATGTACTTGAGAGATAGTAGTAGAGGTATATTCTTGAGCCAACCTTTGATCAACTATATGAGGAGCATCTGTAAAACCAAGTACAAGAATTACTTCTTCGATAGTATCTGGGTTAAGTTGAGGCATAAGGATTAAATATTAAAGGAGCCCCCGATTAAGAGAGCTCCATATGTGAACTGAATCTTAGATTAATTACTAAGCAATACCAGTGATTACAGCTACAGCAGATCTACGCTCAATCTTCAATTGAGGTTTGAGGTACGCAGCAAAGTTAACCATCTCAGGATTGGTAGAAGGCATAGGTACCAAGTAGATGGTTACGATCTGATCGGGTACAGTCTCAGCTTGAAGAGTCACTTGGTCAGCGAAGGAGTAGAGAGAAATCTCAGACTCATTTACAAAGTACATCAAACCAGCTGGGCAGTAAGGGTCCTGAATCACAGGACGACCTTCAAAGCTCAAAGAGCTAAAGCCAAGGTCAGCAACTCCATAAGGAGCAGTTTGAATGGAAGCTTCAGCAGCAAAGAGTTTCTTATACTTGGTTGCAGTGGAAGGACGGCAGTAGATAGCAGTGTAGTTACCTTTGGTGCCAGTAACTGTACCTTCTAGAATCTCTTCAGCGGTCTCGAACATTACATCAGGAGTGAATTCACCATCCAGAGGATTGATGTAGTTAGTCCAGAGAGCATTGCCAGCATCATCAGGGTCGATACCAGCATAAGCATCAACAGATTTGTTATCTAGAACTGCAGTAGCGTGGATAGCACCAAGACCAACGATACCACCGTTAGCAGCAGCACCAGTACCAGAGTAGATAGCGCCAGCAACAGTCTGCATAATCTCACGAGAGGCACCTTTGAGATGAAGGGCTAAGAGATTACGGAGTTCGCCTTCACCGTGAGCAGCAGCTTGAGCCATAAATCCACGAGGGATTTGGAAGGAGCTTCTAACGCGATGAACACCGATAGGTAGAGCAGCAGGACGAATTTGATCACTGGAGTAGGTAGATACGTCAGCGGTAACAGCTTCACCTGTAGCACCAGCACCAGCAACGTTAACGTTCCAATTGAGAGATTTTTGAGCAGTACGAAACTTAGGTAGACGCTGGAGCATAGGCATATTAAGTACGTCTAGCTCGGTTAGTTTAGCGTCAATTTGAATACTAAGAGAACCTTGAGGAGTAAGTAAACTCATATTATTTTATTTAGTGTTTATTTAGAGATTGGTTGGGTTAAAGTTGACCCGACATTACTAATTGAGAAAGGGGTACTAATGCGTTAGAAATAGAGTCTCCAGAAGCTTGAGTTGTAGGAGGAACTACAGCTTTAGTTTCTTTAGAACCAGAACCATCTACAGTAGAAGGAGGTAAGAAAATAGATCCTTCTTCTGATTCGAGATAGGATTTGAAGACTGCATCCAATGTCTGAGCAGTACCATCTTTTTCAAAAAACCAGCTATCCCCTTCTTTCTTAATAGAGTCACCGTATTGAAGGGCAAATAGTTTCTGGAGAGTTGATTTTTGTTGAGTACCTGATGCAGCTATTAGTGAAGCGATCGCAGAAGTCTTCTCAGCTTCAAAAGCTTTTTTGTCTTTAGCTTCGAGTTGAGTTGTTAGATCGGCAATCTGTTGTTGAAGAGCTTTTAAGGTTAGCTTACCTTCACCAGAGCTATTAGTAGCTTCATCTTCTTCTACTGCAGGTTGAGGAGTATGGAGCTTCTTAATCTCTTTAGAAAGGCTTGCAGCTAGTCCTTGGTTAGAGCGAGTTACTTCACTCATAATCTCACTTTTAGCAGCAGCAAGAGCTGTGGAGATAAGAGCAAGAACTTGATCTTCAGTCATTAATTTATTCCTGTTTGTAAAAATATTTAGGATGTCCTACTAATATCCCTGTAGGTAAGGGTCATCTGGGGTTTGCAAAGAGCTTATCCAGTAGCTCAAGAAATTAGTCTATCTATAAATAGAAACTGTGCAAAAAATCAATTAAGCAGCTTCATCTACTTCATCAATTTCTCGCACTCTAATCATTAAAGCTTCTAACTCCTCCTCCATTACTTGTTTCTGCTCAGGAGTAAGATTAGCTATAAGCTTCTGAGATAGTTGAGAATAAAGATGCTTCAATAAAGTAATTGGAACGTTGGCTTTAAGAGTCCCCAAGCTAAAAGAAGATAACTCTTTTAATAGGGCAACTAAGACTTCTGGAGTGACTACGTTAAAGTTATTTAGACCGCTAACCTTAATATCTGTGCCGACATTAGCTGCTTTAGCAAAGATCTGGAATAGATCTTGAAGGATGTCAGTTATAGCGTGACCATAGAACTCAAGAGCTTCTGCTTCATTTAGGAAGTCAAATGATTTAGATAGTCCTGATTGTTGAATTGCACCTTTGTCGGCAGAGATATTACCTAGAGAGACTAAATCTTTTATCTGCTGATTAATCTTCTCCAGAGAAGTATCTAAATGAGTGATGATTGTGCCTTGGGGTTCACTCCATTCAAATTTCTCTAGTTCAAGAACGTGTTGTAGACCAGTAGGTAAGGGTTCATCATCGTCAAACTGAACGTTTGGTACTTCCTTTTCTACCTGCTTATAGGTTCTCTGGAAGTAAGCAAGAGTTAGAAGATCGTACTTATGGCAATCAGTTCTAAGATGTTCCTCAGCTTTAGAAGCTAATTGATCTCCTATCCACAGTTCATCTGGTATCTCAGCTTTTAGAACTGGAATAGCACCGAAGTTATGTGCGATCGGCTGCTCTAGTAGAGGAATCTTAGTCTCATCGTCTACAGGTTCTTCCTTACCATTGACGATCATATGAGAGATGCTGCCATTTTCCCTTAGCTTGACGGTAGCTTGGTAACGGGTAATGTAAATGGGGTCGATAAATGTCCAAGTTACTAAAGTAAGTGGCTGGGAAAGAGGGTTGGAAGTGTCAACTGTAACTTGTCTTACTTTGATATAGTCGAGTGAGTTATTACTCTCTGACCAGTTGATTACTTGTAGAGCCGGATAAATAGTGAGATAGGGTCTAATACCTAACTGCGTCTCTTCCAGCTTGTTTCTAGGTTTAACAGCGGTCTTAGGTTTGTCTACGTGCAGGAAGACCTTCTTGAATCTAACTAGATGGGAATATAGTTCAGCGATCAGCTGCTTTTCCGTCTTACCAGCTAGGTTGAGGTCTTCTCTCACTTTAGACCAGAAGGCATCATCTGATTCAGGGTACTCTACACTTAGGGGACTATTAGTTAATTTAGAGGACTGCTGTTTGATAACGTTGGAAAGGACATTCGCGTAGGTGAACTTGGATAACCTTTGTTGATATAAAGGGCCTTCTTCTCCAGGACGTTGCTTGATGAACCTAGTAAGGTGTTTTTTGAGTTTATGACCACCTGTACTAAGGAGATCAATGTCCTTAAGAGTTTCAAGTAGTTCTGCATACTCAGGGTGGACTGATTCCAAAGCTTTTAAGCTAATGGAAGTGGGATATTGAATCATATTTTGTTACTTATAAGCTAAATTATCGTGAGTTTCGATAGTGGTCAGACAGTATCTAGCGGCAGAGCAGGAGTGTTGCCTCTGATTAGGTGCTTCTTTATCGATGGTGGCTCCAGTAAAGCTGTCCTTTGCTCTGTGGTAAGAGTGAAAATCATCTATTAGATCAGTCAGATGGGCGCTAATGAAAAGACGATCGTTATAGAAAAGGTTGTTTACTATTGCATTACCAGGCATTAGTCCTGGTTTGGTTCTAGATACCTGTTCAGTTTGAAATAAACCTTTAATTTTTAGTTTGGCTCCCGCTCTCTTGAATGTAGTTACATTAGAGGGCATATCATCTGGCCCAAAGGTTTTCCAGACATTATATTTACCAGCTAATCTAGCTGCTTCATTAACCAAATCTTCTATAGGAATAGGGACTCCTGACTTATTCCACCAGTAATCAATGATGTAGTACTTCAAGTCTTTGGTTAAACCTATTACAACAAGAGCTGGATTAGTAGAACCCCAGTCACATCCAATATAGGTATGTTGGAACTGAGGGATGGGTTTAACTACGTGCTTCGACTTGTCGAACTGATCATAGATTTGGCCTGCTGGAGTAACCCAAGAGGCTTGAAACTCTACTGCATAAGTAGTTGGAGGTAGTACCTTCCTAGCTTTGATTAACTCTTTTACTGGAAAGAAGGGGTTATTCTTGGTCGGCTCATTGAAGTAGACCCAATCCTTTAATGAATTAGCCTTTTCACAGAAGCTATGGAAGTAAGAGCCTTGACCATCAGGTGTCCCTGTAATTAAGACTTGGTAGCTGTGGTTACGTGCTAGGGCAGGCCAAATAATGTCGTCTATGATCACCGGAGGAGCATCTTGGAACTCATCCAGAGAAGCATAGATAAGGTTAAGTCCTCTTAGTTTCTCAGGACCTTCCATTCCGCGAACTACTAAATCAGGTTTATTCTTAGCCTTCCATTTAATTCTGAAGTCGGTTTTATTGATATCAGATACCAGAGGACTATCTTCTAGGACATTAAGTAAGGGAATCCAATGTAAGCTCCTAGCCATCTTCATAGTAGGGGCCGCTAATACAGCAGTCTGAGGTGCTAATGGGTTGATAGTACCTTTCCAACTTAAGCAATAACTTATGGCACTACTGAGTGTGAGAACAGTCTTACCAAAACCCCTACCAGAACAAATAACTTTAACGGAGGCTGGATCATTGAATATCTTAAGTTGAGAGGGATGTAGAGATAGGAGCATTTACAAATCCTCCAAACTAATTCCCTCTTGCTCTAATAGTTCAGAGACATCCTCTTGTTCTGGTGACTGGGCAAGTGAGATGGTTAGGGACAGATCTTCTGGTTCCTCTTTAATACCAAGCTCAGTTAGTTCTTCTTTAATCTGTTTAAGAGCTTGAAGAGCTACTCTATGATCTTTTCTAGTAATGTTGAAGATACTGCCGTCTTTTGTGGCAACTTCTTGTTGATAGCCTTCAGTATTAGCGGCAACTAAATCTTCTAGTTGCTTGAGTCTATTAAGAGGATTAGATAGAGTAATTAGCCCACAGGAGAAGGCTGCATCGATCTGAGAAGTAGTAGAGTTACGTAGTTCTTCTATCTTGTCAGCGTTTCGTTCCTTAAAGGTCATCCAACCGTGAGAAGAAATAGTTCTGCCGTAGCGTTCCTGTAGTAAGGAGCTTACTTGAGGTTGAATTAGATTAGGTCTGGATGCTGCTAGTAGTAAGAGGAAAGCTGTTTCTGTATCAGTAAGCTTTCTATGACTGATTGATTCTTTTTTGTCCATAAAAAAAGAGCTAGGTTAATGGCTCTTTATATTGGGGTACCTATATTTAGGTTTTGTGCAATTAAAGAACGTCACGCCAATCTTTATCGGTGTGAGAGGTTTCTTTAAAGGTTAGTTGATTCTCTTCTTTAGCAGTAAGTAAACGAGTGGTTTTGTTATTTAAATCGTTCAATAATATTTCTTTTAGCTGAGTATCTTTCCACTGCTCAATCGATCTTCTTTGGGAGGAGGATAGCTTTGGGTTAGCTAGATGTTCTTGAATAATAGGAAGGATGCCGTTAGTATTCTTTAGCGCCTTATAATCTCTTCCATATAATCTACGAAACGAATAAGACAGAGTAGTAGAGGGTATAGAAAATAAGGTAGATATATCTCGTAGCCCCTTTCCTTGAAGCCACTGTTGGAAGGCTCTATGTAATGTAGCTTCGGCATTTTTGTAATTGCGACCTCTTTTGCTGTTGCTTTTCATTATTCAGTTGTAAGTGAGTTGGGGAAACCATAGATTGACTTATAAGTAAGGGTTTGCCTGTCTTAGAGGTTATTTGTTTAAAGCATTCTAGAGATAAAGAAGGAGCCTGGTTAAGGCTCCTTAGTTTTCAACATCACTGTTGGAAAGTGAAAAGGTACGGGTTGTCAAATTCCTTAGAGTTGAGGGATTAGAGTTTAGACTTTACAGCGATCGCTAGATTGTTTAGCGCTACATCGTAAACTTCTTCCACCCATTCTTCAAAGCTACTGTCTTCATTGGAATAAGCCCAGAAATGTAAGAGTTGAACCTTAACTTCTGGATCAAAGGTAAATGAATAGGTGATAGCTGCTTGTTCTCTAAGAGGTAATTCGTTAGAGCAATTGATCAGCATCTCACTATCTACCTGACCCATAAGGCTGTTAGGAAACCATTGGGAAACGGGTAAATGGAATTTATCGCATTCGAGCTCTACATCATCGAGAGTGCCTTGGAAGAATACATCTAACACTTCTTCTAAATCTTCTAAGTCAACATAAGATGTCGGGATAACTTTGGGTTCTTCAATAGCGTTAACGAAAGCGTTATAGGGATTCTGAATAATCATTTTTTATATGTATTAACTCGATTATTTATATGATCTCAGAAGTGACAAGAGAAAAGTAGGCACTAATTAATCAGTCCTTTTTTTATTGAGCGATCGCTCAAGGCAAATCAATAAAAGGATCATTATGACCAATAAAAATGGGCTGCTCAAGGTAACTCTAAAAGCTTCTGAGCTAGGGCTGGATGACCCTACAAGCTTAGTTAGAGATGTTCAAATGTGTAAGTTTGTTGTAATTAAAGGAGGTCTTGTAGAGGCTTATATCGATAAGTCTGAGTTTGTAAAACAGGTGGCATTACTAACAGGTAGAGAACCTACTGAAGAGATGCTAGCGATGATCGCTGAGTTCTTATTCTCAGGTAACACTTGAAGTGTGGGCTAGAAATTCAATTCGCACAGTTAACTGCCCCTGCTGATCTTGAAGCCTAGCTGGTTAAATGAAGGGGTCACTCCCCTTTTTCTTTTACGGTTACTACTACTGGCCATCAATTATTGGACAAAGTATATTAGTAGGGAGCATAAGAGAATTACTTATATCTCACCATTACCTAATTTTTAAAGCTAAATAGAGCAATGGCTAAACAAAGCATAACCGTACTTATTGATCCATCTGTTAGAGAGGAACTACAGGCGATCGCAGTCCAACAAGAGTTAGCTTTCTCAGATGTAGTTCGTGCAGCTTTACGAGAATATCTACAGAGAAATAGAGCTAAATGATTGCCTACTATACGCATTGTGTTTCTGAGATATTGAAATTATACGGGGGATAGGTAGCGCAACTGAAAAGGGAGAGTGATTGACTCCCTTCCCCCATTTCTTAAATCAATCAACCTTATAAAAACCTCTATACTTCAATCATTAAAAAATGAAACTAAATAAATTAGATCCTAAAACGTTCGAGAAACAGGTTTCGCTTTACCAGAATAAAATATATTATGGGCCCAGAGGTAAGTGTATTAAAGAGGCAGCTTACGCAAAGGTAGGACGTGATTTAACAGAACAGCAGACAGCTTATATTAGTGCTGTAATGGCTGTTAGTGATGGGAATTTAGTTGACTACGGTTGGGCTCTAACAGAGATTCCAGTAGAACTTTTATTTAGTCATATGACTCCGTACTTTCATACGGTATATAAGCCTGGGAATAACCTAGTAGCAAAGTATATGGCTGAAGTAACTAAGAATTGTATTGATGAATTGGGCGATCTAATTTTAGTTTCTCCATTCAGTAAAGGTAAATGTAGAAAATTTGGTATTGATAGAGAATTTGCAAGATACTACCGTATGGCACAACATAATTTACTTTATTTCGTTGAAACACCTGCTATGCCCGAAGATGAGTCAGAACTTGAATATCTACTAGCACCTAAACCTAGAGGATATGGTTTTGAACACGCTGATAGATTGCATCCTTGGTCTATTACAACAGTTGACAAATTACAGGCAAGTCAGTGGAGATTTAATTTAGATTTATATAGAAGTGAAAAGAAGCAGGAGTTATTTGAGGATCATAAACTTACAGATGAACAGGTAGAAAGCTTAAACGCTGCACTTAACTTTACCAATACTCATACAAGTGGACCTCAGTTCCACGAATCATTCCATCTACAAGAAGCAGGTAGGATGCATACGGTTGGTGGATGTATTCAAATGCCTAGCTGGTTTAGAAAAGAGTTTGTTCTACCAGTGAAGGAGAGCAATGTCAGAGTTGAGCTGGATCTAAAGTGCTGCCAGCTACTGATCCTCTGCGACATTTTAGAACTACCTGAACTCAAGGCTAAGATCAAGGAAATATTAGATAGAGATGGTAGCGTTTGGCCTTCTATTGGCGATCCTAACCTTGATAAAAGAGTTAAAAAGATAATCGTGTATGCATTCTGCTATGGGGCTGAGATAAATAACCTACCTTACTTAGCAAACAAAGAAGCTCGTAATCAAGGTCTGAGATTTAGAGTTACTAAAGAAGTGGTTGATGAGTGCCTAAGTGGTCTGCTTGAGCCCCTTGTAAAAGCTAGAGAGGAATGGTTACAGCAATACACTGTTGAGAAGATCATCAAAGGTAGAGGGCCTCGTGTGATTAAGAATGCATTAGGCTATGGTTACTCCATTTATAAAGAAGCTGCTGAAATGGGCAAAGGAAAACTAACGAAGAAATTACTAGCCTCAACCAAATTAGGTAGCAATCTACTAGCTCATCTAGCGCAAGGACAGGAACAATATTACATTCAAGATCTGATCGCTAACCACATCACTGAGAATATTCTCACCTTTCAGTACGATGGTTTGAATTTAGAAGTAGAGCCCACTGAAGTTGAGAACCTGATCAACAGATTAGGTGCAGCTTGTAAGGCTCAGTTAGAGTTTAAAGTCTGGTGAATGCTTCGCTTAGGATATGCGCCCTTCGGGCGGTAGTGGGAAGAAAGATAAGACCCTCAACTGATTCAATTAACTGAAGGGGCTGGCTGAGAAGTTGACCCCCTTTTTTTATTTTTTATAATTTTTTTTAACTAAACCCAACCCACTATCTACAACCAACTATCTACAACCCACTATCTACAACCCGCTATCTACAACCCACTATCTACAACCCACTATCTACAACCCACTAAGTCACAGACCCAAGGAACCAACTAATCAAGGGGAGATATATTATTATATAGAATAGTACTCTAAGCCTTACCCCATATGCTTTTCAGCTACTCCCATTTTTAACAAACGTTTAAAATGTCAATCTTATCTACTGATAATGAGATTAGCGATCGCAGAGTCATCAACTAAAAACACAGGGCTATATTAGCTTAGTATTCTTGATTGACCAACTGCGATCGCCAATGAGTCCTAGAAGTTAAGCGCTAGATTATCTATCAAAGCATCTTGTAGAGTACGCCTATCCCCTGAGAGGTCAAAGGACTCCTTAAGCTGCTTTACCTTATAAAACTTCTTTGCCTCAGGAGTATCCTCAACCTCTTCCATAGGACTACGCATATCTTCTGGATCTAACGCTCTATTTACACGCTGCAAAGCTCTACTCATAACAACGTGTTGAGCCCATACATCAGTAAATTCATCTCCTGTAAGCTCTAGGTTACAGTGAGCTGCCCCTATATCTGTTTCATAAGGAAGTACTTTATCTCCTTCCCTATAGTTCTTGAGATATTCATCCTCAATCAAAAGCTTACTCAAGACAGTGTTCAGTGCTACAGCTAATTCTTGGACGGATGCAGCTTCTATTTCTAGCTTCATAGGTAGAGACTTTCAGGTACGAGCCAATTATAAGTAAAAGGCGTTACCCGGAATTCCAGTCAACGCTTTTTCTTAAGGTTTTGAGGCTGTAATCGGTCAGATGTCATCTGTCTGAGGATAGATGTGATCGCCAGTAAATTTGAGCAGAGAGCCCCTGATTCTCTCGTTGAATTAGCTCTCTATTATTTGTCCAGAGCTGACAGAATCCAACCCGTAGCAGTAATCAGAAATGCCTTGATGAATATACCAGCTACTGTTTCTTCTGATGTGACTGGATCTTCATAAACGTAGACCTCTCCTCCATAACCCTCTTCTGTGTAGGTAGAGAAACCGTTTAGAATGTTACAACCCCCAAACCACATCACAATCAATAAACAAAGTAGGAATAACTGCTTTACTGTTCGACCATCCATAGTAAAACCTAGAGGGGAAGGGGACGGAGCTATCTTATCCTCAGTGTTTCCCGATCCCAGTCTCCTTACTCAAGTCTTTTCACTAGTTCTAATTTGTATAAAGAGTTGCTAGATTGGTTTGATATAACCCGGATCAGTCTAAGTAATTCTGTAAGCCTACTAATGCTTGAGAAGCTAGATAAGGTTTGCACTATGCTCAGCGCTAAAGGTCAGAATTCCTCGACAGATGAGCAGCCATATGTTCATCTGGATCTAAATCCTTCATAACAACTGCTAACTCGTCTAAAGCTATGATCGCCTCTTGAGCATTCTTTAAAAGAGAGTCCTCGAAAGTTCGCATATCATTTGCTTTTTTACTGTAAAGCAATGCCGGTAAATCTTTTAATAAATCTTCCTTGGTTAGCTTAGCTAGTTCTGCCTCAGCGTCAGGCTTCATTAAGTTTGCAGATTTACTATGAACAATATAGTTTCTATTGCTGATAAGTTGCTTTAGCATTTGATATGCTTTCCCGTCCTTTGGAAAATCCTTTCCAGTAACTAGTTTTGTGACTACGATATATTTACTGATGACTTTTAATTTATCAATATGTTCTTCGACAAAGTTATCTGTCAATTTCCTTGCAGCATAATCGTAGATGTAGCCTTCTACAGCTAAAGCTGAGAAAACTATAGTGACTACACAATAATTGCTAAGTTTATTTTCAACAGGAGCTAACTTTTGACTGTAAAAACAGCTTGCATCATCCCCTTTCAAATTCTCTAAAGTTTTACACAATGTATCTACTGTTTCTTGGCACTTCAAAGCTAAATCTAAGTTCTCACGAGCTATTCCTACCATTGAGCCATACGTAGTTAAGCGCATAATTCTACCAACGACTTACAGAACTTTTGATTAATACATTCAGACTTACCAATCCATCCAGCCTAGCTAGAAGTTGGCTTCCACTCCTTCTGGTAATCTCTGTTTCTAGATATTAAACTCTTAATAGAATCATCTGGGAAGCCTAACTCTTGTAGTAAACATACTCTAAGAGTTACGTTCAAGGTATGAGAAAGCTAAAAAGCTCTTTACCTTTAGCCGCTTTTTCATACCTTTCATTATCGTAGTGTGTTAGTGCATTACGAGTATAAGAAGCTCTTTTAGAGAATTCTTTTCTGTCTTCTAGATCACCTATGAAATTCTCAGGCAATAGATGTGAAATACCCTTCAGATTTTTCTCAATTATTTCTTCTAACTTGAGTTTGTAATGTCTCTTTGATTTTTTACTGTTGCAGTATGCCTCTAGGGCCTGAATTGTATTTAGAAAGCTGTGGTATAGATAAAGGCTGGAATGATACATTGTGTCCAGCAATAGATCAAAAACAGGTTTATATTCATCTGTTTTTTTCTCAATCCATTTCTGAAGAATTTCACCCAATTTACCATCTGTATCGTCAAACAAAAATAGCATATCGTAAGGATCGAATGTGTCACCAGAAGATTTTATGTTGTTCCAAAGTCCGAATAATATTGTGACTTCAGCTTCTTGAGTTTCCTCTTCTTCAAGATACATTCCATCAGCTTGTCTTGAGCATTTTGGTTTAGGAACATCTACTATTCCGCTAACTGACACAATGGGAATTGACTTTGACATTGCAAAGCTCAGTAGATCGCGGAAGTGTGTTAGTAAGTTAATAGATTCGTCTATTGGTTTACCCTCAGGGTTATATATTGTCAAATAATTTATCTGCTCAACACTTCCTTCGTAATAGGTTGCGCCAAGTGCTAAGGGGAGGGGATTAAAGTATGTCTTAGAAAAGGTAACTGATAGATCTAATCCATCGATTTGAGCTAATTGAATATCAGAAGGTGGTTTATAGCTAATCCAGACTGTGTTGTCATCTGGAGACCGGAAAGGTCGTACCCCAGATATACCAACCCATTGCTCCAAATGAAAATATCGACTAGAAATTGACTTAAACCGCACATCCTCTTCATTCTGGAAATGAATTTTTCTAAAAATATATCTAGCTCTAAATGAAAGAACAGATTTACCTCCAATAAGCTTTACGTTCTTAACACGTCCGAAGCACTTATATAAAGTGACATCTTCGTTGTTATCAAGCGTACCTAGAATGATAATCTCCTCAGGTCGGATAAACTTTAAGGCAACTCCCCTAGTTTCGTCCCAAATATCTGCTACTTGACCTGCTGGGATAGGTTCTCCTGGTTGACCTGCCTCTTCAAAAATTGAATTGTAGAAGGAGCCGTTTAATTCTAAAGTCACCTCCTTACCGGGAATAAAGTTCAGCCTACCCTGCAGCTTTACTTCTGGTTGACTAGGAAGCCACCATTCCCCTAATCCGACAAACTCTTCAAGCATAAGCCCTTAATCAGACACTCTAGTTAAACTTACTTAGCTTTCCCAAATCTGAGTAGCTTGCCATCGTCTGCTGGAGCTGGCTTAGTCATTACTCAGTTATTGCGACCGCCATTTGTGTTTCAAAGATTAGAATGGGTACCCTGTATACGTGAAGGTACTTACAGATCCAATGAATACACAACTTGTTATTACAAGCTTAATTTCAGGAACTTCTCTTTTAATATCTCTCTTCACAGCTTATTGGAACATTCTGCGTGGACCAAAGTACGTTAGCCCACCTCCACGGTGGATTGTTTTTGGGCTTCTACCCGAAAGTAACACCCTTATTATTAACCTCGCTTTCACCATTGGAAATACTGGAAGTCGTGCAGGAGTAGTTGACTCCTTCTACATTGAACTGACTAGTTATAATAGTCAAGAATCTGAGATATTCTATGCTTGGCAGGAAGGCAACATCTTAGGACAAGACCTCTTAGTATTTAGTCCAAATATACCCATATCTACTTTCATCAAGGCAGGTGAGAGTATGACTAGACACTACACGTTCTTTCCTGATCATCTAGGATTTACTCTTAGGAAGGGATATTATAAACTCTCTCTCTATGCCTTCCTTCCCTTCAAGAAGAAACCTATCAAACTATCCGAGCAAAAACTTGAGATTGAAGAGTTGTTAGAGCCTAATCAGATTATGAATTCTATCCCAACAATTGTTAGCTTTAATCTTTGTCCTAAGGAAATTCTTAAAGTATCGTCCTATGGAAACAGTTCCTTACCACCTTCCATCATAGAGATTGTTAGAAGGTGATTTTGCAGTTCAAGCACTCTATTACAGGGAAGATGAAGAATAGTTTGTAGCAGAAGAAACTATTCTTAAATCCTAGTCAACTTAACTAGAAAGGAATATCCTTATATTCAGCAAACTCTATTGTCTGCTTTGTTGGTAAGTTTGAAGTATTTTCAGAGGACTCTTTTGACGGAACTATCTCTACTTTTACTTTACGTTGAAGTACTTTTTCAAATGCAGCCTCAATCAAAGCCACCCTATCTTGAGCAGTCTTTGACCACCCTTTTTGTATAAAGATTCTCACACCATAATCATCTAGCTTAAGTAATTCACCTTGTTGTCTCATCAGCATTCGTGTACTTGGTGGTTGAATCAAATCTAGCACCTGCTGCCAAATCTTATCTAGGTGCTGTCGCTCACTCTCAGTTTGCGGTTCCTGCTTAGACTTTGATATCAAATACTGGTTTTCAATCTCAAGGAACTCTAGATAGCTACGAAGCCCTCCCCCATACAACAGGTTCTCCATTGAAATACACGTCTTATTAAAACGCTGGGGCAGATCACTTGCTTTGATCAAATTAGTTGGAAGGAAGCCAGCTGTGATAATCCGATATTCAGGTTGGGCCTCATCCACCTCTTCTTGAATTAAAAAGCAAACTACAATAGCATTTTCTAAAACTTCTTCTTCACTAATAAACCATTCTATGGTGTCAGCCTCTCCATTTCGAGCCTTCACCTGTATACCAACTGCTGGATTAGCTTTTAGTCTGAAATCAACCTTTCCATCTCCTCCTACTCTCTGTTCATAGTCAACTTCAGTAACTAGACTTCCTATACGAGCAGAGAAAGCTTCTTCACCTAGCTTTCCTTTTAAGTTTTCTATGAATAACTTTTGATTAGGAGAAGATGATCTCTTAAATTTGTCAGTCATCTTCCAGCAGAAATCTCTTAGCCTCTTTGGGTTTTCACTTGAGATCAGCGTAACCTCACTGTGAAAACCCATAATATTAGATTGCAGTAGATTAGCTGGATTGGTCTGCAATCTTTCTATAAAGTCCCGCTGCTGAGATCTGAGGACATCTATAAAGCTCAAGAACGGTACAACTTCTACTTCTTCTTGTTTGATAGCCTGTTCTATAATTAGCTCATCTCTCCATCCAGGCTTAATTTGAACTAGCTCGGCTCTGGTAATGAACACTTTGAGGGTGTCTAGATATCTTTTATCGACTAAGACTTCAACTGCCGATTGCACAACGCTTAAATAATTACATTCCTTATCAGAAAAGATATGGTAAGTTTGGCGCGGACATCTGAGTTCAATTTCTAGTACTAAAGATGGCTCCATTCTAAATCTGTCGTCTTCCAACCGCTCTTCAGTAGTAAGAATACAGTCCTTCAATAAACCTGCTACATACCTATCTTCCTCACCCCCTTGAAGAAGATAATGAATCGTACTTGCAAGCAGCTGCTCATCTGAGCTTGAAATGTCTACTGTCTTGTATCTCCAATCAGGATCAGGATCGTGTAATCTTGGTACAACCTCAATGCCCTTCAGTTCAACTTTCTCTGCGTCTGTAATTATCTTGAAAGCATCATAGACTACATTTGTAATACAGTTTTCTTCGTTACTAAGAATTTTGAAAGCCTCACGAGGAGCAGTAATCTTTACGCCCCAGATATCCCTCCCAAAAGGATGGTCTGTGCGCTCTATAATCTCTATTTCTAAAGAGCATTGCTTAAGAATGTTAGCTGCATCTATATTCTCTGTCTCAACTAGATGGGCGGCATTAGCAAGAATCTTCTCAAAGTAAGCGTCTTTTGAGTTTTCCATAGTAGAACTTTGACTAATACCGCTAGGACAGATCTAGATAAGCATTCCTACTTTAGCTAAAGCTCATTCATCTCTCTTGAGAATGGATCTTTAGCTTCTTCATACAGCGTACCCATTCAAAATCCTGATCAGCGGCAGAAACTGTATAGATCCTATAAAGTTGCTCTGGTCAATGTGAGATTTACAGGAATCTTTGTTTGTAGAGGTATTCAGCAGACTTCTAGTTAATCAGACTATGATTAGAATAGTACTTTTGTTCTATTTTGGTTGCTTGTTAATGCAGCTACTTCAGCTACAGAGGAGCCCTCCTGAAGAGGTAAGTTGACTAGGACGTTGACCCAATCCGGTCGAACAGCTGATCAGAAATTGGCTTAAGCTGCATTTATAGTTGACGCTTTCAATATAAGAAAATCTTTTAGGAGCAGCAAAAAAGAACCCTGAATTTATACGACAGTTCATTAGTTTGACTAGTAAGATACAGCTTACTAGTCAAAGATTCCTATTTTTGACTTCTTCAGCTAGAATAAGAGACGCGCAACGGCTACCCTTCTAAGCTGACTAGTAAGTGACTAGTAAGTTAAAAAGCTTAGAAGCAGCGAAGCCCAAAAAGCGCAGTATGGGGCTATAGCTCAGCTGGTAGAGCACTGCAATGGCATTGCAGGGGTCAGGGATTCGAGTTCCCTTAGCTCCATTTTTTTTGAAGTGTACATTCGCACGTTAAATGTGATTTAAGGCATCCTTTTGCCGGAGCGGCAAAAGGATGCCTTAAATACTAAGCGGCAAAGGGATGCCTTATTATCAATCAACGAGAGTCAGTAGGCTCTTCTAAATTTAGAACCAGCCTTCTATTTCTTCAAACCAAGACTTTTTCGTGTTTCTTGTAAAACCCCACGAACCTTTTTATGTCTGAGATGACCTGGCTTAGTAAGATGTTCAGATACGCGAGCCTCTGAAGGATAGACACTTTGACTGTTAAGTCGGAGAACTACCTGTCTTACTTCCTCACAACACTTATCGACAGAGTTTAGATAACGAACCCGCTCATATTGGTCATACTGGGTAGAAATGGCGCGACATAAATCTTTAAAGTTTCGGTTAAGAGTTTCCCGATGGTAACCTAAATCCCTTGCTGTTGCTTCGAGCGACGGTGGTGGAAGTTTGTGGTCTAGGAGAACTTTTTCTAGTTGAGAACGAACCTGTTCATGGTTAACTAATTTGATAGCAGCTCTATGCTTCCTCTGCTGGCAACTTTTGGGTAGAAGTCTCACGGAACTGTCAGTTATTTTAATTACATCTTGCGTAAGCAGTTCAAGAACTGAAATTCTCAAACAAAAGCATAGCCTTACGAGAGCATCTAATTGAGGCAAATTCTTTCCGTTGCACCAGAGCCACACAGTATTTGTGGGGGTCTGGATCAATCGGGAAAATTTGGCTATATTACCTTCGCTAAAGTGTTTTGCACAATTGCTTAAACCATGAGCTACTCTCTCTTTAGAGATCTCGTTCTCTAACACGGGAGCTGCCGCAATTAGTTCTCCAACAGCATTTGCCGCCCAGACAAGCCACTCTAATTCAGTTTCTGCTAAATCTTTGCATTCCGAGGATGAGGGAGACGAGCTTCCCAACCATTTTTCGCATTTGAAGCAATGCCCTGTTCGCGATCGCCAAGTAAGAGGAAGATTAGACTCATGGCAATGGGGACATCTACTGCACAATAGTTGCTGATGAATGGGACAAATCTTTACTACGTTTAATGTCCACAGTAAAGGTTCATATATTTCATAACCATTAACACGTTGCTCTTCATAACATTTTGGACACCAAGCTCTAGTGGAGCGCATTAGTGCTCTTGATGGAAGCACTTTAGACCAAGACAACATGGTCAACAGATGAAGCCTATTATGCCCTGTAAGTTTGTTTAAGGCTTGAACCAAATCAGATGCCATCACGCCCGTACCGTTTAATGCACAAGTATGGCTATAGATTGTATGTAAATTTGCACCTGCATATTGTTTTGCCACAAGTGGGGCGATTTCTCTCTCCATCAAAACCCCTGGATATACACTATGGGATTCCGCTAAGCGAGTAATATACCCTGTTAAACTTTCAACACTAGCTGTCCCAATACTAGCTAAATCAAGATGATACAAGGTACTACGCGAAGGAATAGTAGGCTGGTTTAAATCCCATAATTCCAACATATCTATGCCCTCAATTAATGTTTCGTAATGTATCTAAGTTCAATTAAATCAGGATTGTGCAGTGCTAGACTGCTCCGACTCACCTACGGGGTCCCGCTTCGGCTTACGTTGACCAGGTCGGGGGTTACCTTGCTTTGATTTATTGGATTGAAGTTGTTCGCTATCCGAAGGATTTGCTGCCGGTTTTCGTTCCCCTAATAACTCGTTTCGCAGAATCTGTTCCCCCCGCTCTGCTTCCTCACGTATTTGATTGCGCCGAGTCACAGAAAGCTCCCCTTTCTTTAAGTGCTTCACCAACAAAGTTTTTGCGTTGTCATTTAAAGCGATTCTTAGCGAACGATGTAGCCAATCCTTAAGAACCCCAACACATCCGAGACAGTACTCACACAGATAGTCGTAGTGCTTCTCAAGATCAGATTCTTCATGCAAAGGCATGTGTCGGAGGAAAGTTTGAATTACCCGAATAAGCTCGGTGTAATCTTCTTTCTTATCGGGAAGATATCTTGCAAGATGAATATCTTCACTACGCCTTCCTGTTTGTCCATTCCAAGTGCGACAGTTAAGCAACTCATAAGTACCAAATAGGACATGAGTTGTTTCACTAAGATTAGCAATAGATTTCATCCAATTGAACTGACGTAGCATTTGAGCAGCACCTGCTGCCATAAGAAGGTGCTGTGCTTCATCCAAAGTAAAAGCAATTAATTCTCGGTTCTTTAATGCTTTCTCTAAAGCTCGTCGGTAGGCAGCAGAATCTCCATTTGAAGTGTCACTAATTGGCTTAGAATTTTCTCCTATTAGGGATGGATATAAAATCTTGTACTGGATAAGCACTTCACTCAATGCTTCTAAGCCGCGAATATAATAATCTTTATAGTTGAATTTACCTGGTTCTTCACGAACTTCTGTTCCAGCTACTATAATTCGTCCGGGATTACTTAAAACTTCTGCTTTAAACTGTTCGTTCAGCCTCTTATGAAGCTGATGCTGCAAAGTCGATTTACCAGAACCTGTGCATCCAAAAACAAGAAATAAGGAAGTTCCGGCAGGCTCAACAACACATTCCAAAAGTTGCTTAAGCGCGTTGTTGATATTTCGATGAGGGGCAAAGACCTTTTTTCGGAAATATTCCAATTTTTCGGAGTTGGAACTGAGAAGTAAATCCTCTGATAATGGACGATCTACATTTGCCATAAAGCATCATCCTCGTAAGGTTCAATACTAGTAACATCAATTCCACTAGCATTTTCATCGGTAGATTCAAGTATTGGATCATTCATATCATCACAACTATCATCCGTTGGTAGTTGCAAGCTTATAACTTGACTGGAAGATGGAGAAAAATAACTTCCATTAATATGTTGTTGTACATCCAGTGCAGACAAATCTCGTTGGCGCTGTAAGGCTTGCTTTTCAGTTGGTCGATCTGACGATAAGAAACGAAGTGCATTTCCTTTAGCAAGATCTGATAGTTCTTGCCCATATTTGCGCCGTTCTTGGCGTTTCTCAACGCTGTAAATTTGTAATTCTTTTTCTGTACGTCCCCGAAGTGTTGAATAATGTTCGGAGATGCAATGTACCCATAGTCCCCCAACAAAGGCAAAAGCCTCACCTAAGTCAAAAGGATTGTACCGAACGGGAACCTGCTTACCTTCGACACCTTGATGATTAAAGGAACCATCTTTAGCGGTGTACCAAAAACCATTGATTTTAATACCACGGCTAATCTGAACTTTGGCTGTGCCTTTTCTAGTTGATGGAAGCGTTAACATGATAAATGCTTCGTTGTAATTAGTGAGTTGGTGTGGGCGACTACCAGTATGTAGTAAGGCTTGGTCAAACGCTTCTCGAGGAGTTTGACCAAGTGCTGGATGAGTTTTTTCGTTATCATAAAACCCATAGCAATATCCAGAAGCATAGTGTTCGTAAAGCTCGCCTAGATTCCAAATAGCTTGCCGCTTAGGATCATTTGATTTTGTTACCCAGCGAACGTGCTTGGTAATTTGAGTATTAGCTCTTAAGTTGTAAAAGAATTGAGTATGGCTTGTGCCGAAAAAGCGTTCGATTATCGAACCAAACCGAGGACTTCCTGCAGGACGATGTTCCTTGTGGCATTCACATGCAGCTAACAATGTATCAAAATAGGTGCTTTGAAACTCCTTTCCATTATCAACAAGGATAGCTTCTGGAAAACGGTTAAAACGTAGCACACAGATTCTCAGTACCATCATGCAGCTACGATAGCTAGGCGGATCAAAGGACATCCACACTGCAAGAATTCGACGGCTATAAGCGTCAATCAAAACAGTAGTCCAAGGTCTACCAAGATTACGCGCAGTGCGCGGACAAACTACCTCAATGTCTTCTTCAGTGTGATCGATGTGGCAGATCTCAAATGGGCGACTACCATGTCGTGGAGTTTTATAATCTAGTTCCCAATAGGTAGATGCTACTTGATAAGCAGCACGCTTTCCTTGTCTTGCTAGAGTTTTTTGATGAATTGGACGATTTTTTACTCGCTCACAGAAAGCTTGATAACTTGGAGGATCTCCTGCTATTCTACCCTCCTCTTTCTCCCTACTCCATTCAGCTAGTAATACACCATAAGCTGCGATCCTAGTTGGTTGTGTACCTGTCTCGTATTCTGCTTTAATAATCTTGTCAACAAAATCCCATATTTCTTGCGAGTAACGGGAGTAATGGTTGCCTGGATTCTTCTGAGGAATTAACCCAATAAAGCCACAACCGTATTTTGCTTCAGCATCCCGGTAATTCGCTAGCCAAAACCTGATTGTGCGATCAGCCGTATTTCCATGTACAGGCTGTCCGTGTAATCTAGGAGCAATTATCCAGTAACGTCGATTTGCTTCTTTTAAATCTGTAGGACTTGCTGTCAACAAGGTGTCTCGGACTTTATCCGAAAAACCTTCTTCCTTAAGAACTTTGGGGTAGACAACGTCTCCTTGTTGAACTAACGCATTGAAATTAGCATAACTGAGACGAATTAAATTACTGTCACCTTGTATATAAATTAAGCCTTCGCCAACATGAAGAATCTTTCGTAACTTTCCGTTCCAGTAAAAAGTAGTTCCTTCAACAATATCTACAACTTGCAACGCATTTTCTAATGAATGAACTTGAGTCTGTTGTATCAATACACACGCCTCAGCAACTTGCTGATTTGAGAAGATCCTCACTTGATCCTGATTATCTGTCAGAGAAACTGCATCCTGGTTAACCCAAATCACGTTTTCTGCAATAAGAGCATAGATGTCATCAATTGTTGCCTCGCTTATCTCCTGGCGCAATTGACTGAGAAAAATCCCTTCAGGATGGGAAGCCACAATCGCAGTAATACTCTTCTCAATCCGCTCATCAACTTGATATTTTCTACCGAGATTAAGGTAGGCCCGAAGGCATCTAATATTGCTGACTTTAACCCAGTTAATTTCAGTATCTGTGCGAATCCTGAAACGAAAACCATATTGTTGTATAACCTCCTCAGCAGGCAGACTTCGCCATTGGCCATTTTCATCCCGATAATAGCGGTTGGGTTGCTGCTCTGATAGTTCTACTAGTCTCTTTTCAGGTTTCCATTCGTCAATTGCAATAAAGTCTTTGTAGAAGACACAGTAATCTGGAACGTACCCAGTTGTAACGACCCTGCTATCTCTTGACAGATATTTGAGTGTGAATCGATATGGTTGATCGAGGTATCCTAAAACTTCATTGTTATATTCGTAAAATTGTTCTAAACCTGGTTGCTCAACCTTACCAGATTCAAATGCGATAGTCCTACCCATCTTTGTACTAGAGTAGAAGCCATAAGTGTTATTGGCTCCACCTCCTACTCTTCGTACTGGCTCAGAAGAAAGTATTTCCTTTAAAAGTTCACGACCTATTTCTGGTAGACTCAAGTGGTTAATCCACTGCTTTAGTTCTTCCCCTGACAGCATTACTTTTCCTCCATTGATTGCTAGCTAATCAAATCAACCCAAACTTATAAATTTCATCATCTGTTCTGCAATCTCAAGATATTGTTCTAATTGCAACGCAATTAGAAGTTCTTTTTCAGATGCTGCTGCACGAACACCTAACCAATTAAAGCACTGAGAACATTGAGCCCCTCTTGTTTTAGCCGTGAGAGGGCGCTGCGATTTTCGACAGTGTGGACAGTGGAACTGTAGCGGTTTGTGATGATAGGGGCATATCATGACAGCAGAAATTGACCAAAGGAGGGGCTCGTAAATGGAATGTCCGCTCGAATGCCATTGCTGAAAACATTCGGGGCACCAGGCTCGTAAATCTCGCCCTAGCTCCCGCCCCGTCATACCCTCCAAAACTTGATTTGTGTCGATAGGAATAATCAGTGATTGCAGATCTGCCCTCAATGTCAATAACTGAAGCCCCTCAAGATACTGCCAAGCCAATAGCCCATACTCGTTGGGATTCTTCCGGTAAACAGGCTTAGTCATAGAAGACACTAAAACACCACATCCATCCGCTTGTAGGGTGTAAACTCCTCCAAAACTAATGGAGTAGTTCTTCCTGAAAATGGGGAGGATTTCTTTCTTAAGCAAAATTCCTGGAGAGACACAATGTGCTTCAGCAAGGCGGCAAATATAGCTGATTAAACTTTCAACGTATGGAGTACCGACTGCAATTGGCTCTAGATGGTAAAGTCTGCTCCGTTCGGGGATATTTAGAAGGGTTAAATTCTCAGAAGTCATAGGTTGTGGGTTCTCTACAATATGTTGCTTTGTTACCTGTTCACCTCTTTGCTGATTAGAAAACTCTGGAGAGACAGATTTCCTCCATTAATGTATAGATGAGTTGACTTATACCAAGAGCTTGATACTAGATCGTTACAATTTTTGCTATTGACCCACTATGAGATCTATTTACACTAGCCTCAATAGGTACAGGTGTATTAATGAAAGATATTAGCAGGTTATCCCTCAAGAAGAAACAAAGAAATACTTAACAGGTAATTGAATAGCCAGTGACTGCTTCCATCTCACTTCTTCAGCGAGTTGTAGAGTATGAAGAACCACTTTGCTCTCAATCGAAAGAAAATATTGCTTTTCTGATTCCTTCCAGAAATTTCCTGTAGCATTCGGAGAATTACCAGCACTCTGAGCTCAAACTGGGTTCGTTATGGCAACCCTTCTTCAGACTCTCCTCCTTCAGACACTACCAGCCGATCTCGATCCAGTGCTTCTTGCTTATATCGAGACAGTACTACCTGCTGTGGAACAGAAGTTTGGGATGCTCCCTGTTGTTGAAGGATCAAGCAACGATAGGTTTGTACAGCTAGGAAAACTGGATGAGGTGCAGCGGGTATTTTACAGCACTAATGATTCTGACCAAAGCTTGTTGATCTTCATTCTAAATGGACTCCTAACTGTCTGGAACTTACTTCCATTCCTGAGTAAAAAACTTGCATTATCTGACAGTGAAAAACGGCTGCTTTGCTTAGGATTCACATTCCAGGGTTATCGCAACCTTTGGCAGCACAGCGCAAAAACTTCAGAACGTACACCAGTTATTCTCTTAGGAGAAACTTTGAACCTTGACGCATTTTGGGCAGGGTGGCAAGAGTATCTACCAGAGCTTACTTATATAGTTCCAACTATTTATCAGACGGCAGGAGAGAGGATTGCTCCAACAAAACAATCTCCTTATAAAATTCCTGAACCTCGGCTGAAATTGCTTCTAAACCAACTTCTTACTTTTGGAAAGATCGCCGCTCACATTTCCGACCCTGCTGATATTGTCGTTACACTGAGGGGCAATTACCTCCAAGGGGTAATGAATGAGCTGGGGATTAATCGCACTCTGATTTATCATCGCCTCCGTAATTGTATTGGACTACTCACCAACAGTATCCACAATGCAGTCCTGCAATTTACTGAGAAGCTGGACTGGCAACCAATTTTATTTTTCCCTGAAGGCATTATTTACCTTGCACCACCCAATAGTGGAGTACCCACTCACATAGAATTCCAGGAGTTTGCATGGAAACAGATCAGTGATCGATTAATAGACAGTATGCTTCGAGGAGAAGCTGGCTTCAAGCGAGATGGTAAAGGTCTAAAAGCTGCACCTCAAACGCTGGAGCTATTCTCACCAGCCCAGTTGATTCGGAATTTACCTAGTATCATCAAAGCTTACGTCAGAAATGAGAAGGAACCAGCAACGCCTAAACGACTGGTAAGGCTTAGTCTTGACTCAACCGAGCAGGAGTTTTTGGCGGGGGGTGCCGATTTAAGAAGCGATCGCCTTGCAGAGTTTCTCATCCTGGTTCAACGAGAATTTTTTAGGAATCGTCCCGAATTCATTGCCTGGATTCTTGAAAAACTAGAGATTCAATCTGACATCACTCCTGAACAGACTCAGCGGAATGCGGGAGGCGTGAACTTAGGTTGGTATCATGCAGCCGCTCATTACGTTGCCAAGCATCCCACTCCGAACTCAAATAACCCAGTTCCAAATCACTTCTTGATAGAGCTTCAAGATTTAGCGGAACAGTTAGCAACCTGGGCTGAGCAAAATCAGCTGTTGCCCACTCACCCTAATCCGACTCGCGAAATTTTTTATGACTATGTGACACAATACCTTGAAATTCAAAGCTGGGATGTACAAGCAACCTCGTTTCAACGAGAATTGGCAGGCTACGTCAATGCTAAGACCAAGCTTGCCAAGCAGCCCATTTGCTCCTTAAGTTCTGGAGAATTTCTCTCAGAAGATCAGGTGGACTCGGTAGTTCTGTTCAAACCGCAGCAGTACAGCAACAAGAATTCGCTGGGGGGGCGGCAGCTTAAGCGAGGGATTTCTAAGATTTGGTCGTTGGAGATGCTCCTACGGCAGGCATTCTGGTCTGTTCCCGCAGGCAAACTGGAAGATCAACAGCCTATTTTTCTATACCTTTTTCCTGCCTTTGTCCACGCTCCCCAAATCACAAAAGCCATTCGACTTTTAGTCAATCAACTCAAGCAGGTCAACTTGTGGGAAATTCGTCGATTCTGGCAGGAGCACGGGATGGATGCCAATGCTTTGCGCTTCTACCCCTGGCTTAGAACTGATCTCGACTCAAACACGGAAGATAAACGTGATCTGCCTTTCCTGGCGGTCACTTACACCACTACAAAAGGTAAAACTACGACTGATGCCTGGATTGAACCTGCGTTTTTAGCAATCGCGCTCCCACTTCTACTGGGTATTAAAGTAGTTGCTACTGCCAGTTCCGTACCTTCTTACAACAGGGGCAGCGAGTTTCAGGCGACAGCACAGGTGGATGGACCCGCAAGTTTTTGGAGTCTTTTGGGTTTGCCAACTACCCTTCATCTGGAGGAGCACTTGCAGGAGCAGTCCAAACATCTGAGTGATTGGATCGATCGCTTACTGATTGCCTACACGATTCATCTTGATTGTCGGTCGAAACCCCCCGACTCTCGCTGGCAATCATTTCCGGGTACAGTACATGCGATCGTAACGGATGTCTTAGCTATTTTTAGCCTTGCTCGCTCGCATTTTCAAAATCTTTCGGATGACAAAGTTCAACAGTACTGGGAATTTGCTCAGATTTGGGCAGCAGGAGATCTAAATATGGAACAGCAACTTGAACTGACTCAACGGCTGGTTCAGGAATATCGCATGTTCTATCGAGTCCATGTGGCGAAATCATCCTACGCCATTGTTCTCCCCCTATCGAAGGTCTTAGAAGACATTCTTTCAACTTCCAGTGACCTACCGATCGAGACCCTTATGTTACAGACAGCAGGACGGCTGCATGATGCCCTAAAGCGCCAGGAACCTTACAAGCGTCCTTTGATCATGGATCAGTCGCTGTCGATTGAAATTCGCGTCAACAACGAGATACAGGCAATCCATCAGTTCGTAACTACCTGTATCAAGGATCTATTTCTAGGGCAGTACAAAGGCGATCGCGCCCTCCTGCAAGAACACCGCCATCGAGTTAAGTCAGGTGCTGAGTTTGCTTACCGCCTACTGGCAATGCAGGAGTCGGAATCTAAAACGAAACAGCAGGACGTGGAAGGAGCACAACTATGAGCCTGCTGGAGAAACTAAGACCTCAATTTCACGCTGCTTTTCCCCGCTTGGCATCGGGAAACTATGTTCACTTTTTCCTGGTGCGTCACAGCCAGTCTTTTCCAGTCTTTCAAACCGACGGAGTACTGAATACGGCTCGAACTCAAGCTGGATTGGAAAGTGAGGGTGAAAAGTCCAGACAACTGATCACTCGTTTAGTGATGTTCAAACGCAAGCAGGTGACACCAGAACGATTGGTTGGGCGGCAACTGCTGCGATCGCTGGGATTGACTAGTGCAGTGGAAGGGGAAAACAACTTTTGCGAGTACAACAGTCAAAAATCGTGCAAAAAGTGCCCAGATTGTATTATCTACGGATTTGGTATTGGAGATAAAGGAGCAGAGCGCTCAAAGGTTTACTCAGACTCAGCCTTCTCGCTTAGTCCCTATGAAACCTCTCATCGCAGTTTTACCTTCAACGCCCCATCTGAAAACGGCACGATGAGCGAAAAAGGAGAAATGAGGAATTCGATTAATGACTTGGATCACGTCCTGCCGGAAGTGACGTTTCCCAGTGTCGAAACCTTGCGTGATCCAACATTTGAGGGATTCATTTATGTGCTGGGTAATCTGCTTCGCACCCGCCGTTATGGCGGGCAAGAATCTCGAACCGGAACGATGACTAACCATATTATCGGTATTGCCTTTTGCGACGGTGAGGTTTTCAGCAACCTGTATTTCACCCAAGCAATCTATGATGCCTTGAGTGCAAAAGGTGATACTCAGGTACCCATTGGAGAAGTTCGCCAGCAGGCAGCAATGGTGGCAGAAAACTGTTTGAGGAAGGAGCCAGTTCGCAGCACTATAATTTCTGGCAATGAACTAGATAGTTTACTGGAGGAAGTGATTGGTATGTATCAGGATGAAGCAAGGCTGCGAACCACGATGAGTACGCTGTGTCAAAAAGCCCAGACCTACTCCGAAACCTATGGAGCACTAGTCCTTGAAAAGAAAAAAGCAGAGAAGAAGAAAGCAGAGCAAGGCTCTTCTATTTGAGAGGTGGTCAAATGGTTCTCTATTTCTGTCATCTGACCCTCCACGACAACGTATTCTTTGCCTCGCGTGAGATGGGAACTCTCTACGAGACAGAGAAATACCTACACAACTGGGCACTTAGCTTTGCCTTCTTTGAAGCAACCTACATCCCAAGACCATACAGTTTGCAGGGCGAAACTGCCCAACGTCCCGGCTACTTGGAGGCGGATAACGAACAAAACCTGTTGCATCTGAACGATGCAGGAATTTATGTCTTTCCAGCCTTACCCATTCGCTGGTCATACCAAGTTAATACTTTCAAATCGTCTCCTGTTGCCTACTGCGATCGCCCTAAAAAATTAGGCGAAAAAGGCAGCGATCGCAACTATCCCATTAACTACGGGCGAGCAAAAGAATTAGCAGTAGGCAGCACCTATAGAACGTATATTATTGCGCCTGAAACTGTTCAAATTCCCCGTTGGATTAGATTGGGTAAGTGGGCAGCCAAAATTCAAGTAGAGGTAAAACCAATTCCCGAAGCGGGGATCAAACAAAAATCAGGTGAGTATATTTGTGAGCATCCTTTAAATCCAATAGATTTACCCGATTCAAATCGCTTACTGCTATACAACCGAGTTGTCATGCCTCCTGTAAGCCTGCTGAGTCAAGCACAACTATTCGGTAACTATTGGAAAATTTCCAAACCAGCTAACTGGCAGGGATTGACAGAATGGTCAGCCCTTAAAGGCTTGCCGAGTAGAGTTTGCTTACCAAGTGGAATAGCGTATGGAGCCAGTAATGCCCCTGCCCTGTGTTGAGCCTACTGGGTTAAATACTCTAGTCGTTCATTTAAGAGCCGCAGAGAGTGGGGCTTTACCTTCAGCTTGTGGTCGAGCCATTTATGCTCAAGTTTTAGAGTGGTTTCGTCAAGGCAATCCAGAAGTTTCTGAGGCAATTCACAAGAGCCAAGAAGCGCCCCTCAGCCTTTCTAGATTAATGAGTCAATGTCAGAAGACAGAAGCGAAGGCAGGAGATGAATTCTATTTCCGAATTGGACTGTTGAACGGAGGTCTTATAGAACCGTTGCTCAAGGGATTAGAGAAATTGGAAGATGCACCGTTCTCCTTGGCAAGATTTTCTTTTGTAATTCAAAGCATCAACATGCTGCCGGGTACTGATTCATGGGTTCGTTCATCTGATTATGCTCTGCTTACTAAGACCCCCATCATATTGAATGAATTGACACTGAAATACCTCTCTCCAACTAGCTTTAAGCTGAACACTGGGCAAGGAATTCAACCCTTTCCCTTACCTGAAGCTGTGTTCGGCAGTTTATGTCGCCGTTGGAATGCATTTGCCCCGGCAGAATTAAAATTTCGTGGAGTTCATTGGAGCGGATGGACTTCTGATTACAACCTTAAAACTGAAAAGGTGAGAATAAAAAATTCAGTTGAACTTGGAGCAGTTGGCTGGGTCAGGTACCGATTTCCTGATTCAGAGCAGGCAAAAATTGCAACGATATTGGCTCATTTTGCTTTCTTTTCTGGAGTGGGGCGAAAGACAGCGATGGGAATGGGCGAGACAGTGCTAGACAATTCAGTGCGATGAGATTTTTGGCAAACCTAAGCGAGGGCTAAAATCCCAGAAGGTTTGCCAGAATTGCCAGAACCCATAAACTACAATACTTTCTGGTTTTTATTAGCTGAAATGAAAGAACGATGGTAAGTTTTTGAAAGGGATATTTAACCCCCAATTTGAGGTTTGCCAAAACTGTCCTTGAAAGCCGTTTATCCCCTGCCTTTTACACGCATCAGTTGCAAAGGTCACATCCCGGTTCACGGGACTGAAAGTCTTTGTCTAGAACGTTTTCCTCTCCATCGGGTCCAAGTTGCAAAGGTCACATCCCGGTTCACGGGACTAAAAGCGGAAACATCCCAATCGCGACTATCAAACCCTGAAGTTGCAAAGGTCACATCCCGGTTCACGGGACTGAAAGATGTATGTCTGGAGCCTCTAACACCATCTGAAGAGCAGATGCTTGCATCGCAGTTTTGCATAGCTCTTTCTAGTTGCGCGTTTAAGAATCTGAAATGCGAGTCAGCAGACTATAAAACAGGTGTACTGAGGAAAGAATAATAAGAGCAATAGCTCAAAAAAGGTTTGAGAACTATCGTTTCTGCGGATTTTCTGAACCGGGGGGAATTTCCCCCGTTTTTTGTGCTTCTAGGACGGCAACTTCGATCAGGAAAGATCCCAAATTAGCGGTGGGGCGACCTTGTTTGTCTGCCCATCGCTCTAAGGCTTCATAAATGGAATCTGGCAAGGTGATGTGAATACGCTTGCTCACGGGCGGCTCTGGCATTGGTGTCGTCCTTTATCGTACATGCCAAGGTGGACAAGTTAGATTATAACGACATAATAGCTACCTTTTAGCTACAAATTTGGGCTTGCTTCGTGCTAAATTTGGAGCGAATCTTTGAATAACAAGAGCCAGTCCCCGCCTGGTAAGCATGAAGACTGGCTCTGACTCCGTTTGTTTAGTTTTGGAGATGAGTTCATTATGTCGTATCAGAACCGTTTGAATCCCTGGCTTGTGGTTCGACTGTTGCCAACGATGCAACAGATAGTTGTTGGTAGGTTTCGCAATTGGTCGAATGCGGACGGACACCGAAAAACGCTGAAGCAGTTGATTCCTCAAGCTGAGTTTTCGGTCGTGTTTGATCCAAGTGACCCAATGTAGTTCGGTCTTTAGGTTCGGTCTTTAGGGCGTGTTTGGGCGATCGCTCCTATTCTCGAGGGCGATCGCCTTCTTTGCCTTTGCCAAAGTCTAAAGATCGCATCCAAATCACGGCTTTTCCTGGAATTGTGTGTCAAATTCGTCGAAGGAATTTTAGTTGAGCAGTTTCTCCTATGAGCCGCGATGCTTTAGTCGTTGGGATCAATACCTATCAGTGCGATGGCTTGCAGAATTTGTCAGCACCTGCCAACGATGCAGAAGCGATCGCTCAACGGCTTCAACAGGATGGCAATTTCAATGTCATACGTCTACCGGAGTATCTAGACCCATTTGAGGATGATGCTCGTCGGATTGCTCACAACGAAAATGTCACAGTAGCAGACCTGGAAGCAGCATTAGAACAGCTTTTTTATCCTGAAGGGAACAGCATTCCTGATACAGCTCTTTTTTACTTTTCTGGACATGGACTACGGAAAACAGGGCGGCGAAGTTCAGAGGGATTTTTGGCAGCGAGTGACGCTAATCCAGCTGCACGGAATTGGGGATTGAGTTTGAAGTGGTTGCGGGAATTGTTGCAGGAAAGCCCAATCCGGCAGCAGATTGTTTGGTTGGATTGCTGCTACTCAGGAGAATTGCTGAATTTTTCGGAGGCTGATCCGGGCAATCGAGGGCGGGCACGCGATCGCTGTTTCATTGCGGCTTCAAGAGAATTTGAGCCAGTACTTGGGGTAAATGGAGAAGAGTATAGTGCGTTCACTCAGGCAATTCTGCGCGGATTTGATTTAGCGCCACCGTCAAATCAATGGGTGACGAATGAAACCTTAGTAACCTTTTTACGGCAAGAATTGAAGGCAGAACCTCAGCGATTTGTGTCCAACAATGTGGGCGTGATCAATCTTGTTTCTAGAGCGACAAGCACTGCCGAACCAACGCCTGCGATCGCTGAGTCACCCCCTGAGCAAACCTGTCAGGCAGCGGGGTTGGCAACACAATTGCGGGAGTGGTTTGAGACGCTGGACTACAAATTTGAGTCGTACAAGGTTTGGGATACAAATTATTTTGAATGGGGCATTAACATTCCAACACGACGAGGATATGACCGGGTAGTGGTACGGGGAGTCGCTGGCGAGGCAAGTATCGGGGATTTTATAGCCCTTCGCCAAGCAGTTGAGCAACAGAGAACTGATGAAGGATGGCTAGTGACCAATCGCCGAATTAGTCCTGCTTGCCGTACTGAAAAGACAAAGGAGGAAAACCAGCACCTTTATTGCTACACCTTGGATGAATTGCTGGATCAAACCGCTGACTTTAGTGGATATTTGAGCTGGCTTGAACAAGAGATTCAGCAACGGAAGATTGATCAGAACTATGTGCCTCTGGCTTGCACTAAAGAAGAATTTGATTTGGTAACGAAGCAGAGGATGGGGGTTAGCCGTTATGCAGCGGAGGATGGCTGGGTTGATGGCTATGTAGATCGCTGGCTGGATGACCCGGCGAAAGAGCACCTGTCGATTTTGGGGGAATTTGGCACAGGCAAGACCTGGTTTGTGCTGCATTATGCCTGGATAGCTTTGCAACGATATAAAGACGCGAAACAACGGGGTGTAGAACGTCCGCGTCTGCCGCTGGTAATTCCGCTCCGGGATTATGCCAAAGCAGTGAGTGTGGAATCGCTGTTTTCAGAATTCTTTTTCCGTAAGCATGAAATTCCAATTCCTGGCTATTCGGTATTTGAACAACTGAACCAGATGGGCAAGCTGCTGCTGATCTTTGACGGGTTTGATGAGATGGCAGCCAGGATAAACCGTCAGCAGATGGTGAATAACTTCTGGGAGTTGGCGAAGGTCGTAGTGCCGGGAGCCAAAGTGATTTTGACCTGCCGCACGGAGCATTTTCCAGAGGCGAAGGAAGGACGGGCATTGCTAAGTGCAGAGTTGCAGGCATCTACAATTCATCTGCCGTTTGAAACGCCCCGCTTTGAAGTGCTGGAATTGGAGAAGTTTAATGATGACCAGATTCGACAGGTGCTGGCGTTTCAGGCGCAATCGGAAACAGTCGAACAGGTAATGAGCAACCCAGCCCTTCTGGATTTGGCTCGTCGTCCGGTGATGACGGAACTAGTTATAGAAGCGCTCCCGGAGATTGAAGCCGGAAAACCTATAGACATTGCACGGGTCTATCTCTACGCAGTGCGACACAAAATGCAGCGAGACATTAAGGCAGAGCGTACCTTTACGTCTCTAGCAGATAAGCTTTATTTTCTGTGTGAATTGTCCTGGGAGATGCTTTCGACGGATCGGATGAGCATAAACTACGTAGAGTTTCCAGACCGCATTCGCACGCTATTTAGTTCTCAGGTGCAGGAAGAGAAAGATTTAGACCACTGGCAGTACGACATGATGGGGCAAACGATGCTGATTCGCAACGCCGAAGGCGATTACAGCCCTGCCCATCGCTCCCTTCTGGAGTTTTTTGTGGCTTACAAGCTGGTGGCAGAGTTGGGCATATTAGCCCCTGACTTTACCGAATTAGCTCAGGCTCAAGCCTATCTGGATGATACTGCTTCGGCAACAGTCTACACCTGGACAAACTACTTTCAGCGTCAGTGTGGGGCAGAGAATCTGCCTCTACCCATCGCGCCACTCCACTCATTCACCACTGCTCCTCTGGAACAACTGATGCAACACCTAGCGGATTCTCCGTTGGCAAAAGCTGTGCTGGATCTGGCAGTACCGATGCTGGATAAACAGGGTTATCGAGAACGGCTGCTAGCCCTGGTGCAGACAACGCGGGCTAAGCAACAGAGTGAAGTCTGGTACTTCGGAGGTAACCTGGTGAAATTACTGCTGGGAGTCAATCCCTATGCTCTGGAGCAGAGTGACTTGAGCCAGACAGTATTGATGCAAGTTAACTTTGCCCCTGTCAGTTTGCGCTGGGTGAACTTGGTGAATGCAGATTTGACTGGAGCTGTTGTCGCGCCAGTGTTAGGAGGGGTGAATTCTGTAACGTTCAGCCCGGACAGCAAATACCTAGCAATCGGAGATAGCAGAGGCACGATTCAACTCTGGGAAACAGCGACCAGACGGATTCTATTATTTCTTCAGGGGCATCAGGATTGGGTCAGGTCAGTTGCCTTTAGCCCCGATGGAGAACGGATTGCCTCGGGTGGTGCTGACGCTACAGTGCGGCTGTGGGACTTGCAGGGCAACCCAGTAGGTCAGCCCTTTCAGGGGCATCAGGGAGGGGTCAGGTCAGTTGCCTTTAGCCCCGATGGAGAACGGATTGCCTCGGGTAGTGACGACGCTACAGTGCGGCTGTGGGACTTGCAGGGCAACCCAGTAGGTCAGCCCTTTCAGGGGCATGAGGGAGGGGTCAGGTCAGTTGCCTTTAGCCCCGATGGAGAACGGATTGTCTCGGGTAGTGACGACGCTACAGTGCGGTTGTGGGACTTGCAGGGCAACCCAGTAGGTCAGCCCTTTCAGGGGCATCAGGATTGGGTCAGGTCAGTTGCCTTTAGCCCCGATGGAGAACGGATTGTCTCGGGTGGTGGTGACGCTACAGTGCGGCTGTGGGACTTGCAGGGCAACCCGGTAGGTCAGCCCTTTCAGGGGCATGAGGATTGGGTCAGGTCAGTCGCCTTTAGCCCCAATGGAGAACGGATTGCCTCGGGTAGTGACGACGCTACAGTGCGGCTGTGGGACTTGCAGGGCAACCCAGTAGGTCAGCCCTTTCAGGGGCATGAGAGAGGGGTCTGGTCGGTTGCCTTAAGCCCCGATGGAGAACGGATTGCCTCGGGTAGTGACGACGCTACAGTGCGGCTGTGGGACTTGCAGGGCAACCCGGTAGGTCAGCCCTTTCAGGGGCATCAGGATTGGGTCAGGTCAGTTGCCTTTAGCCCCGATGGAGAACGGATTGTCTCGGGTGGTATTGACGCTACAGTGCGGCTGTGGGACTTGCAGGGCAACCCAGTAGGTCAGCCCTTTCAGGGACATGAGGATTGGGTCAGGTCAGTCACCTTTAGCCCCGATGGAGAACGGATTGTCTCGGGTGGTGATGACGAAACCCTTCGCCTTTGGAATGCTGCTACAGGTGAGTGCCTGCAAGTGATTAATTGCCAGCACTGTGCTGGGTTAAATATTACTGGGGCAACTGGGCTAACCAGTGCCCAGCGCACAGCATTAAAGCTTATGGGAGCCATTGATGAGGAGTTTTGAATTTTGGATTGTGAAATGCTCAGTCAGAACTCGAATTTTGTGGTCAGGAGGGCGATCGCTCCTGACCATCATTTGAAACTTCTGCCACTCCTTCACAAGGTTATTCTCTGAGTAATAGTTCTTCCTATTTGTAGGAATTGCACAATGCCGACCCCGAAATTTTCCCCAGAAGATATTTTGGAATGCGCCCGTTCCATCCGTCCGTCTTTGCCATCCCTATTAGGTTCAGATGCTACTCAGGTTGATCAACAACTGGCTGACTTGCTAGCACAAGCACAAGCTGGAGAATCAGTTGATACCCAAATTCTGGAGCTACTCAAAAGCAATCCGAATACATTTCAGTGGATTAAGGAGTTTTTGAGTTCAGCGCAGGTTTCAAGAGGATTTGAACGTCTACCCGGTGGCAGTGGTGCTGTTCCCGCGCAGAAGTACGTCTGCCCTCAAGGCGATTATGTCTGGTATCGGCGATCGGTTGGGATTTCTGTACCGACCTGCCCCACACATGGTGAACTTATCCCTGATCAGGGAGCATAGAAATTGCCATGCCAACCAAATTGTTAGAAAGCCTGGGCGGAAAACTGGCAGAACAGTGGGTAGCCAACTTATTCACTCCAGCTTTTGTCTTTTGGTTGGGTGGATTAGCCGCGTGGATTCAAAAATTTGGCTGGCGTTCATTAGAGCAATGGTTCACTCAACTGGTCGAACCCCTCCAGATCGCTATTTTGTTTGTGGGCTTGTTGATCGTTTTGGTCACTGCCTTCGCTATTCAAAAGCTAGATCTGGCGGTGCTGCGATTTTTTGAGGGTTACTGGTCTAGCTGGATGAATCCCTTGCGTCGCTGGCTCCTCAAGCAACAGCATAAGAAACTCAATCGACTTGACCAGCGTTGGCAAGACCTGGCAATTAAGCGGGATCAGTTGCGGCAAGCTCAAAAGGATCTGAATCCCGAAGAGCTAGATGAGTTGATTGCGATCGACTGGCAGTTGCGCCAAGCCCCATCCCAACCCGAACGGCTAATGCCTACCCAACTGGGCAATCTCCTCAGGGCAGCCGAAAGCCGTCCAACTGAGAAATATGGATTGGATGCGGTAATTTGCTGGTCGCGCCTGTGGTTAGTTCTTCCCGATGCTGTCAAAAAAGAATTGCAGGAAGCCCGTACCGATCTCAATACAGCAGCGCGTGTTTGGTTATGGGGAGTCTTGTTTTGGGTTTGGGTGGTTTGGGCTTGGTGGGCAATTCCAGTCGGGATAGTAGTAGCATGGTTTGCTTATGGCTGGATGCTGGAAGCTGCCGCAACCTACAGCGACCTATTAGAGTCAGCCTTTGACTTACACCGCCTAGAGCTTTACAAATCCCTTCACTTTCCCGTTCCCACTAACCCAGCTGAAGAAAAGCAGTTTGGGCAACAGCTTACCGAGTACCTGTGGCGGGGAAGCGATCGCCCCTACCCAGAATTTACTCAACCACCCAAATCGTAGTTTTGGTTCGATGCCCTATCAGTTTAGAGAGCAATCCTGAAGTATGAGCTGAGATGCTGTTGTTGGGGAGGTTAATCGCTATGGGCATTTAGGGTTCTCAACAACTCTTCGCGAGGATAGGGGGCGATCGCTTTTTGTTTGCCGGTTTTATTTCAGAATGAATGCCAATCGTATTGCTGGTTAATCTCTTGCAATCCTGTGAATTCCCTGACATTCGCTTGAGCGCAATGCCAAAATAGTGGGCAGCCTAAGCATAAATTACGAGACGTAACGCTTTTGTCTGTCATGCCCTTTCTTTGGTCGCTCAACCCTCTTCTTACTGTGTCTACCAGTTGTGCTGGTGTTGGAAATGGGGGAAGTGGGTATGAAGCCTGAAGATGGCGATCGCATCCAAGCATTCCTCAAAAAATGGCAGGGTTCGCAGGGGAATGAGCGAGCCAACTATCAGGGATTTTTTCTGGATTTGTGTGAGGCGTTGGGGGTTGATCGCCCGCCGCCAAAGGGAAATATTCCAGGCGACCCGTACTGTTTTGATAAAGACATTCAGGTGATTCACAAGGATGGAATCACGACCAATTTTGCTGATTTTTATAAGGAAGGGCATTTCCTGATTGAGGCAAAGCAGGGCGGCAATTCCTCAAAGCGGGGCACGGCAAAGCGGGGCACAAAGACCTATGACACGGCGATGGAGAAGGCGTTTTATCAGGCGTTGAGCTATACGCCCTTTTTGCCGAGCAAGCCGCCCTTTGTGATTCGCCCCCGTCCCAACCTCCCAATCCTCTGAATTCAATCCTGTCAATCCCTATCTAGGACTCTATGCCTTTGAAGAGAAGCAGAAGAATCGCTTTTTTGGACGGGAACAGGCAGTTTGGGATGTCATTGGCTGCATCTCTAGTAATCGATTTCTGGCAGTGATGGGTTCCTCTGGTAGTGGAAAATCTTCCCTGATTAAAGCGGGAGTGCTGCCAAAACTCAGACAGAGCCATTTTTCTGGTAATAACCAGTGGGACATTGAGGTCATCACTCCCGGTCGGCATCCTCGACGGCGGTTGATAGAATTTCTGGAGCAACACCAGTCTTCTCAGGTTCCCTTTTTGTTAATCATTGATCAGTTTGAGGAAGTCTTTACGCTCTGCGAAGATGAGTCCGAGCGACGAGGGTTCATCCGGTTGATTGCAAACGAAGCCGGAAGAACTGACTGTGAAACCCGAATTGTCGTTGTGATTCGAGCGGATTTCATGGTGAAGTGTGGCGACTATCCCGAAATTGCTGATCTGATTAATGTTTCTCGTCCTACGGGGTACATGGTGAAGTCGCTGTGTTTGCCAGACTTTCGGGCGGAGTTGGAGGAGGCGATCGCCAAACCTGCTGCTCAACAAGGTGTTGACTTTGAGCCAGGATTAATTCAGCAAATTATTTCTGATGTCATTGATCGTCCGGGAGCATTACCGCTATTGCAATATGCTCTTAAGGAGTTATGGAAGGTCTGCATTGAGGAAACAGAATCTCCTCAGCCCTGCTTAACCTGGAAAAGCTACGACAAGATTGGTCGAGTAGGTGGTGCATTAGAAAGACAAGCAACCTTGCTTTATAACAGCTTTAGCAAATCAGAACAGGAGTTTGTCCGTCGGCTGTTTGTAGAAGAACTAGTACAACTTGGAGAGGGGGAAGCCGTTACGCGCCGCCGTACAACTTGGGAGCGGTTAGACGCAATTGCCCAACTCCCAAAGTTTGCGCCAGACATGATGCGCGAGGTCATCAATCAGTTAGCTAATGAGCGGCTGATAGCAACTGATGAGAAGACCATTGAATTGGCTCATGAATCGCTGCTGCCTGAATGGGCACTTCTACAAAGCTGGATTGAAAGCGATCGAGAGAAAATTCGCCTTAAGCATCGAGTTGAGTCGGATTGTTTTGATTGGAAAGACAAGTATCAAGCGTCAGATGATGCGCTGTTATCAGGTGCTCTACTAGCAGCTGTTGAAGAGAAACTCGATTGGCAGAACTTACCAGAAGCGGAGTATGTGAGAAAAAGTTTGGAAAGGCGCGATCGAGAGTTTCAAGAACTAAAGCGGCTGAAGGAAGAAGCTGAGGCGAGGGCGATCGCAGAACTCGAAAAGAAATTAGAGGCAGAAAGACGAGCCGAAGCCGAAGCACAAACAGCAAAAGAAGCAACTGCTAGAGCCAAAGCTGAAAAACGCAAAAGACAGTTTGCGATCGTTGCTGGAGTGCTGGCAACTTTTAGCTTAGGGTTAGGAGGTTTTGCACAATATCAGCAAGCAAGAGCATCGGAACAAGAAGCACGAATTATTGGGGAATCGCTTGGTAAAGCTAAACAACTCTTAGAAACTCATAATGAACTTGAGGCTGCTCTAGCCAGTGTAAAACTACTGAGCGAACTGAAAGAGATAGACAGAGAGAAAGATCAAGAGTTAAGAGAATTACAAGAAATATTGTTGAGTATCAATGAACGCAATCGATTAGAAGTCCATACTGGAGAAATTGTTGGCATCGATTCCGATCCAAATGGAGACGTAATTGTGTCTGGTGGCGCTGATAAAGATATTGGGATCTGGAGATTTCAAGGAAGTTCTTTACCAATTATCAAATCAGCACATACAGATTTAATTAGATCTGTGAGATTCGGTCATAGCTCAGAATTTTTTGCATCAGGCAGTACTGATAAACACGTAATAATTTGGGATACCCAAGGTAATAAATTAAGTGATTTAATTCATAGAGATAAAGTTTACGACATCGGCTTCAGTAATAACAATCAAGAAATTGCTGCTGTTGGTAAAGGAGGATTTATATCAATATGGAATATTGAAGATGTTAATAACCCGTTGCCAGCGCAGGTTCTCTTTGAGCAGGAATCTTTAGAAAATGCAGAGTATAAGATATACGGTTTGGATTTCCATCCTCAAAGAAAAATACTTGTTACTACAGGGCATGAGAATTATGACATTGCACTATGGAATTATGGAAGCAATATTAGTGATCCAAAGCGTTTTAGAGCAACAGAGGAATTATCTTCCGTAGCCACCTCAGTCAGATTTAGCAATAACGGGGACATGATAGTATCATCTGATGACAAAGGGTTTATAAATATATGGGCTCAACAAGGACAACTTCTGGGTAGAATTAAAGCTCCTGAAAATTATGTATTCTATGCAGAATTTAGCCCAGATGATAAATTCATCGCCTCCACCAACTTTAGTCAATCCATAAAAATATGGGATGTCGCTGAAGTAATTGAAACTTGGAGAAACAAAGGAGAACCCGAAACACGCTATAGAGAAATTGTTTCTCCTGGCTCAGTTGATCGCATTAGCTTCATTCCAAACCCAACACGGTTGGGAACGAGTTCCCTAGTTTTTTCTTCCGCTGATCAAGATGGAAATATTAGGATTTGGGAAATTGAAAAGAGTGAAGCGGTGAATGAGAAATTTCAGCCCACTTTGGATAATTTAATGTTGTTAGGGTGTCAAATTTTACACAACTATTCAAGTACCTCCCCTGAAATAATAGAGGAAGATTTGCCTTTTTGCTTAAGAAACTAGTTTACAACTTACATTAGGGAGATCGATTATGTGTGGTAGTGGTAGTGCAAAATGTCCTAGCTTGGACAGAATTATTACAAATATTAAAGCCTTAAGCCGCCTTAACTCTAGTGAGATGTTCACTTCCCAGGAGAGGAATGAATTAATTGCTGATACTGTTAAGCTGACAGAGGATCTAATTTCACCTGATGAAAATGGAGAAGTAGATCCGAGGATAGCCCAAGAAATTAGTGTTCACATGTCTAGAATCATGCAACTCCTGTTAGAAACCTCTTTTCGCAGTGAAGGCTTGAGTGGCGATGAAATTCAGAATAAAATTTCAAATGATATTGATGCAATTCAACAATCTATAAGTGAATGTCAATAATTATTAACCTGGCAATAAATGAGACTACATCTGTTCAAGCAGCATAAGCAATGAATGGATGTTTGAAATACTTGATGATTCGGGTAGGGAGCTTCTGAAGTTTGAATAGATGAG
>NZ_JACJPJ010000107.1:0-17786 GCF_014696015.1 Oculatella sp. FACHB-28 | reverse complement strand
GATTGACTTCCACGCCCCGCTCCTGCATCATCTCCTCTAAATTCCGGTAGCTCAGGGAGTAGCGGCAGTACCACTGCACGTTGAGCAGGATGATCTGGGGCAAAAAATGCCGCTACTTGAACAAAGAATGAGTAGACATCGGAGGGGAAGAAGGCAAGGCCGAGCTTACCTACCTTACCATTGACCCGTTTTTGCGACACAACCACGGTGATTACCACTGCCTCTAGCTCCGAAGCGTTGCAGGTACTCGCTCGCTCGCTCCCAAATGTGGTTGTCAGTGACATCGGGATGGCAAAAATTGATGGCTACGCACTGATCGGGCAGATTCGCTCACGCCCACCAGTTCAAGGCGGAACGATTCCAGCGATCGCGATGTCTACTTATGCTGCAGAAATCGATCAGAAAAAAGCGCTGCAATTTGGATATCAAAAGCACTTGACGAAACCACTAGAGCCAGAACAACTTGTCAAGGTTGTAATTGCTTAAATTGAAGGATGCAGAGACGATGCTGCAATGGGCACGAAGTATGACTTGGAAAGGCGTTCATCCCATCGTCAAGTTGAACTCAAAGTCCTACTTAAAGGGAATTTCCCTGAGCAAGATGGAGATGCAAGGAATCGAAAAGAGACTGGAACGCAATCTAGATTTACCAAAATGGGATATCCTAATTCAACCTGCTCGTGGGTAAATTTATTCCTGGAAATCTCCTTAAGTCAAGGGCTATCTCGGAGTTTCAAGATAGAACCTTTGCTTGCCCATTAGAACATCCCACCTAAGCGAATTGACTTCTCGAAGAGGAGCTTTCACAATGACGTAAAGCCAGTTTAGCTTTACTGTCCTCTCTTCGAGTTGGCGAGGTGCTCAAAATGATTGCGCTACCTGACATTGAAATCCAAACTCAGATCTATTCAAGCGCCAACTCACTAGTATATCGCGGGAGCAGGATGTCAGATGGCACACCCGTAATTCTTAAAGTTCTTAAAGAGGATTATCCTACCGCTTCCGAGCTGATTCGGTATCAGCAGGAGTATAAAATCACACGATCGCTCAATCTAGAAGGCGTGATTAAAGTCTATGACCAGCTAGCGTATGGGCGATCGCTGGTAATGCTTTTAGAAGATTTTGGTGGAGAGTCGCTGGAGAAACTGCGGCGACAATCACCAGAGCGGTATTGCTCAATGCCTCTAGTAGAATTGCTCCGCTTGGCAATTCAGTTAACAAAGATTTTGGGATCAATTCACGCTGCCAATATTGTTCATAAAGACATTAATCCCAACAACATTGTTCTCAATCCTGTCACAGGTGTTGTCAAAATCATTGACTTTAGCATTTCCACCCGCTTTAGTCACACTACGCCTGGCTTTAAAAATCCCAATGTGCTGGAGGGAACTTTAGCCTATACGTCCCCTGAGCAAACGGGGCGGATGAACCGGATGCTCGATTATCGTACCGATTTTTATTCGCTGGGAGCCACTCTCTACGAATTGCTAACTGGGCAACTGCCGTTCGTGACAGATGATGTACTGACGCTGGTTCATTGTCACATTGCCAAACAGCCTGTGCCACCGCATGAAGTGAACCCAGCGATTCCAGCGATCGTCTCTGACATCGTTCTCAAATTAATGGCAAAAAATGCTGAGGACCGCTACCAGAGTGCAACTGGGATTCAATCGGATTTAGAAGCCTGTTTGGTGCAGTGGGAAACAACTGGTTGTATCGCAACATTTCAACTGGGTACTCAAGATGTTTCTGAGCAATTCCAAATTCCGCAGAAGCTATATGGACGAGAGGCGGAGCTAGAGACTTTACTGGCAGCGTTTGAGAGAGTAGCAGGAGAAAATAATACGGAGATGGAGAGACGCGGAGACGGGGGGAATGAAAATATCTCCGCGACCCCGCGACCCCACAACCTCATGTCTGCTGAAATGGTGCTAGTTTCCGGTTACTCAGGCATTGGTAAATCTGCCTTGGTGCAAGAGATTTATAAGCCTGTAACCCAAGTGAAAGGTTTTTTTATTACAGGTAAGTTTGACCAGTTTGGGCGCAATACACCGTCTTCCGCGTTCGCCAGTGCCTTCCAATCCCTAATTCTGCAACTACTAGGTGAACCGGAATTAAAGCTACAGCAGTGGCGAGAAAAGATTTTAGCAGCTGTGGGTGCAAATGGACAGATCTTGATTGATGTGATTCCTGAAATAGAACTCATCATTGGGACTCAGCCCCCCGCACCAGAGGTGGGTTCAACAGAAGCACAAAATCGATTTAATCTCGTATTTCAAAAGTTTATTCGGGTATTCTGTGCGCCAGAACATCCTCTGGTGATCTTTCTGGATGATTTGCAGTGGCTTGATTCGGCAACACTGAGGTTAATTGAAGCGATCGCAACTGACCCTGAAGTGCAGTCTCTCCTACTGATTGGAGCCTATCGAGATAACGAGGTAGATGCATCTCATCCATTGATGGTATTGCTGCGCGAGTTGCGAAAAGCTATTGTGATTAATCAAATTAAGCTTGCGCCTCTACGATTGGAATATACTCGCCAATTGATTGCTGAAACATTGCACACCGATGTTGTTTCAGCTACACCATTAGCAGAACTGATCCAGCAGAAAACGTTAGGCAATCCATTCTTTGTTGAGCAATTTTTGAAGGCTCTGTACACAGAGGAGCTGATTCAGCTGGATGTTGAACGTCGCATTTGGCGATGGAATTTGGCTCAGATTGAAGCCCAAAGTTTTACTGATAATGTGGTTGAGTTGATGCTGGGTAAGCTCAGGCAATTACCAGAAACAGTTCAACAGATTTTACAATTAGCTGCCTGTATTGGCGGAAATTTTAGCTTAAACACTCTAACAATTATCTGTGAGAAATCTTCGTCTGAGCTATTTTCTAATCTGGTAACAGCAATTCAAGCTGGAGTAATTTTGCCTAACTCTGAATTAGACGAACAATTGTTAATTCAGGACTACAAATTCTTGCACGATCGCGTTCAACAAGCGGCGTATGCTTTGATTGACGAGAATCAGAAACAAACTATTCACCTACAGATTGGTCGCAAACTATGGCAAGAAACAACGAATGAGACGTTAGCTGATCAAGTCTTTGCGATTGCAGATCATCTCAGTCAAGGAATTGATCTGATGACGGAGCAAGCAGAACGAGATGCGATCGCTCAACTAAATTTATTGGCAGGTCAAAAAGCAAAAGCAGCAATCGCGTACAGCGTTGCACTTAAGTATTTCATTACAGGAATACAGTTACTTACAGTTGACAGCTGGAAACACGACTACAAGCTCACCTTAGCTCTGTATGAAGAAGCCGTAGAAGCTGCCTATTTATGCGGTGATTTTGTTGAAATGGAACAATGGATTACTGTTGTTTTACAACAGGCAAAAACTGTTCTAGATAAAGTAAAAGTATATGAGGTAAAGATCCAAACCTGTGTTGCCCAGACCAGATTAATGGATGCGATCGCCCTTGGGCTACAAGTATTAAAACAGTTGGGTATCAACATTCCACCAAACCCAACAGAGCTACAGACTCAACACAAGCTAGAGGAAACAGCAGCAGCAGTAAAACGGCAGAGCATGGAGGGCTTGATCCATCTGCCTGTAATGACTGACGCTTATAAGCTAGCCAGCATGAGAATCTTGTCGCGATCGCTTTCCTCTGCGTATCAAGCGGCTACAGAGCTACTTCCTTTTATTGTGTGTGAGAAGGTGAATTTATCCATTCACTTCGGCAAGGCTCCCTCTTCTGCACAAGCTTTTGCACTCTACGGGCTGCTTTTAAGCGGAACCGCAAATGATGTCGAATCAGCCTATGAATTAGGGCAATTAGCGTTAAGTATTGTTGAACGAGCTAATGCTAAAGAAGTGGAATATAAACCCTTGCACATGGTCGCAGTAAGCACAACGCATGGGAGAGATCATGTTAGAAATGCCCTTCCCCTTTTTCAACGTTCTTATCGAAGTGCCATGGAGAGCGGAGATTTTGAATATGCCAGTTATGCAGCTGAAGATGGGTGCCAGTATTCCTATTTTTGCGGCACCAAGCTGACCGAGTTAGTGCAAGAGATGACAAGCTACGCCCATGTGATTGCTCAACTGAAACAAGAGCTAACTTTAAACTATCAAGAAATTTATCGACAAACTGTTTTTAACCTATTAGGGCAGGCAGAAGATCCATGTCAGCTCGTAGGTCAAGCTTACAACGAATTGGAAAAAGTACCGTTTCACTTAGAGGCAAATGACATCACTGGACTTTTCTACTTTTACGTCAATAAAGTGATTCTTTGCTATTTGTTTGAGGAATTGGCTCAAGCTTTCAAAAATGCTGCTCTTGCGGAACAGTATGGGGTCGGCGGTGTAACTGGGGAGTTGTCAATGCCTGTGTTCCGTTTCTATGATTCTTTGATTCAGCTAGCGATTTATTCTGCTTCTAATTCAGAGGAGTTGCTGCTTAAAGTTGCTCAAAATCAGGAACAAATGCACCAGTGGGCAGCTCATGCACCTATGAATTTTCAGCATAAATATGATTTAGTGGAAGCTGAGAAAGCCAGAGTGTTAGGTAATACTCTTGAAGCTGAAGAGTATTATGAACGAGCAATTTTGGGTGCTTGTGAGAACGAATATATTCAGGAAGAAGCGCTAGCTTATGAGTTGGCAGCCAAGTTCTACCTGATACGGAGACGAGAGAGAATTGCCTCTACTTATATGAAAGAGGCACACTACTGCTATCAACGCTGGGGTGCAAAAGCCAAAGTTAAAGATTTAGAAAATCGCTATCCACAACTACTCAGCTCTAACCAAATTCGGCAATTAAATTCAACCTTAACCGATCGAACGACTAGTCGTTCGATCGCCACAATCGATTTGGCTACAGTGATGAAAGCGGCTCAAGCCCTGTCAGAAATTATTCGCCTCGACCAATTGATTGCAACTTTGATGCAGGTAGTCGCTGAAAATGCAGGAGCTGAAAAGGGATCTCTGATCTTGCTAGAAGATGATCAGCTAACTGTTGTTGCTCAATGCAGTAGTGGACAATGTGACCTGGCAAAAACTACTGTTGCGGATTGTGCAACGATTCCTGTCTCTATCATCCACTCGGTAGAACGCACTCAAGAAACCTTGGTGCTTGATGATGCGATTAGTGAGTCGTCTTTTTCAACTGATCCTTATATTCAAGACCAGCAGGTGCGATCGCTCCTCTGTATTCCGATTCTCAAGCAAAGTCAGTTAATCGGAATTCTCTATCTAGAAAACAATTTCACTGCTGGCGTATTCACTAGCGATCGCCTAGAAGTGCTTAAACTATTGACCGTGCAAGCAGCTATTTCTTTAGAAAATGCTCGCTTGTATGAGCGGTTAGAAAATCATTCTGAAACACTAGAAATCAGAGTAGAAGAGCGAACTCAAGCCCTGCAACAAGAGATTAGCGATCGCCAGAAAGTAGAAGCAGCATTGAAAAACTCTGAAACAGAATTGCGACTCATTTTTGGTGCGATGACGGATACCATCACAGTATTTGATACTGAAGGCCGTTATCTGAAATATATTCAAACTGAAACCGCTCTGATCTATAAACCTCGAATCAATCGAATTGGCAAAACAGTACATGAGGTGTTACCCAAAGAAGCGGCGGATCTGTTAGTGGATGCGATTCGTCGGGCACTGTATTTACGTCAACTATCAGATCACAGTGTAGACTGTTCCGACGGAACCTCCCCTAACCAACGGGGCGTAAATATAGAATACAGTTTGCCGATTCAAGGTAGACGAGTTTGGTTTTCTGCTACGCTCTCTGGATTATCTGAGAACACAGTGCTTTGTGTAGCGCGTGATATTAGCGATCGCAAACAAACAGAAGAGGCATTGCGACAAAGTGAAACGAATTATCGCAGCTTGGTGCAGACTGCCAATTCAATCATCATTCGCTTTGATACGCAAGGACGAATTCAATACTTGAATGATTACGGGCTAAGATTTTTTGGCTATGAGGAACAGCAAATTTTAGGGCGTACCTTACTCGAAACGATCGTTCCAGAAACCGAAACCTCTGGACGCAATCTCAAACAATTTGTTCACGAGCTATTTCATAATCCTGAATCTTACCTGCAAACCGAGAATGAAAACCTGTGCCGAGATGGTAAACGAGTTTGGGTTTCCTGGTCAAATCAAGCGATTCTGAATGAACACGGGCATTCGGCTGAGATCTTATCGGTTGGCCATGATATCACCCAGCGTAGACAAGCAGAGGAAGCACTACAGCGCAGTGAAGCAAAGTTTCGCAATATCTTTGAAAACTCACAGATCGGCATCTTCCGAACGCGTCTCTCTGATGGATTAATTTTCGATGCCAATCAACGCCTTGCGAACCTGTTTGGCTTTAATTCACCCAATGAGATTATTGGGATCAAACACACCGCAGACTTTTATGTAAATCCTAGCGATCGCCAACAGGCTGTTCAACAGTTAAAAACGCATGGTGAACTGCAAAACTTTGAAGTGCAGATGCGAAAACAAGATGGCACATTGTTTTGGGGGCTTTACTCCTCTCGTCTGAATGCAGTCGGTGGATATATGGAAGGGGTAATTGCAGATATTAGCGATCGCAAGCAAGCAGAAGAAGCTTTGCGTCAAAGTGAAGAACGATTTCGCGCCGTTTTTGAGAATGTTGCATTGGGAATTGCGATCGCTACAACTGAGGGTAAAAACTTGCAGTTGAACTTGGCTGCAACAAAGATCTTAGGCTATAGTGAAGCCGAACTGCGTCAATTGAGATTCACAGAATATACCTATGCTGAAGATCTAGAAGCAGATTTAGCACTTTATCGTGAGTTGCTAGCGGGACAGCGTGAATCGTACCAAATGGAGAAACGCTATATCCACAGAGAAGGGCATTTAGTCTGGGTGCGCTTATCTGTCGCAGCAGTGCGAGATGAGAATGGCAATGTGCTCCTTATCGTCACCACAACCGAAGATATTAATGAACGCAAACGAGTTGAAGAGGCGCTGCGTGAAAGTGAAGAGCGGTTCCGACAATTAGCTGAGAACGTTACAAGCGTCTTTTGGATAACTGACGTAGAAAAACATCAAATGATCTATGTATCTCCAGCGTATGAACAGATTTGGGGATACTCCTGTGAATCGCTGTATCGTTCCCCTGCCAATTGGTTAAAGTCAATTCATCCTGGCGATCGCGATCAAATTGAGGCAAGGTTATCTCATCAGACTCAAGGCGAATATGATGAAGAATATCGTATCGTTCGCCCTGACGGACAAATACGTTGGATTCACGATCGCGGTTTTCCTGTCTCTAATGAACACGGAATTATCTATCGCGTTGCTGGGATTGCGGAAGACATTACAGAACGCAAGCGAGCAGAGGCAGCTCTACGCCAGAGTGAAGCTACAAACCGCGCCTTGATCAGCGCAATTCCTGACTTACTAATGCGGGTTACGGGAGACGGAGTTTACTTAAACGTAGTGAGTCAAGGAAAGCAAAAATCCTTTGCTCCAAATCGGTTTCTTCCTGGCACACGGGTTGAAGAGTCATTGCCTCCTGCCTTGGCACAACAGCGGCTCACGTCTATTCAGCAAGCATTAGAAACGGGTCAGATACAAGCTTATGAACAGCAAATTGAAATAGATGGGCAACTGCTGGATGAAGAAGTGCGGATTGTGGTGATCGGAGACGGTGAAGTAATGGTGATGGTGCGTGACATCACTGACCGCAAGCGAACCGAAGAAGCATTACGTCAAAGTGAACTTAAGTTCCGCAGTACAGTGGAAAATGTCAACGATATCATTAAAATCCTGACTCCGGATGGTATCCTTTCCTATGTTTCTCCAAATTGGGACAAGTTCTTAGGGCATCAATCTAGTGAGATTATTGGAACTCACTTTGCTCCTTCAATTCATCCAGACGACCGTCAGCGCTGTGTGGAGCTATTTACTCAACTCGTTGAGACAAACCAACCTATTTCAGAGTTAGAATATCGCCTTCAGCATCAAAATGGAAGTTGGCGCTGGTATGTCTCCAATTTGGGAACTATACAGGATACAGAAGGCAATGTGCTGTATTGCGTCGGTGTCGCGCGAGATATCACCGATCGCAAAGCGGCTGAACTGGAACTACAACAGGCAAAAGAGACCGCCGAACGAGCAAATCGAGTCAAGAGTGAATTTTTGGCTAACATGAGTCACGAACTGCGAACTCCTCTCAATATCATTCTGGGATTCACCCAACTCTTGCAGCGCGGTTCCTACGGAGTTGCGCCTAGCGCTAATCACATTCCTACCACTCAACAGCAAGACTACCTCAGCACTATCACTCGCAGCGGTGAACATCTGCTGGAATTGATCAATGATGTGCTAGAAATGTCCAAAATTGAAGCAGGGCAAGCACGGTTAAATGAAACTAACTTTGACCTCTATGCTTTACTCGATACGTTGGAGGAAATGTGGCAACCTAAAGCTGCCGATAAAGGACTTCAGTTAATCTTCGATCGCCAATCTACTATTCCTCAATACATTAGAGGTGATGAGAGCAAGTTACGCCAAGTCCTGATGAACCTCTTATCAAACGCGATTAAGTTCACTCAAACTGGCAGTGTCACTGTACGGGTGAAACACGGAGCGATTCAGGCTTCTCCCAGCGTCGCACTCTCTCATCTCACTCTCCACTTTGAGATAGAAGATACTGGACAAGGAATTGCCCCAGAAGAGGTCGGCACCTTGTTTAATGCCTTCGCTCAAACGGAAACAGGACGCAGATCGCAGCAGGGCACTGGACTTGGTTTGGCGATTAGCCGAGAATTTGTGCGATTGATGGGTGGCGATATCACACTAGAAACTCAGGTAGGACGGGGAACCACATTTGAATTTGAGGTGCGAGTGGCGATCGCTTCAGCCTCTGAAAGTTTAATTCGCAAACTTCATCAGCGGGTAATTGGGTTAGAGCCAGGACAGCCCCACTATCGGCTGCTGATTGTTGAAGATAAATGGGAAAATCGGCAGCTATTGCGAAAAATGCTGGAGCCATTAGGATTTGAGGTGCAAGAAGCCGCCAATGGACAAGAAGGAATTGCCCAGTGGGAACGTTTTGAACCTCACCTAATCTGGATGGATCTGCGAATGCCGATCTTGAATGGATATGAAGCAACCCAACACATCAAATCACAGTTAAAAGGTCAGGCAACCGTGATTATTGCATTAACAGCCAGTGCCTTTGAGGAAGAACGAGTAGTGGCACTCTCGGCAGGATGTGATGATTTTGTGCGAAAACCATTTCGCGAAGCAGAACTCTTTGAGAAAATGGCTCATTACCTAGGAGTGCGCTACATCTATGAATTGCCTGCTCCTGCTCCTAAATCTGATGCGGCTGAGCCATTGAGTGCAGAAAGACTAATGGTGATGCCTGCGGTATGGAGAGATCAGCTTTATCAGGCAGCAACTCAAGTAGACGCGGAACTGATACTGCAATTAATTCGGCAGATTCGGCCAGAACATGATACTCTGGCTCTGGCTTTGACTGAGTTGATTGATCACTATCGATTCGATCGCATTGTGGCATTGACTCAATCCCAATCCTAAAAGCATTGCTTGAGGAGTGGCTGTATAGTGGATTCTGGCAACACCAAAGGCAATATCCTAATTGTGGATGACACACCGGACAATTTACGTCTACTGTCGTCAACTCTGAGCGATCGCGGTTATAAAGTGCGTAGCGTGATCAATGGCGCAATGGCGCTAATGGGCGCACAAGCTGCCCCACCTGACCTGATCATGCTAGACATCAAAATGCCCGATATGGATGGCTACGAGGTCTGTCAACGCCTCAAAGCGAATGAGCATACCCGCGAGATTCCCGTTATTTTTATCAGTGCGCTGGATGAAGTGCTAGATAAAGTGAAAGCTTTTACCAGTGGTGGTGTAGATTACATTCAAAAACCATTTCAGGTCGAAGAAGTTTTAGCCCGAATTGAAAATCAACTAACGATCCGCAGGTTACAAACACAGCTTCAAGCCCAGAATTACCAGTTACAGCAAACTCAGGCAGAGCTGATGCAGGCTCTAGAACAGGAGCGATCGCTGAAACAGCAGATCGAAGAAATGGCGGCGATCGAAGAACGCAACCGGATTGCCCGTGAGATTCATGACTCGTTAGGACATTCTCTGACTGCCCTGAACGTGCAGTTACAAGCAGCAGCATCTTTACTGCTCAGCGATCCCACTCAGGCTCAATCTTTTCTGACTCAAGCCCAACGGCTGGGCAAAACAGCCATGCAGGAGGTGCGGCAATCAGTCAGGACACTGCGATCGGGGGAACGAGAGGAACCGTGTTTAGAGGAGGCGATCGCTGCTCTAGCAGAAGAGTTTCGACAAGTCACGGGTATTACTCCAATCATTCACACTCATTCAACAGAAGCAATTTTACCAACTGTATCCAAAACGGTCTATCGCTTAGTGCAAGAGGGATTGACTAATATCTCCAAGTACGCCGAGGCAACCCAGGTGCAAATCCAATTAACAACAACAAGTAATCGGGTATATCTAGAGATTGAAGACAACGGCATAGGGTTTTGTTTAGATCAGGCGACGGGTGGATTTGGCTTACGAGGTATGCAAGAACGAATTGCGGCTCTAGACGGTACATTTAACCTCATTACAGAATCAGGAAGAGGCTGTCAGATCAAGGTTGAAATTCCTTTATCAGAGGTGCAATTATGATTCGTCTATTGCTTGTTGATGATCAAAACTTAATTTGCCAGGGGCTACAGGCTGTATTGAATCAAGAAACTGATTTACAGGTAGTTGGAACCGCAGAAAACGGTCAAGTTGCGATCGAGCAAGCCAAAACATTACAGCCTGATGTGGTTTTGATGGATATCCGGATGCCTGTAATGACCGGCATTGAAGCAACCCGACTGATTAACGAACAGCTTCCCAATGTCAAAGTGTTAGTACTAAGTACCTTTGATGACGATCGCGACATTGCCCAGTCGATGCGGGCAGGCGCAAAAGGCTATTTGCTCAAAGATATGCCCGCCCCAGAACTGGCAGAAGCCATTCGGTTAGTGCATCGTGGCTATAGCCAGATGGCTCCAGGATTGATGGAAAGACTAATGACCAACGTGTCAGATTCAAGTGGAAAAAACCAATCTGCACCAGAAGAACTGACTCAGATTCCACCCAGAGAACGAGATGTGTTGCGTCTAATTGGTCAGGGATGTAGCAACCGAGAAATTGCAACAGAGCTACACCTGGCAGAAGGAACCGTCAAAACCTATGTGACCCATTTGCTCAACCGTCTGACACTCAAAAACCGATCGCAACTCGCAATTTACGCAAACTCGATCGCTTCAGCACTCAATCCTTAACCTTCTCCACCAGCTTGAAACACTTGTGCTACTGTCAATTCTAAATCAGGCAATGTGGGAGAGAGTAGGTGACTGTCTCCACTAAAAACAGCTTCCTCATATAGACCTGCCACAAGCGTTAAAATTGTAACCTTAACTTGCTGTGGATCAACAATCCAATACTCTGCGATGCCTCGTGCAGCATATTCAGAACGCTTGTAGCGATAATCTCGCTCCTCATTGACAGTTCCAGGAGACACGATTTCAACTACGAGGACAGGAGGAGGCATACTCGGCAGGACTACGCTGCGTTGAGTTCCAGCTAGAGCTGTTGCTAATTCTTCTGTTAACACCATTAGGTCAGGAATTCGAGTTGTGGTTCGATAACCGCTGACTACTATTTCGGTGCCTCGACGGAGTAATCGAACAGGGAGAAATCGAAGTAACTCAGCTAAGAGATAGATCGCGATTAAATTGTTCAAGTCGCTTTCAGAAGGCACTTCAATTAATTCCCCATTGACTAATTCATAGCGCGTATCTGTCCCATCGTCGTAGTTCAAGTACTCTTCCAGAGTTATATAGCGATTCGTAGTCGTGGTCATATCAACTCTCCGTTACTCTTCAATCCTGCTTTTCAAATGTTATTGGAAACGTGTTGTTGACTTTCTATCAAGCCGAACGATTGGATTGTCTCCTACTGCTACACCGGGTGTTGCTGCTTCATAAGTAACCAACTAGCCAATTATTCGACTATGGGGTTGACCAGGACTCCTGAACCGCAAGGCAGCAGGCATATAGACAATTCCCTTAATTAGTTCAGCTTTTTTGAGATTGGGCGTGGCATTGTAGCGACGCTCAAATTCACAGCGGCTTAAGCGATCGCCATTCTTTAAAGGGGGAATTGTCAGACACTGAGAGGAAGTTTTAACCATACCAATCAAGGCTAGCTAGATACATTATGTCGCATTAGTGTGAGGGGATGCGATCTCAGCACAAAACTTGGAAGCAATAAGGTTTATTAGTAGGACAATCCTACAGAGGTACGTTTAGCTATAACGATTTCCATTAAAAAACAAGATGGGCAGAGGGCGATCGCCCCCTACCCATCATCTAAGTAACGATTTGGCTAACACTAAGACTCAATCTGCTTCAAATTAGGCTCAAAGAAAGCAACTCCAGCAGTGTAAACTTCTGCCCAACCTTTGGTCGGAAGCAAGTAAAGATCAGGTGGGGTAAACATCCCTTCTCCATTAGGTCCAGTTGGTGTGAATTGCTTGCCCTTCTGGAACAATTCGGTGAATACAGCATCATGTTCAGCCTCAGAGTCATAAACCCTTTTGAGGGCTGGCAATACTTCATCATTGACGTAAATATCAAACTTTGCTTCAGTATCAGGAGGCAGATTGGCAAGCTGCTTAAACTTCTCGGCTACTTGCTCAAACGCTTTGACTTGAACTTCTGAAACAATAGTGTTGTATGCTTTTGCTTGCTCTAATTCCTCACCGGACAATCCATCTATTTGCTTGCGAGGATAGGTATCTCGAATCGAGCCGTATGCAATGTCAGCAAAGTCATAGTACATAAATGCTAAGCCTGTTCCAGACTGATCAGCATCTGGAAAACGTTGGGTAACGGGCTGCAAGTTGAGTTTCTCATCAATCATCCCAATTTCAACATACTGCAAGTTTTGGTTATCATTGGTTTGCAGCACTTCACGGCTATTAATGCGGTGACTGACCACCTCGTAAAGATCAGGGTATTTGTCTTCACCATTTTGTTCGGCTAACTTTTGACGCAATTGTTCAATGGTTGCCTTGGTCAGCATTGTTGTAGTGCCTAAGTTAATGCCAGCACTCACTAATTCAGCACAATAAGCAGTATTGCGGCTCTCAGATAGCCAGGTGATCGCACCCTGATCGCCATAAACTGCCAAAATTAACTTTTCTCCTGCCTCACGCACTTTTTCCTGATTGTGAGTTCCTAACGGATCTTTACCGTTAAAGTTCTCTTGAGCAAAAGGAATGAACGTATTGGCAAGCGCTATCATCGTCACAACATTTTTCTTGTAGGCAGCTACTTCTTCTGGCGTTGTACCTTCTGGAAAATTGAACTTTTGGATAAAGAAGCAACCGTAGCCCAGTCCTTCAAATGCTCCACCAAGGTAAGTTTGCGGGTTGTTAATCGTCAACACTCCATGCTGTTTGACCATTGTGGATTGTCCGTCGAGCAATTGTTCAACCTCACGCTCAACCCCAACCGCTAAGCAAGCATGTCCAATGTTTCGCTTATGGGGAACTTCATCGACATGGATTTCGGGATAATAGCCTCCAACGGCGATCGCAATATCACCCGGTGCAATCAAGCGAGCTAAGTCTTGCTGTTCAAACGGATCGCCACTGGACTGGACTAGAAATAGCTTCAGTGATGCGTTTGGGTCAGCCAGAACAGGATATCCAATGATGCGAACGTTGTCATTGACAGGTGTGGCGATCGCCAAAGCATCTTTAATCGTAGCAAAGCCGCTTTCTGGATTCCACTCATACTGAGGCAGAATCTCCTCTCTAGGCAAGTTAGGCTGATCCGCATCTGTTCTAGAAGCCGAGAATGAAGTTGATTCGATGGCTAGTACAGTTTGTGACAAGGGCATGGTAATGACTCCTTTGAGAACGAGGTTTGTTTTCCTGACCAATTGCCCTTATCGTAGGGATTTGATTTACAACAATCATCTGAAGAACGTCTTGCCTGACTCACTATAGAATGTGAACAACTCTAATTAACTTTCGTTGATTGACATTCCTCACACATATACGAAAGTAAGGTGCGATTACTATCTTTCGTGAATCTATAAGTGAAGACGTTTCTCAGATGTTTCTCCAAAATGAAATCCTTACTATACAAGCATCAATCGCAATGCTGGCTTCAAGTCCCTCTCTAAGGAGATAATCTTGGAGCATTGCATCACTAGCTCTCGAAATCAACCCATCAATTATCGATTCAATACTGCTATGTGCAACCCAATTTCAAGGCTTTCAATAGCATTTGCCGCTGTTGTCCTAAATAGCGCTGCACTCACAATTAGTCCAGTCCAAGCATCTATCGTTACCTATGATTTCACAGTCAATGTGACTCAGGGTCCATTGGCAGGGCAATCTTACGGCGGTACATTTAGCTATGACGATGCTACCCTGGAGGGAGCTGGAGTTGAGACTTTAGGCATTGAGCAAGATCTGTCCGTTTGCATGAATTATTTTGGACGCAATTACACAGAAGTGGATGACACCAGTTATCCTGATTTTCCAACACTCATATTTGAGGATGGAGCTATTACACAGCTAGACTTTTGGGTACAGCCTAACCAACGGATTAACTGGTGGGACTTGCCTGGATGGGAGGTCAACCTATCAGAGCGACCAGCAGATGCTGATGTTCCAGCTTGTCAGGAACAATAAGCAGAAATTTAATTGGTACTAACGAGAGGGTACAGGTATGATCTGTACCCTCTTTTGTTGTTGGCTATAGCAGAAGTTGTTTCAATCACTATCACTGCTTTAGGTGATTTTCAATCACTGTAATCAATCAATTAGCAAAAGTATTAAGTATAAACACTCAATGTATTGACAGAAGTCGAACATTGTTAATCTACTTTGCTAGGGTGCGGTGAAAGACGTTTTTCAGATGTTTCTTTTGGGTGAGATCTCTACGATAAGGACAGTTGATCAAAGAACTCAACTCCCAGCAAAATCAACGAGAACCCATTAGGAGAACAATCATGAAACTTTGCTATCGCGGTACAGATTATACTACTGAATTGACTGCTACATCCAATGCTCCTCAACGTTTGATCCTAACTCAATATCGTGGAGTCAAACAGCAAGTTACAGTCACTACAAGATTCGCTGGTGTTCAAGTTTCACATCCACTAACCTACCGTGGCACGGTTTATGGCGGACTTTGATAAGCAAGTTCATTCAAAGCTGTGCTCGCATTTACCTTTTCAACCATGTTCAATTTAATGGGTCATCGTAACCATGAAACCTCTAAGCCTTGGTGTTTCGCTACTCTCTACCTTAATTCTTGGCTCTTTTGCTATTCCTGCTCTGGCTCAAATTTCTGATTTAGAACTCACACCTGAACTCATTTCTGCTGAGCAAGCTGAACTCAATGCAACCTTAGCAATCCAAGCAGCAGCAGCTAACCAGTCTGATTCAGCAGAACAGTTGTTTGCGCGATCGCTAGAGATTACCCGAAACCTTCCTGCTGACGAATTTGGACAGGAGCCAGTTGCCCAAAAAGTGAGACTCATGTCCACGATTGCAATGCACATGGCAAGCGTGGGACAAACCAATCAGGCAGAGCAGGTTTTTGCTCAGGCAGAACAGTTAGGACGCGAAGAACTTGACACTTGGAAGCAAGACACAGAGCTAAGCCAAGTTGCCGTTCGCCTAGCCGAGGCTGGATTTCTTGATCGGGCACTGCAACTTACTAACACACTCTATGGGGAGAATGAATACGAACGCAATTATGGTCGAGCAACTGCCTTAAACAATATTGTGTCTGCACTAATTGCAACGGGTCAGCTAGAAGCAGCCCAACAAGTTTTGCCAGAAGTTCTCACCCTGGCTCAAACTATCGCAGAAGATGCGGGATACATTAGCAATGGAAGCTGTAGTGTCTTTCGCTATGAGGTGCTGACGGCGATCGCCAAAAACCTCACTCAACTAGAGCAATTACAGCAGGCACTAGATGTTGTTCAATCGGTATCCAGCTGCTCAGCTGCTGGTTCTGAGGGTGGCACTGACTATCAGCAGATTGGAATGGAAGGCATTATTAGTGTCCTGACAACTCCGCAAGCATTGATGCAGGTTGAAGCAGTTGTGCCAACGTTAGAGGGCGAATACGCTAAAAACCGATCGCGATTTGAAATTGCCGTTAAGCTAAGCGAGGCAGGCGAATCCGCTTCAGCTCGACAGGTTGCTCAACAGATTAACGATGCCGCAATTCGAGACTTTGCTCAGCTTAGCGTTACTGCTTTCTCACTGTCACAATGGAGCGAAACTGAGGCTCAACAACTCATCACTCAAGCTCAAGCGCTTGCTCAAACCTATCCTAACTACTGGGATGGGGGTAGAGCATGGGGAGACATTGGAGTTAACCTCGTTGATGCAAGACACATTGACCTGGCACTACAGGTTGCTGCTAACCAGCAGTATGTTGTCAACCGCATCGCCGCGCAACTAGCAGAAGTGGGGCAACCGCAGCAAGCCTTAACGTTAATTGAGCCAATCCAGGATGAACGGACCTGGCAGTCTGTAATTCCTCACATTGAGGATGTGGAAACACTTAATCGCGCCTTTGAAGTCGTGCAGGAAATGCCGCTTGATGAGAATTGGGGCGCTGCCAGAATTAGGAGTGAAATGCTGCTGGCGATCGCTCAACAGATGGCAAAAGTCGGACAAGTTGAAACCGCTCAACAAGTTACAGAAGTCATCCCAGGGCAGGAACAGAAAGTACAAGCTCTATCCAGCATCGCTACCCAAGTGACAAACATGGCTTCTCAATAGTATCTCGACCTCAAGGTAGCTCATCAATGGCAAAAATCGTTGGCTTGACTGCCACACTTCCTGACTTTACGGCAGTCAAGCCTCCACTCCTTAACAACCGTTGGCGATCGTCCCCGACAAGAGCGAACGACTACCCTTCATCTCAAGCTCCTGTTATTCTTGCCAACTCAAGCACTACAAAAGGAATCTCAAACCATGATTGCCACTCTACTCAAGCCCTCACAACATACCACTGGTGACACTGATGTAACGGGTGATGTTCAGATATCAAACACTGCACCCGCTACCCAATCTTGTAAAAGCCGTCTGGTAGCTCGCTGGTTAGTTGACGAAAATCTTAAACTCTACTGTCAGTAGGTCACTGAAGATTAGGCACACTCCTCTCGTTAACGCAATCGACTCTTTAATCATCAATTAAGTCGTAGTCAAAGCAAAGCTAGTAGTAAAAGAAGCAAAGATGCATACACCACATTTCTCAAAGTTAAAAAACTCCACGAGTTGGCATCTACCCCGTATCAAGTTTTCGAGTCGCGCTTTGAAACTTTCCAGCAGTTCTTGTGCGTTAACTGGAGGAATTTTGCTGGCATCGAATACCTCAGCAAGTGAATACGGTTTCATATTCCTAGCATTCAGTTCCGGTCAACTCCTACTCGCCAGCCTGCAAGACCAAGACAACAGTATGCTCTTCTACGCAGCTTCCTTGTTCATCTTTGTTGATTGCTTAGGGGTTTACAGATGGGTTCTAACTTAGTTAACGTCAATTCGGCTTAAGCAAACGCAGGCAGAGCAGTGTCAATGAGCAGGGAGGGCTTCTTGGGTTGGTGGCAGTAGGCGATCAAGCCACAGACTAAGTTTACCAGGCA
>NZ_JACJPJ010000106.1:0-156968 GCF_014696015.1 Oculatella sp. FACHB-28 | reverse complement strand
GCAGAAGACCCTGAGTTTGAGACGTTCTACACCAAGAACATTCTGCTCAACGAGGGCATCCGCGCTTGGATGGCTCCTCAAGACCAGCCTCATGAACACTTCACTTTCCCTGAAGAAGTTCTGCCTCGCGGTAACGCGCTGTAGGTTTGTTTACTTGACCAAAACTTAGACAGTCTCTTCTTTTAAGAGTTCGGTCTTTCATCAACTAAAAAGCTCCTGTCTCCGGGCAGGAGCTTTTTTTTAGGAATTTCAGTTTTCAATCACCACACATTCGGGTGGATGTGTTACATTAGCATTCAGGTGGATAACACCCAGAGCGAAATGCTCTGCCTCTTGAAAATAAACCGTTTAGGGACAAGGAGGTGATGCCCATGCAAGATAGTAGTAAAACCATGGGTCATCAGGTTGGATATAGCTGGCTGTGCGCCGGGGCTGCTCTCTAGTAGTTAATCTTAGTTTCCCTTGGAGCTAAGTCCTCTAGGAGATGCTGGGTTGGCATAGAGTTCCTCCCGGCAGTCTAGTTTCAATCTGAAGACCCGCTACACCGCTCTCACCATAATGGCTTAGTAACTTTTAGTTATTTGCCTCCCGGTGAGAGCGGATAGTTTTTTAAAGGGCAAAATTTTATTGAATCTGATTTATTCAAAAACTCAGCAGAAATTAGAAATGGAGCTAGGAACTATGGCTCAATTGCTTAACGAAACTGAAATTCAGGAGCGCTTGGCTCAATTGTCGGGCTGGACACTAGAGGGCAAAGAAATTCAGCGAGTTCGTAAATTCAATGATTTTGTAGAAGCGATTGCCTTTGTCAATCGGCTTGTTGACCCCGCCGAGACTGCAGGCCACCACCCCGATCTAGCCATTTCCTACAACAAAGTGACCGTTTCCCTAACCAACCATGATGCAGGAGGGTTAACAGAGAAGGATTTTGCAATGGCGAAGACGATTGATGGTATTGAGTAGAGCCGCTGTTGAATAGATTTAGCTCTTTGTAGAAACCCTGTTGCTGAAGCTTCAATGGGAGCGAGCATGACAACTGCTCCTGGTAAATTTGGCGAAAAGCTGCTTACACTGGGATACTTCTACTTAGAAGATTGTGGCACTCCTTGCAGCCCTCAAATTTACCAATCCGAGTGTTCTCGGTGTGAATCCAACCAGCTACTGACCAAAAGCTTATCCCTCACACCAAATCAAATTGTGCCCGCTGCATTGTCAAATCTTGCTCTAGAGCAAGAACTTCTAAAGTCTTTGCAATATGTGCTGGAAAATGTAGAATTTTGCAAAACATAATGCTATCTTTTTGAGTGGGCTGTAATAGATTACAAAGTCCCTCTTGAACATAGGTGTGAGGATCATGATTAGCAAAATTTTGTGGAAATCATTGCTGGTTACGCCAGCTCTGCTAGGTACTGCTTTAGCTGTTTCGACTCCAGCGATCTCAGCTGAGACTGCAGCTCCCGAATCTGAAGCTCTAAGCGCAGAGGTTCTTGCTGTTGAGTCAGAAGCTTCTGTTGTTGAAGTAGCTGAGCTTGAGCCAGTTGTTGAACCAATTGCTGAAGTTGAAGCTCCGATTGAGCTATCTCAAGTTCCAGTTGAGCAACCTGTGCCTGCTGCTGCGCCTGCTAACACAACGACCTCTGTTGATTCCCTTGAGCAAATCATGGAATACAGCAACGAGGGCAACGTCAACAGCATCAACCAGGTTACGTCTATTTCTCAACTTTCAGACGTTCAACCCACCGACTGGGCATTCCAAGCTCTCCAGTCTCTAGTTGAGCGCTACGGTGTAATCGCGGGTTATCCCGATGGCACCTATCGCGGTAACCGTGCCATGACTCGTTACGAGTTTGCTGCCGGTCTAAACGCTGCTCTTGACCGCGTCAACGAATTAATTGCTGCTGGTTTGGCTGAAGCCGTAACTCGGGAAGACTTGGCTACTCTGCAACGCTTGCAGGAAGAGTTTGCAGCTGAGCTAGCGACCCTGCGTGGACGAGTTGATGCACTCGAAGCCCGTACCGCTGAGTTGGAAGCAAACCAATTCTCCACAACCACTAAGCTTCGTGGTGAGACCATCTTCGCTGTTGCTGGTGTGATTGACGAAGATGAAGCGTTTGACGATCAAATTACCTTCGGCTACCGGGCTCGCCTCAACTTTGATACCAGCTTCACGGGTGAAGACCGTTTGCGAACTCGCTTCCAAGTTCGCAACATTCAGAACTTTGATTCTGATCCGGTTGGCTTCTCGTTCAGTGGTGACTCCGAAGGCGATTTCGAGCTGGATGACCTGGCTTACACCTTCCCCTTGGGTGAGCGCGTTGAGATTGCGATCGCAGCTAATGGCTACGATGTAGATGACTTCGTTGCTAGCACCATCAGCCCACTGGACAGCAGTGGTCAGGGTTCTATCTCTGACTTTGGCTTCCCTCGTCAGTATGCTTTCAACGCAGGTGGCGGTGCAGGCGCAGGTGCCATCATCCAGTTGACCGACAACTTGTCCCTGGATGGAGGCTACGTAGCTGATGATGCCGCTAACCCTGATGCTGGTGCTGGACTGTTCAACGGTCCTTACAGCGCAATCGGTCAGTTGACATGGTTATCTGATGCTTTTGATGCAGCTGTCACCTACGTTCACTCTTACAGTCCTGACTTCGGTGCTGATAACGCAGCTGCTAACACTTACGGTGGTCAGGTTAACTTCAGGCTCATCCCTGGTGTCGAAATTGGTGGTGGTATTGCTTACACCGACATTGCTGGTGTTCCCGGCGATGCTGAGTCTTGGAGCTACCAAGGAACTCTTGCTTTCCCTGACCTGGGTGGAGAAGGCAACTTGCTTGGAATTTTAGCTGGCGTACCCACTTACACTGCTGTTCCTGGCACCGATATCGAAACCAGTTTCTTGGCTGAAGCTTTCTATCGTTATCGCTTGACCGACAACATCTCTATCACTCCTGGTGTGATCTGGATTGAAGATCCCTTTGGAGATGATAGTGACAGCACTATCATCGGTGCACTTAGAACTACCTTCACCTTCTAAATTTTGGGATGATTTAGTTCTATAAAGGGGGCGAGAGGCAATGCTTCTCGCCCCCTTATTTAATTCTTAAGTCTTGTCTTCGTAGTCCCCTCAGGGAGCACGAATTGTTAAAGTCTCAACTTTGAAGAGAAACGTTATTACAGTCATAAATTGCGCGGGCAATTGTTGTAAACCTGCAAAACCCCATTGGAGAACCGGGGTATACTGGAGATAGCTCTATGAGATAACCATCATGAGCTAACCATCATGAGCTAACAGTAATGATCCCCTTCCTAAAGATTGCCTGTGGAACTTTCGTGTAAAAGTGAATACGCTATCCTTGCACTACTGGAACTCGCAGCGCACTATGATAGCGGAGAGCCGCTGCAAATTCGGCAGATCGCGGCTGAGCAAAACATTCCTGACCGTTATTTAGAACAACTCCTTGCAACAATGAGACGTTCTGGTCTAGTGCGTAGTCAGCGTGGTGCCAGAGGTGGCTATATCCTTGCTAGAGAGCCTTGGAAAATTAGCTTGCTGGACATAGTTGAGTCAATTGAAGGTTTAGATTCTCAGCCTCCTGAACCCAAAGAGGGCACAAAATCAGTAGAGGGTATGGTGATTTGGGAGGTTTGGAAAGAGGCTTGTCTGGCCGCTGAGACAGTGCTCCAAAAGCACACCCTTCAAGACTTAGCTGAAAAGCGGGATTCCAGACAACAGCTCGACTTGATGTATTACATCTAAGTCGGGGACATCCTAAAAGCCATTAAGCATTTGAAGCCAGTATTCAAAATTTATCAATATCTAAAGCCATGCGTATTGCTCACGATGTTACTCGTTTGGTTGGTCGAACGCCGCTTGTACAGCTAAATCGAATTCCGCAAGCAGAGGGCTGTAAAGCACAGATTGTTGTCAAGTTAGAGGGAATGAACCCTTCTTCCTCAGTCAAAGACCGAATTGGGGTCAACATGATTGAGGTAGCTGAGCGAGAAGGGTTGATTACCCCTGGGAAGACAGTTTTGGTAGAGCCAACTTCTGGTAATACCGGAATTGCTCTAGCAATGGCAGCAGCGGCAAAGGGTTATCGGTTAATTTTAACGATGCCTGAAACGATGAGTTCGGAGCGGCGAGCGATGCTGCGAGCTTATGGGGCAGAGCTAGAGCTAACTCCTGGTATTGAGGGAATGGGTGGGTGTATTCAGCGGGCTCAGCAAATTGTGGATAGGCTACCTGATGCCTATATGCTGCAACAGTTTCGTAATCCTGCTAATCCCCAAATTCACCGTGAAACGACTGCTATGGAGATTTGGGAAGATACAGACGGACTGGTTGATTTTTTAATTGCAGGGATTGGTACAGGCGGTACCCTCACGGGTGTGGCAGAAGCGCTGAAACCCCGCAGACCTGGTTTTAAGGCGATCGCCGTAGAGCCTGCTAGCAGCCCAGTTCTCTCGGGTGGCAAACCTGGCCCTCACAAGATCCAAGGCATTGGTGCAGGGTTTGTGCCTGAAGTTTTGAGAGTCGATTTAATCGATGAAGTAATTACGATACCGGATGAGGAGGCGATCGCCTATGGTCGTCGGCTTGCCCGTGAAGAGGGGTTACTTTCAGGAATTTCTAGCGGTGCGGCTCTGGCTGCTGCGATTCAGATAGCTCGTCGTCCTGAGAATGAGGGACGGCTGATCGTGATGGTGCAGCCCAGCTTTGGCGAACGATATCTCAGCACACCCCTCTTTCAAGACCCAGAACTTACTGCTGCTATGGTCATGAACTAACGAAGACAAGCTAAATAGAACTTGGCTATGAGGGAGTGAAAGTAAAGCAAAACTCTACTTTCACTCCCTTAAAAATTGAGCTAATGACCGTCAGTTTTGCTGACGGTCAAATGTTTACAATGGGCTTATGGCGCATTCTAATCACTACGAAATCCTGGATATTGATCCAGCGGCGAGTCAAGCAGAAATTAAGCAAGCCTATCGTCGCCTGGCTAAGCAGTTTCACCCCGACAGTAACCGTGAGATTGTAAACAATGATCGAATTACACGGATTAATGCTGCATACGAAATTTTGGGCGATCCGCAGCGGCGGCAGTCCTATGACCGAGAGCTAAGCTTTTCGAGGCAGATGAGAAGTGCTGGTGCCTATGGCGGGACAAACTCCCCATCCTGGCACAATCGTCAACAGCGCACGGCTGCCGCGCAAAATCAGTATCGACAGCGGCAAACCGGACGAGACACAGACGAACAGCTTCAGCAGTGGCTCAACCAGGTTTATCAGCCCGTTAATCGAATGATTAGTCACATTCTGAACCCCTTGAAAGAGCAGATTGATGAGCTCTCGGCTGATCCCTTTGATGATGAACTGCTTGAAAACTTTCAGACCTATCTAGATGACTGTCGAGATTATCTGCAAAAAGCTCAGCGTTCTTTTCGCTCAATGCCAAACCCGTCGAATGTAGCAGGCGTGGCAGCTCATCTTTACTATTGTCTAAATCAGGTCGGAGATGGCATTGATGAACTAGAGCGTTTTACCTCTAGCTATGACGAACATTATCTGCATACAGGGCAAGAGCTGTTTCGGATTGCTAAAGGGTTGCGACGAGAGGCGCAAGCGGCATTAGGAGATCTGATGTAAGGTTAGTAGAAACTATTTGCCGATGCAGAAGCGGCTAAAGATGCGATCGAGGACAGATTCGGTGACTTCTTCACCTGTAATTTCACCCAGGGCTTGAATTGTGCTGCGAAGATCAATCGTCCAAAAGTCTAGGGGAAGTTGTTCAGCGATCGTTGTTTGTACTTGCTGAAGTGCGGCTTTTACTCTAGTGAGGGCAGCAGTTTGACGCTGGTTGATCGCTAGATCTAAGTTGCTTGCGGTTAGGTTTTTGGTTTTTACTGTTTCTAGAATTGCCTGTTCTAAAGCGTCAATGCCCTGGCTGTGAGCCGCTGCGGTTTTGACGACGGAAGCTACCTGGGGTAGTGGCGGCAAAGATACAGACGCTGCCAAATCAATCTTGTTGACTACGAGAATTAAGGGGCGATGCTGCACTTGCTCAAAGATCTCTTGGTCGGCTGCTGTCCACCCAGTTTGAGCGTCAATGGTCAACAGTACTAAATCAGCTGCTTGAGCCGCTTGGCGCGATCGCTCCACGCCAATCTTCTCTACCTGATCAGTCGCTTCTCGAATGCCTGCGGTGTCCAGTACCTGAACTGGAATTCCGCCCACTACAAGCTGAGATTCGACTACATCGCGGGTGGTCCCAGGAAGGTCAGTGACGATAGCGCGATCGCTCCGACTCCAGGCATTTAGCAAACTGGATTTGCCAACATTGGGACGACCCACGATCGCCACCTTTAACCCTGTTCGGAGTAATTCCCCCTGATCGGACGTTGCGAGAATTTGCTCCACTTCAGCCAAAACTTGAGTCAGTTGTGCCTTCACTTGAGATTCGTCTAGAGGCGGCAAATCTTCCTCAAAGTCAATCCGCGCCTCAACCTCAGCCAGAATCTCCAGACAAGTTGCTCGAAGTTGGCGAATCGGTTGCGCCAGCTTACCCTGAAGTCCAGCAAGGGCAGTTTGGGCTGCTTGGGGCGATCGCGCTCCCACTAAATCGGCAATGCTTTCAGCTTGAGTCAGGTCGAGCCGCCCATTCAGAAATGCCCGTAGGGTAAATTCTCCCGGCTCTGCCAGTCTCGCGCCCTGTTCCAAACACAGTTGCAGCACTCGCTGCACTGCCATAATGCCGCCATGACAGTGAAACTCTGCTACGTTTTCACGAGTGTAAGAGCGAGGAGCCAGCATCAACAGTAACAGCGCCTCATCAATCAGTTCCTCGGTTTGAGGATCGCGGATATAGCCGTAAAGAATACGATGGCTTTCCCAAGGTTGACGACCAGGAGTCTGGAATAGCAAACGGGCGATCGCCACTGCCTCTGCCCCAGAGAGACGCACAATGCCGACGCTACCCTGCTGGGGCACAATTGCGGTGGCGATCGCCGCGATCGTATTGCCTGGAACCCCGGTTGCAGTCATATTCAAAGCAGTCTCTCCACTAGAAATAAAAGTGCTTCACCGACGGAAATGCTCCATCTCATATTCAGCGGCAGCATGAGCGATTGCCCTTGGATAAATTCGGTGTTCCTGCACCTGAATACGCTGATGCAGCGTTTCAACGGTGTCGTGGGGAAAGACGGGTACGGCTGCCTGCATCACGATCGGGCCACTATCAACCTCTAACCACACGTGATGAACTGTGCAGCCTGCAATTTTAACGTCAGCCGCGATCGCCTGCTCGACTGCTCGCATTCCTGGAAAGCTGGGCAAGAGGCTAGGGTGAATATTGAGAATTCGTCCGGGAAAGGCGTTGATCAGCACGTCCGTTACTCGCCGCATCCATCCGGCCATAATTACCCAATTAACTTCATATTGCTGAAGAGTCTCGACAATCTTTGCGTCTAATATTTCTCGATCTGGAAAATCGCGATGATTCAGTAAAACAGACGGAGTTTGCCAGTACTTGGCTCTTTCGGCTGCTCTAGCATCAGGATTGTTGTAGATCAAGACTTGAATTTCAGCATTGAGCTTTTGCTTAGAAATAGCCTGGGCGATCGCCTCAAAGTTGCTACCGCTGCCAGAAGCCAACACACCCAATTTCAAGGGTGCAATGTACGAACTTGGAAATTGTAAAACGTCAGGAGAAACAAGACTAACTTCGGCTTCATGCGGTGTCATAACGCAGGACTATTGATATTCAGATGATATTCAGAAGTGTTTGGAATCATTGCTGACGAATGGCGATCGTGTATGAGGGGCGCTGTTTTGCTTCGCGCTGAGATTTGACCAGACGAAAATCGGCATCTATATATAAGTGTTCAAGCTGAGGAGAAGCGGTTGAAATTCGCTCAAACTTTTTAGCTGTACTTTTGTCTACTTTGCCAAACTGAGAGTTAGATTGTGCATGAGCTGAGGAGGGCGATCGCCTCACTTCAACTTTTGACGTAAACCAACTGTCTGCTCGTTCAATATTGAGAGGAATTGCTCTGGATCGAAAAGCTTGCTCAATCCCAACGTTTTGAATGATCCACTGTCCTTCCTGCACCTCAAACTTTTGAATAATCATAAAGTCATAAGCCAGCAAAATGTTAGACAACTTGCTGAGAATGGGAAACTTGTGCCCCGGTGCATAGCGAGCAATGTTGGCGTAATAGCCATCGTCATGAAAGATCTGATAGGACTGGGCAAAAATTCGCCCTGGAAAAATGTCTTGGTAAGGAATGGTAGACCAAACCGTTAGCCAAACTCCAGGCACCAAGGGCAACTGATCTTCAGCGTTGGGAAAGGGATTGCGTTGGCTCAATTCTGCAAACAGCGGCTCTAATTCTTGCTTATAAAAAAGCACCTTTTGATTTAACGGTTCTGAATCTCGACCCTCAACCGTTTTCAATAATCGCTCTTTCAAAGCCCCTGTAGATAGCTGGCTTAAATCAACCTTTTCCGTCATTTCACGAGTCATTGCTCATCCTCTAGCCGCGCGCTCTTTAAAGGTAATTCATATCGCGATCCTAAATGATTGGGGGATACTATCCAGCTTTTCCTTAGAGAACCGCTTTAAGGAAGCCCTAGCTTTCTTCTAACTGCAGGAGGATTGGTTTTTTTTACATAGCCGTCCAAGGATTTAGCACTTGGGCAAAGTTCTGTGGAGCTGTCTTGGAATCTGCTGCCAAACGCTAAACCCCTACTTCATCCCTTATTCCTGATCTCTCATTCCTCATCCTTTCCCCTCCGTCTGTGATAACCTGAATCACGCTCGACTCATTCCACTGCCCATGTCTTCTCGTACGATTCAGAGTATTTATACAGACGGAGCCTGTTCTGGCAATCCTGGCCCTGGTGGTTGGGCAACGGTAATTTACTTTACTGATGGTTCCATTCACGAATTGGGTGGAGCAGACGCAGCCACAACGAATAATCGCATGGAGATGCAGGGGGCGCTCGCCGCTCTAGAGTTTCTGCTCACCCTCGACCAGACTGAACCGATTCACCTTTACACCGATAGCGAATATGTCAAAAACGGCATCACCAAGTGGATCCAGGGCTGGAAAAAGAAAGGCTGGAAAACCTCAACCGGCAAACCTGTTCTCAATCAAGATTTGTGGGAACTGCTCGATGAACTAAATCTGCGGGTGAAAAAGCACCTGAATGCTCCGGTGGAATGGCGATATGTGCGGGGACACACAGGCAACGAAGGAAATGAACGCTGCGATCAGATTGCTCGTGCTTTTTCTCTGGGTAAAAAACCTGTGCTACGGCAGTTATCTTTTGAGCAACCGATTAGCACAGCACGAACTCCTGGAGATATTAAGCAAATTGTGAAGGGAGAAGGGCGATCGCCCCAAACGCTAACGTTAGAGCAAGAATTCTCACAGTCTGATGCTCACTCGGTAAAAAATTCATCAACTGATGCAATATTTGATGCAACCGCCACTAATGGGAACATTTCAGAGACGATACAATCCAGTTGCATCTCTGCTGACGCTGTTCCCTTTGACCCAGCTATGGTAGATTCTATTCCTCCAGCTACGTCTGATGTTCCCGACCTTCCCCGTGAAGTCAGGGTTGCCCAACTACGAAACTTGGTAGAGACTCTGCGAATGGCGGATGAAGTTGCCAGTCAAGGCTATTTGATCACCAGTTCAGAACTGGCTGACCTGATGGACGTTAACGCCAGCGCCGTCACCAGTCGGGGAGACAATTGGGTTTGGCGAAATTGGGTCGTTTCTAGGGTGCGCCGTGAAGGAAACCAGATTCTTTGGCAGCTAGAGCGAGTGGATTGAGAAGGATGAGGGATGAAGCTAATTCATCCTGTCTTGATGGGCTGAAGATGTAAATTTCTTTAAGTAGATAGCATCTACCGTGGGATGAGCAATGCTAAAACTTGCTCAGTAACCATCGCGCTCTTCTGACTGTATGAGCATCGATCTGTATAAGCATCGATTATTCTGCTTTCCCTGCTCCCTCACTATATTTAGATCTCACTCATTTTCATCTGGCGTTCAAACAGCATATCTAGTAGGCTAGTTAATCCAGAGCCATCCCAATATTCTTCATAGTGAGCAACATCTGTAACATCTGGTAAAACAACCAGGCGCAGCAGGGCATCGTGTCGATTAAATTAGTCGTCTGGCAGTTAGCGGTAGAGGTCTGTCGTGGAAATCGTCCCGGAAAATTTTTGGAGTCAAGTGCTAGAGCGGTTAGAACTACAGCTAAGCCGCCCTACCTTTGAAACCTGGATCAAGTCTGCTACCGTTGAACAACTCGACGAAAACTGCCTGGTCATTTGCACACCTAATCCCTTTGCCCGCAACTGGATTCAGAAGTACTACATCAAGACGATGAATGACGTCGTTCACGAGGTGTTGGGACATCCGGTCGAGATCCACATCAACGTCAGACCAGGAGGCGAGATGGAGGGGATGGAGGATGTAGATATGCTGTGGCCCCTACCTGTAGAGGTGCCTCCCGTTGAACAGTCTTCTTCCCAGGGAGCCAAGCAAACCGATTTGAATGTTAAATATGTTTTTTCCCGTTTTGTGGTTGGTTCCAACAACCGCATGGCTCATGCTGCCTCTTTAGCGGTCGCTGAATCCCCTGGCCGCGAGTTTAATCCGCTGTTTCTTTGCGGTGGGGTTGGTTTGGGTAAAACTCATCTGATGCAGGCGATCGGGCACTATCGCCTGGAGATTGACGATGAATCTCGAATTTTCTACGTCTCAACGGAGCAGTTTACCAATGACCTGATTGCTGCCATCCGTAAGGACAGTATGCAGAGCTTTCGAGAACACTATCGGGCAGTGGATGTGCTGCTGGTAGACGACATCCAGTTCATTGAAGGCAAGGAATACACCCAGGAAGAGTTTTTCCATACCTTCAACACGCTGCACGAGGCGGGTAAGCAGGTTGTGTTGGCATCCGATCGCCCTCCCAGCCAGATTCCTCGGCTTCAGGAACGGCTCTGTTCTCGCTTCTCAATGGGTTTAATCGCTGACATTCAGCCGCCCGACCTGGAGACGCGAATGGCGATTCTGCAAAAGAAAGCAGAATACGAAAACATGCGCCTGCCTCGCGAGGTGATTGAATACATCGCCTCCAGCTACACCTCTAACATCCGAGAATTAGAAGGGGCGCTAATTCGGGCAGTGGCGTATATTTCCATCTCCGGTTTGCCGATGACGGTAGAAAATATCGCTCCGGTGCTAAATCCGCCTGTTGATCAAATCGAAGCTTCTCCCGAAGCAGTAATTACGGCAATCTCCGAGACCTTCAAAGTTTCCATCGAAGACCTCAAAAGCACCTCTCGCCGCCGCGAAATCAGCGTCGCTAGACAAATCGGCATGTACCTGATGCGCCAGCACACCGACTTGAGCTTGCCTAAAGTTGGAGAAGTCTTTGGCGGCAAAGACCACACAACCGTAATGTATAGCTGCGAAAAAATCGCCCAACTCAAGGACAGCGACCCCGAAATGGCAAGGACGCTGAGACAGCTAAGCGATCGCATCAATTTATCTAGCCAAACTCCAAATTTGCCTCGGAAGAAGGGGAAGTAGAGGATAGGCTTTGATTAAAGGTTGGTTTCTTTAAAGCAAGAATCAACCTTTAATCCCCTACCTAACGTGAGTTCGGGTTAAGCTAAACGCTGCAAGGTTTGGTATAAAAGGCTTTAGGCAAAGGGTATTGCTGTAGGCTCTTCTCAATAAGGTTGTTTATTGAGAAAAATTGCATCTGTGGACCTTGCTGACAATAGCTTGATTCACTGCAACGAAATGAGGTACGAAAAATCAGGGGTTCTGACGATTTCTTATCCCGAACTCACGTTACCTACTGTGCCAACAACTGAAAAGACTCCAAAAAAGCCTCGGCTTCCTCGGAGTCTTCGATGTCGCTGCCGTCTGCTGCCTCAACCGCCATCACTTGATAGAGGCGCTGGTTCACGACAAAAACTCTGACTTTGCCAGTCAACCCGTCCGCATCCTCATATTCAATTTCTCTGCCGGTGTAACCGTTTAAAGAGATAGGGCGATCGCCCGTCAAATCAGCTTCCCCATCTTGCAGCAGTCCGCGCCTGATTCCATTCCAAAATCCGTCTGGATTTTCTTGCAATGCTGCATTTAACCTTTCCTGGTCTAGCTCTGCGTAACCTACGGCGTAAATTCTGCCGTCGTGCTCAACTGAGAACATATGCAGAAACTCTTGAACCAAGCGCTCTGTTGGTTGACCGGGCATCGAAACACTGAAACCTCCCGCAGAGGGCGAGAATACCTGCCAACTTGCTCGAGCAATATGAGCAGTTGGCTCAGCATGGACAGGCTGCACTGTGGCATGACCCAACAAAAGCACCATCACGGTAAACGAAGGCACCCAAAGTTTTAAGTTCATCAACGTTTGCTTGAGGGAACTCGAAGATTTTATCCCAAACGTTTACAAAAATTTGGTATTTCTCGTATCGCTCCTGCTAAAAGGTTGAACTATGATCCCCGGTTTTCTGTAACAGGGCAAAGCCCTCGTCCTTCAATCTGCTGCAATTCGATACAGTCGCTATACTCTCCAGTCGGTGTGCTGGCAGGCTCAAATACTAGTAGAGCTTCACTGCCCGATGCATCTCCATGCCGTACTAGCAGATAGCGATCCCAATACTGCAACCCTACTAAGCTGTTGAGGGGATAGGTTGAAAACTCGTTGGGCAAAGAGCGATCGCCAGGCACCTGGACTCGATAAAGCGCATACCCACCCGGCTGTGGATCGATGACAAAAATTGCAGTTTGCTGGGTTTCGGCGCATTCTGTCAGCAGCACACCGACGGCAATATTGCCTGTTTCAGGGTCGATGGCTGGCTCTCCCACTACACGCTGACCGTTAAACTCTCGCTGGTCTACAATTTCTGGTCCAGAACAATCTAATGCCTCTAAAACGTTGACATTCCAGCTAGTAATGTCAATCTCTTGCGTACTTCCCAACCACCGACCACGCAATTGCCTGCCTTCATCTAAAACTTCGATTTGTGATGAAGGGTTGGGCTCTCCCGGATCTGGAGCATTGGGAGCCAGTCCTGTTTGAATGTCAAAACAGTTAAATCCCAGACTTTGGCTATAGTCGGCATTAAATGACCCCAGGGCAACTGTAAACTGATACTGGCTAAAGTTGCGAAACGGCCAGCGTGAAGTAGCATCGCAAGTTGCTTGATTACAAACACAAGCAAATACCGGCACGTCGGGATGCTTCTGTTTCCATTCTTGAATAATTAGCGCTAAATCAACGTTTTCACCCCTAGCGTAGCGGGCTGTTGGTGCAAGTTGTGCCTGAGCAGTAGCCCCAACGAATCCACACAATCCGACACCTAAACATAAAGATAGCCACTGAGCAGAAATATGAGTTCGTCGCAGGTTCATAATCATGACCTCGCTAAACTTTTTCCTGATTCTCGCAGCGTACTGCTCTGAGTCCTTTGGCTGAACTGGAGGTATCAATTTTTAACTTTGGCGGAGCGTGAAGTGGGGGCGATCGCTGCTTAACTGTATTCTCTCAAGGCGATCGCGTCAATTGACCTAGCGCAATTTTACGGCTTTCAAATAGTTCTAAAACGCCGTTTGTTACTGTTCTAACCACATCCGGATCGCAGCTTGAGAGGAATTCTTCAGATGAAATATCGTCCCTAAAGAAAGCTTTAGCTTGCTCTACCATCTTTCGCAGTTCTGCAAAGCCAACAGACTTTACTACAAAAGTGGCGATCGGTGAATTTTTTACATCATAGGAAGAGTTGAGGCTGCGCCCAACTTCTAATAGCTCCAATACTTCATTTTCCAAAACCGTTGCAGGTGGTACATGAGCTGAAATGGTGGGAATAAAGTGTTCTAGCTGGGCAGCGGAGTGAGCGGTAGAGGGCAATTCTCCCATCATTGTAGAGATTGGAATATCTCGCCCAATTCTGAAAGAAAGCGCTTCAATAATGCCAATTGAAACGAGCTTAGCTCCTAAATAAAGGCGAGCAACTTCAAGATTTTTGCGAGTGCGATCGACCAATGCTTGATAGGTCTGATCGTCTGGTTCTCCCTTAAATTGTTGAAATACCAGTTCAGGCTTGAGGAAGCTCATAAAGCCTTCCATCTTCTGGATGGAGGTGCGATAGCCCTGCACTGTGTAGGAACTGGCACTTTTGAGGTGATGATTGGTTTCGGGCAGCAGGTTCCAGGTATTGTCTAAAAAATGAGCTGAACTGGTAAAAGCAAAGTTTTCAACATCTCGATTGGAAACGCGGACAGCTTGCTTAACAATGGACTGTGTTTTTTCATCCGTCCAACCAAACCCAAAATCTTGGCTAATGTCCATCAAGCGCTGATATAGAACATCACTAGCGCTCAAGCCTGAAGCAGACCTGGGACGAAAAGGAATGGTTGCTTCGATGCAGGTCAAGATTTGAGCAATGATGTCAAGCGGCAACAGGTTTTCTAAAGACTTAGCAGCGATAACAGCGCTCAAAAATTCATTTTGTCCGCCCATTGGCAAAATCTGACCAGGCACAAAGCCGAAGACAGCGGCAACCAGGTCAAAAAGGCGATCGCTCACCAACTCATCTTGATCGCAGATGATCAGCTTACCCCAATCCTCTTTAACAAAAGGGGAGATGTAGCTGCTGATGTTGACACTGACCCCCTGATCAACTTGGACATAAACCAGGTCGTGAAATAAAGCTGCCAAAACTTCGATTGCTTCCCCAGTTGCGCCAACCGTTCCACCCACTTCAAAGATGTGTTCGGGAGTGTGAAAAAAGCGCCAGGGACCCGTCATTGTTTGAATGATCAAATCGGCTGTTCGATGCAGACGATGCATCTGCAAATCGCCATGCAACTGCTCAATTGCCCAGACCAAACTATCCAAGCATCGTTTCTTATCTTGATCGAGCTGCATACAGTTGCTCCGATTTCCCTGAGTGCCCTGTAATGAAAATACTAATTCTTTGCTGCAATCTCTGCACGACATCTGTAACGTAACGTTGTTTGTGTGATTTAAATCATCCCTAGAGCCGTTCTCAATCACCCGTTTTTGAGTTCAAGATCACGATTCAAGCTTGGTTTCAATCACCAGGTAGACCCTTGAAAAGCGAGATAGTCTTGACATTCAGATGCTTCCCCTACCACCATGTCAGACCTATCTCTCTCGAATGCTGCTTCCACAAAGTTTTGCCGCTCCTTTTGGCGCTATTTAGAGAAGCCACTGACTGGCTTATTGTTAACACTTGCCTTGAGCCCGATGGCAAAGGGATTCCCCATTGTAAAGGCGCATGGGGCTGAAGTGCCAGAAGTAGCCGATCGGTCTACATTAGATGTGACAAATATACTCAGTCGGTCTACTGATTTAGCCCAATTTGAGGCTACAAATCAGCAAACTTTGCCAGATGGAACTTATGTATTTGGGCAATCTCCAGAAGCTGATCAGGTTGGTTCAACTTACTTAGTGTTTGAAGCAAACGACGAGCAAATTGTTGGAGCGTTTTATATGCCAACTTCTTCGTTTGACTGTTTTTATGGTGAGCCAGAGGTTGAGCATTTAGAACTGACGGTGGTGAATAGTGAAGATCAGTCTGAATATGCCCATACGGTAGAGTTGCAGCGAGACACCAGTGTTGCAACGGTTGGCAACTCGGCGATCGCCTCTCTCCACTTGACGGGCTACCACCAAATCGACACGGTCAGCCCCAACGATCATAGAATCTTGGCAGCTTGCAAGGTTGCCCAACAGCAATTAGGACGAAACTAGAGTGTGGAGGGGATGCCTGTGAAGGAACACTTTCCCGTTTAGTGAAAGCAGCCATCTACTTGAAATATTTAATTCTTGTTCTGTAAGATCCCTGGGCAGAAGAAAATGGGCAATATACAAGGTGGTGGGTGACACCCCTTAGCCGTTTCACATCTACCCTGGTGGAGCAACATGGAAGATTTTTCTGACTCCGCTCAGTTGGGCGCGACTCCTTCTAATTTTGATGACCCTGATCAGCCCTTGAATTCATCTTTGGATGAGGGGCTGAGGGCTTTGAAGCAAAAGAATTATGCAGCAGCGATCGCTTCCTTGAAGCCAGCGCTGCAAGCCACTCGCCCATTAACGGTGCTAAAGGCGCAAATGGCACTCGTGAAGGCTTATCAGGAAATTGGGCAAATCGAACAGGCGATCGCGCTTTGCCAAACCCTTTCAACCAGCGCCAATCAGCGCACCCGTTCGTGGGCAGCCCAAACCCTGTCAGATCTCGCCCAACGTTATCCCCAGGCAGGCTCAGCCCTACGTGAAGCCGCTCACTCGCGCCGCGCATCCGTCACCCCACAAGAGCCAGCTTCACGCTCGGTAAACTCTAAACTAGACCAGACGGGGTTCGTTCCGCTGGAAAATTCGTCTGAAAGTTCTGATGCAAGTTTGGCAGAAGCGGATGCGACAGGTTTCGTTCCGCTTAATTCGTCTTCAGCAAATGTTTCGCGCCCATCAATTCCTCGAGCTGAAAATCGTACAGTGATCCAGCCTGTCGATGAGGAGGAGATGGATGAAACTGGGACTGGCGAAACTAGTTTAGCGAATCCATTTGTTTTTCCTGCGGATGTAGAAGACTCAGGTGTAACTTCTAGACCTGAATTACCAACCCAAATTCAGTCGCATACTCAAATTCAGTTGGGCGATCGCCCGCTTCAACCTACTGATCCCCAAAGCGATTCAACTCCTGCTTACTTTCCAAGGTGGCGACAGGCAGGCAGAGCACAACGGTGGACACCACTGGGCACAGTTAAGCAATGGCAACTGTGGTTAGCCCAAATTGGTACGACGATCGCCCTATTTTGGATCATTCGAGCCGTTCTAGAAGTGGCGCATCTAGCGTCCAATGCCGTTTTTTCTACGCTGCGTCTATATCAATTCGTTGTCTATGGCTTTGACCCCACCTGGTGGATTATTTACCCACTCATCGCTTTATTTTGTGGCTCTCCCTGGATACTAGACTTTTTGCTGCGGCGATTTTATGGGCTAAAGTCGCTGAATCTTTCTCGGTTAGAGAACTACAGCCCGGAATCAGCCAGAGTGTTAAAGCGAATTTGTGGACAGCGACGCTGGACAGTGCCAGCGCTGGGCATCTTGCCAACCACCGCACCTCTGGCTCTAACCTATGGCTGTCTGCCGCGCAAAGCCCGCATTGTGGTCAGTCAAGGGTTATTAGAACAGCTTGCCGATGACGAAATTGCAGCAATTTGTGCGGGTGAACTGGCGCACATAGCGCACTGGGACTTCGCCATTTTGTCACTAGTGGCGCTGGTGACTCAGCTTCCTTATCTGCTCTATCGGCAGGCGGCTCAGTGGGGCGATCGCCAGCAGAACCCTTTCCTGCGCGGTAGTCTGGCGGTCGTTGCGGCTGTTGGCTACTGGCTGTATCGAGCTTTTCGCTGGGCAGGGCTGTGGCTATCGCGATTGCGGGTTTACTACAGCGATCGCACTGCGGTCGAGATCACCGGAAATCCCAATGGTTTAACCAGAGCGCTGCTCAAAATTGCCATTAGCACAACCGACGAAATCCGTCGCCAGAGGCAAACTAGCAACCTGATAGAAAGTTTTGAATTGCTCGCGCCTGTAGGCTATCAAACTGCTTTAAGTCTGGGCAGCATCTATGCTCACGTACCGCTAGAGCCGGTATTGGAATGGGATCGCAGCAATCCCTACCGTAATTGGTTAGCAATTAGTAATGTTCATCCGCCACTGGGCGATCGCCTTCAGCTTCTAACTTTTTATGCTCGTCATTGGCGACTGGAGACAGAGCTTGACCTGAATAGCAAGCCCACCTACGTCTCGTCTCGCTGGTCGCAACGATTTGGGCTTCAGGTGGCTCCTTTTTTGGGTGTACCCTTAGGAATCCTGGTTGCGCTGGCGCTGTGGCTGATCGGTGGTATCGCAGATACGATGCAGATTGTCAGTTTGGATTGGCTTTGGGGCGATCGCAGTATCCTTCTAGCGCTAATCCCGATTGGCTTTAGCGTCGGTACCTTCCTGCGAATCAACTCCTTCTTTCCCGATATCAAGCCCTCCAACCTGAAGGTTGAACCATCACTGCCAGATTTGCTTAAAAATCCTGCGTCTTTGCCCATTGACAGTCTACCTGTGCAGCTTCACGGCAAGTTGTTAGGTCGTCAGGGAATTGGCAATTGGTTGGGGCAAGACCTGATCTTGGACACCCAGACAGGGCTGATCAAAATTCATCACTGCTCTCAGTTGGGGCAACTGGGTAACCTGCTGCCGCAGTCTCCTCGACCCAACGAGCTAGTCAATCGCTCTGTCACAATTACAGGTTGGTTTCGTCGAGGTGCAACTCCCTGGATTGATTTAGAACTGCTCCAGTCCCAACGAGATCTTGCTGCTGGCAGTATTCGTAAAGTTCAAAGTGCCCATCCAATCTGGTCCACCCTTCTAGGCTTTTTGGCTGCAGTGTGCGGAGCCTACCTCATTATTCGAGGTGGCTTCTAATTATTTGGTGTTTTTTGCAGTTGGGGTGGTTCCTAGCGCTGCGATCGCCACTCCAACTAAAATCACGACTGCCCCAAAAACCACCTGCATTCCTGGATTTTCCTGAAAGAACAGGAGTGCCAAAACCCCAGAACCGACGGGTTCTGCCAAAATTGTCAGCGTCACTAAAGTTGGGGAAATCCAGCGCACCGCCCAGTTAAAGCTGGTATGACCAATCAGCTGAGGAAACACCGCCATCAGCACAATCCAGAGGTAGACCTGACTGGGATATCCCACATAGCCAACCCCAAAGAACAATGGCAGAGGCAACAAGACCAGCGCAGCCGTTGTGTAAGTCAAGACGATATGGCTGCTAATTCCCAAGCCTCGCCGCTGAGCTTCTCGACCCAACAAGAAATACAGGCTGACTGCCACAGATCCTGCTACTGCCAGCAAATTGCCCAACAGCGGATTGCTGATGGGGCTACCGCCAGAACTGCCCAGTCCGATTAATAGACTGCCGATTAGGGCGATCGCAATTCCCAGTCCAGTTTTTAACGATGGCTTCTCACCAAACCATAACCAAGATAGAATCGCGACCCAGACGGGATTGGTCGTCACCAGTGCCGTAGAAGCCGCAACAGAGGTGTAAGACAAAGAAGTAACCCAGCTGGCAAAATGCACTGCCAAGCAACAACCTGCTGCCACCGAATAACTCAGCGCACTGCGTTGAAACTGGGTAGTCCAAAAACTTCTCCAGGCTGGAATCAAAAACAGCGCCGCCAGGGTTAAGCGCGAAGCCGCTAGCACCAAGCTAAAGCCGACACTGTTAACCTCAACCACCTCTAGTGCAAACCGAATAAATATTGCAGCGGTTGAGGCGGAAAGCACACCCGCCATAAGGATCAGACCAACTTTCCATTGAGAAGGCTGGTCTGACATAGGGTTCTTCATAAAACTGGGGCGCTAGGATTCGAACCTAGGGAATGGCGGGACCAAAACCCGCTGCCTTACCACTTGGCTACGCCCCAACAGCGAAACCTTGTTAATCTTATCAGTTTACTCCCTGAATGTGTCAAGCAAATCCAAAAAGATTGTTTCCATAAAATTCTGACTAAGTTTCAGTAATGCTTCGGTACTCATTTAACCTGTCAATGTAGATATATAGAGGTGTTTCAGTAAATACAGACTCAGATGAAATATTCCCCCTTGTTTTCCGCTTTGTTGATTGTCTCGGCAGTAGTTGTTTCTGCTTGTGGTTCCTTATCCACCAATTCATCAAATGAGGCTCAATCGCCTGCGTCTCCACCGGCTGATTCTCCTGAGGTTGTCGTCGTTTCTCCAGGTGGTAGCTCCTCGTCTGAAACCTCAGAAGAGTCCTCTCCCTCTGCTGAGGTTCCTGCCGCATCGGGTGCAACGAGTTACCAGGAGCCAAACGACCTTTTCCAAATTTCTTTTCCAGAAGGCTACACCCACCAGGAAACTGGTAGTGGCATTGCCTTTGTCTCTGCTGACAAGGGCTTTGGTGGTTCAGTCGACTTTGGGGCTGCTCAAGGCGGGGAATTGAGTACAGAGGACCTGGAGAAAGCTCTTAAAGAAGAATACGAAAATCGACTTGAGGATGTGGCGTGGCAGGGTTCTCAAATTCAGCCCGACGGCAGTATTCGAGTCGATTGGGTGGGTCGCGATACCGATGGGAATGATCTGGACGCAATTAGCTTTGTTGAACAGCGTGGCGACACGATCTTCATTCTCAACTTGTACGGCATTAACAAGGCTTATGCCGACTACAATGCTGATGCTGAAACGATTGTTGGCAGCTATCGAGTCCGCCAGCAGTAATGCAACGCGTGATCGAAATCCTAAAAACTTTGATTTTTGGGAGATGGGCATTGTGTCTACAAAATAGATACAATGCCCGTTTGATAGACAGGTTTAGAGGTCAACGTTTAGAAGTCAGCGGTCAATTGCACAACGGTTTCTAAAGTTTCACCTGATGCTAGATGAGTCAGGCGATCGCCCGTATTTAAAGCGTTGCGAGGAGCACTCCAAGGCTCCAGACAGTAAAAATCTTTGCCTTTGACCGTCCAGAACACGAGCGTCGAGTAAATGGGAGCATAATCTAGCTTCAGTCGGGTTCGTTGACCCAGATCAGCAACTGCCGCAGATTGACCAGAAAGCTGCCAAAACGATGCATCAATTTCATCCAGGTCAAAATCAAATTGCCCAGAGAAAGATTGGACAGATTTGTCTCGCTGGTTTTGAAATTGGTTGGAAGGAATCTCAAACTGAAGCTGAGTTTTATCAAAAACTTGAAAGTAGGGATGTAGCCCAGTTGAGAAAGGCATTGCTTCAGCGGAATGGTTGGCGTAGCGTTGGCGAATTTCCAGGCTATTGCCCTGTAATCGATAGGTAAAAATGAGCTGGAAGTCAAATGGGTAAACGGCGCGAGTCTGGTCATTGCTGTTTAGCACCAGCGTTAGACTAGCCCCATCTTGGGTGACTCGGTCCGTTACTTCCCAGGGTAGATCGCGAGCAAAACCATGCTGCTTCAATGTGTAGGACTGCCCCTGGTAGGTATAGGTATTGTCCGGCAGGTTCCCGCAAATGGGGAAGAGGATAGGAATGCCGCCTCGCACGGTTAATTCGGGGTTGGCAAACCGCTCTGCATCAAGGTAAAGCATCTCCTTACCGCGAATTTGCCAACTGGTGATGATGCCGCCTCGCTCTGGGACAACCTCAAGACGAGATTGTCCAATCTGGTCGGAGAGGATGTAAGTCTTATATTGCTTTTGCTCAAGGTCGATCGCAAACACAGGCTTCTCCCAATTCCACATGGTGGACTATAGCAATCAAGGTGACTATAGCAATCAAGTGTTACTGGTGGGCACGAAGCAACAGAACCTTGCTAAAATGCTGGCTTAGTATTCGGCTCCGATGAAGGTAGAGAAACCTGGGGTTTCAAAACTGTGAGTTGATCCGATGATGCTGGAGGGCGATCGCTCTCACTAGCCACATCCTCAGTCTCGCCCTCAGCAATTTGTTCCTCAATCTGAATTGGCTCAGCTTCAACCACCATCGAGGAGCCTTGATCGGCTTGCTCTGGTTGAATTGGCTCAGCTTGAGTCAGTTCTACGGGCGAAGGTAAGGTAATATCCGCCTCAGAAGGAGCCGTTTGTTGTAGTTCTGGTTGAACTGCATTTATTTGAGCAGCATCGTCCGTGTCAGTCTCTGGGAGTTGAGCATCGGGCCAAGCATGAAAGGGTTCAGAGCTATCATCTGGGATGTCTGATTCAGGCGACGGATAAGTCGTGAACGGTTCTGATGGTTCTACAGGTATCACGTCTGGCTGCACTCTGTCTGACTGCGTTTCATCGGTAGAAGCGTCTGGATAGGTGATGAAAGAGTCAGAAGGCTGAGACGGCTCAGAATCAGGAATGGAGGGCTGATCGGGTTCAGGGACAGAAATTTCTGCCGGAATTTCTGGAGGAAGAATTTCTGGAGGCGCATCTTGCGATCGCTTGTCTAACACCACTGGCGACTGGATTGGCTGAGCAAACGGGCTAGAAGCCTGCTGCATGTACTGCATAATCTGATCAGCTTTTTCGCCCTCAACAATTTCTGGCTTGGCTTGCCGCACTTCTACAGGCAAAAACTCTAGTCGCATCTGGTTTTCTCGCAGAGAAACTTTCAAAACTGCTGTATCGTAGTTTTCTGCTGAAATGTCCTCAGTCGTATCGTCATTCTGAGTAAAGATGAAGTTGCCGAGAGAATAGGCGATTGCCCGTCCCTTATAGATTTCGGCTCCTTGCAGCACATTCGGATGATATCCCACCACTAGATCAGCACCCTGATCAATTGCCAAATGCGCCAAGTCAACTTGCCAATCGGCTGGATAGGCTTCTAAATCTTTGCTCCAGTGGTAGTTCACTACAACCCAATCCACCTGTTCGCGGATTGCTTGAATATCTGCGGACACTCGGCGATCAGGATTAGCATTGACTCCAGCCGCTCTATCTCTAGCTGCATTTAAATCTGAATCAGAATAGCCTAAGTAAGCAATGCGTTGCCCTTTCACATCTAGAATCTCAGGACGGCTTGCTTCACGGCGATTGCGTCCGGCTCCAACCGAGTGAATGCCAAACTGTTCTAAAGTTTCTAGCGTTTCCTCAAGCCCATCTGCTCCTTCTTCCATTACCTGCTCACTAGCCAAACTGACCAAATCGATCTGGCTATCGATTAGAGATTGAAGCTGTTCTGGAGCTGTTTCATCATCTAAAGAATCTGGCTGAATCTGTAACAAGGGTGCATCCAGGTGAGCCGTAGCAACGTCAGCTCGACTAGACTGATTTCCTCCAGTTGAGCTAACCTGCAGTGTAGAAGTAGCTCCAACGGTTCCCAAGGCAGCATCATCTCCAAAAGTTAATGTGACCGTTGGGTCATCGGGATTGAGGACAGGCTGCTGAAATACCGTTACCTCGTCCTGGTCCGTTTGAACGGTGTTACTCCGCTGGTCCATTGATTGAGACGTACTAACCTCAGTTGCTTCGGGTGCCCCAGACTGAGAAGCCAAAGCTCCAGCGTGCTGAATTAGCACCTCAAACCCACAGCCTACTAAAAATGCTGCAGCCGCAGACCCACCAATCAGCAGGGAGCGAGATCGAAGCTGTTGGCTGACCGAATGACCTAATGGAGCAGCTTGCTGTGGCTTAAGGGAAGCAGAACTGCGGACAGCGGTTAGCAGTGGCGGAGACGGGTTTGAGGTACGACTGGCAGGGGTATTGATGCGAACAGATTGCTTCCAAACAATTTTTGAGGTGCCTGCCTGCTGAGCTACAACTTGCACCCCTTTGATCTGGCTAGAGTTCAATTTACAAAGGCGGTGACAAATAAACCGAATCAGGCGATCGCGCTCAGGCAATCGCTCAAATTCCACTATTACTCTCAAATAACCAGGTTTAGTAGCACCGACCCTCGCATGAAGTCCTTGAGGGACAAGGCAAGCGTTAAGCCATTGAGCGATCGCCCATAAATCTCCAACCCGTGCCAAGTTGGCTGTAAACAGCGGATACAAACTGCCACCATTAACCTGATTAGCCATTGGGTTTATTCCTCACCATCACACCGAATATTAAACTACTTGAGAATTAAATTTCATTCCCTAAACTAACTGGCAGATTGGCATCCCAAGAGATTTTTTCTATATCTACTAAAATCCTGCTCTATTTTGGGCTAATCCACAATCCAAATAGCAGGACTATACGTAATTAGAGCAGCACACAGAGATTTTGTCATACATCAGTTTTTCTATTTCTCCCAGATCCTTTCAACGAATTACCTTTGAGAGTCGTAAATTCCTAATAAGAACACTACAGAAACTTGATGGGAGCTTGATAATTTTCCACCTTTCACCCTGCAGAATTAGGTGAAGGGTTTACCCCCAATCACCATTCAGGGATTTCAAATCAGGCTCATTTGTAAGTGACCGATATCACAGCTTAAGACTTTCTGAGATCACAAGTCCCAAGCGATCTCAATCAGTCATTTAGCTGCGTCAATCATTGATATTAGTAGTTACAGTTCACTGATAAGGATGCCCCGGCTCTATGATCGGTAGACTTGTTCAATCGGCTTTTCAAACAGGTTGCCTTAGCGTTGAATCTGAAGGCTTAATCCGTCAGGTTTTAGCAATGAGGGGCTATCAGTCAACAGACCTGGCAGCTTTGGAACGGCTCTATGATGCCGTTCACACGGGTCAAATTCAACGAGAGGCCCACGGAAGAGTAAATCTGCTAAGCGCTCTACCCAGTTAGTAGCTAGTAGGATGGCTGAGAAGTTGTGTAATTGTAGGATGGGCAAACTGTAGGACGGGCAAGATGCCTGTTAGGGTTGGAGTTCCACGCTACGAACGTTGCAAAATTTATTATTTGCTTTGCTTGAGCTAAGAACTAAGCGACTCACAATCCTGAGTTGCTTCTCCCAGTAACGTTTAGTTCTACAATCTTTAAATCAGAAAGCTCTAGACTCTGGGAGACAACAGGCGATGCTGCCTCTCAAGGTCTGGGGTTTTTTAGTCTTTATGACCTAATCTTGATGCGTCAGCATATCCTAATAAGGCATGGGTTTGCCTAAGCTTGCTGACCATTAAGACAATATGACGCGAGACTCCAATCTATCCAAGTCTGATTCATCTCCTGCTGATGAGACTGAATACTCACAAACGATGCCATCAGATAGCCCTAACGGAGCAGGCAGGGAGATGGTTCCGCAGTCAATCACTGATGCAAATTATCAAACTGACGCAAATTATCAATTGGATGTAGCTGACAGGACGGTTGCTGACCGTCAAGATAACGGGCGTGCAACCGATCACCCTACAAAGCAAGGCTTGGCTGCGCGTGAGCAGCGGAGCCAACCGCCTTACTGGTTGATTGTTTTGCTGGCGATCGCCATCATGACTACTGGTTTAATCATTGGCAACTTTTGGCTAGGAGTAGCTGGAACAGCAGTTGCTTTTCTAACATCCTTAAGGATTGTTTGGGCTCCCATAAAAGCTGCTCTAGCAGAATTGATCTCTGCGCAGCAGTGGCAATTGACCATCGCGATCTTAGGGCTAGTATCTGCTTTATTAGGGGGACTGATACTCAGCGGTGCGCTGGAGCAGTTGCAGATCTGGTGGAGTTTGGTTAACTGGGAAGCAACTGGGGCGCTGGGTGAGGTGCTTGGCGCTCTAGGGCAGATTTTGATCGCAATCCTGGCAGTCTATGTAGCCTGGCGACAATATGTCATTTCTAAAGATCTGACGATTCAGCAGAATCTGATTACCCAACAGCAAACTATCGACACGTACTTTCAGGGCATTTCTGATTTGGTGTTAGATGAGGAGGGGTTGCTGGAAGACTGGCCCCAAGAGCGAGCGATCGCCGAAGGCAGAACTGCCGCCATTCTGAGTAGCGTTGATGCAGGGGGTAAAGCTAAGGTTGTGCGGTTTCTCTCTCGCTCCAGGCTATTGACTCCATTAATGCGCGATCGCCGTCTCGGGCGAGCCATGTTAGATGGGGTTGGTGGCTACCAAGAAGACCGTAATTTTGGCATTCGTGTTATCGACCTGGGTGTGATGTTGGCTGCCGCTGATCTTTCTGGGACGGACTTACGATGGACAGACCTGAGTGATTCCAACTTAATTCGAGCCAACTTAGGACGCTGTGATTTGGTGAAAACTAATTTATCTCGAACTATCCTAGTCGATGCAAATTTGGCTGGAGCTGACCTGATGGGAACTCGCTTATTCTATGGGTCAGTATCAACTGCAACACCTCGCAGCCGCACAGAAATTCCCGATTACACAACTGGAACTTGCACCGGAGCAGTAATTGAAAATGCAGACTTTACCGGGGTACAGCGCATGTCAGAAGAACAGCGGCAATATTGCTGTGCTTGGGGTGGTTCTAGAACTCGATCAACAATTCCTGGTGGTTGTGATGGAATTGCCAATAAGCTTGGACGTTAAAGTTCACTAACCATGTATACCCGTGCAGGTGATGTAGAAATTTCTGTAGTAGTTCCTTTACACAATGAGGAACCCAATATTGACTACTTATTCAAGCAGCTAACGAAGGTACTAGAAGGGTTGCATCTTAGTTATGAAATTATTTGTGTGGATGATGGTAGTACAGATAAAACGTTGCAATGTTTAACGGAGCAACGGACTCATAACGCTGCAATCAAAATTTTGAGTTTATCTCGTAACTTCGGCAAAGAAATTGCTCTATCCGCAGGAATCGATTACGCGACAGGCAATGCCATCATTCCAATCGATGCAGATTTGCAAGATCCGCCTGAACTGATCGGAGAGCTAATCGCAAAATGGCGTGAAGGATATGACGTTGTTCATGCAACTCGGCGATCGCGCCAGGGAGAAACCTGGTTCAAGCGGTTTACGGCCAGTGCCTTTTACCGAGTCATTGGACGTATGAGTACTGTCCCAATTCCTCGCGATACTGGCGATTTTCGATTACTCGACCGTCGTGTCGTAGAAGTGCTAAAACAGATGCCCGAACGAACTCGCTTTATGAAAGGGATGTTTGCCTGGGTTGGATTTAAAAATACCGCTGTTCTATATGATCGGGCTGAACGGTATAGAGGACGCACCAAGTGGAACTATTGGCGACTGTGGAACTTTGCAGTTGACGGCATTACATCCTTTAGCTCAGTCCCGCTCAAGGTTTGGAGCTATCTTGGACTTGTCCTATCTATACTCGCATTTCTCTACGCTTCGTTTCTGATTATTCGCACTCTGATTCTAGGGGTTGATGTGCCAGGCTATGCCTCGCTCATGGTCGTTATCTTGTTCCTGGGGGGCGTGCAGTTGATCACCCTGGGCATCATCGGCGAGTATCTAGGGCGTGTTTATGAGGAAGTTAAAAGACGTCCTCTGTATCTGGTGCGAGACGCTTATGGCTTTGAGGGCGATCGCCAGCCTGAAGCTACTACTTCACCTCAGTAACGCGCCAGCTTAGCTTTAAATTCAGCCAAAAATTCCAAACGGTGACAATGGCGATCGCAATCAGGTTTGCAAGGTAGGGATTCACTCCAAGTAGATAAACCAGAACATCAAAGGTTAAGAGGTTGAGAACCAATCCAGCCAAGCAAATAAAATTGAATTTCAAGAACCGCTTGAATCGCTTTTGTATTCCCTTTTGACTACTCGTTAAATCACCAAATGTCCAAGCGTCATTCCACAGAAAATTATTGAAGATTGCAATCTCCGCGGCAATACTTTTACCCAAGTTTAACGGCAGTCCAAGAGTTGTTGGATCACTCAGCAGATACAGCAAAGTCATATCCACAAACACACCGCTGAAGCCTACCAGACCAAAGCGAACTAATCGACCAAGAGGGATCTCAAATCGCTGTTGGATACGTCCCAATCGTCCACCAGCAATTCGCAATCGGGTCAGGTGGTGAAGGTATTCGATGTACTGTTTGGAAGTAACCTTACTTTCTCCTTGCTGCCTTTCTTGAAAGACATAGCCGACTTCAGCAATCTGCCCAATGTCTCCCCGTCCCAATACCTCAAGCAAAATTTTGTAGCCGAGTGGGTAGAGGGTGCGATCGCTAATTGCACTACGACGCACCATAAAATAACCACTCATCGGATCAGTGACCCGTCCTACTACTCCAGGCAACAGAATTAATCCCAGCGTTTGAGCGCCACGAGATAGAAATCGTCTGGCAAGACTCCATTCGCTAACGCCTCCTCCTTCAACATGACGGCTGGCAACAGCTAAATCGGCTCCTTGCTCAACTGCATTGAGCAGCTTTAGCAGAACCTCTGGTGGATGCTGTAAATCTGCATCAATCACCCCTAATATTTCTCCTCTTGCAGCTTGCCATCCTCGAATGACAGCACTAGAGAGCCCTCGTTCGAGTTGACGACGCATCACTCGAAGCTGAGGATATTGTGACATTAGTCCTTGAGCTATCTCCCAAGTTCTATCTGGACTATTGTCATCGACAACGAGCAGTTCATATTCACCAGGAATTGCCTGATCAAGTAAGCCACTCAGCAAACAAATAATGTCTTGAATGTTTGTGCCTTCGTTATAAGTCGGAATGATCAAGGAAAATTTGATGGAGTGCTGCGACTTTAAAGTACCTTGATTATGAACGTGGGCGTTTTGGGCAACAGTAGGGTAATCAAAAACTTGTAAAGGACCAGAAGGCACCTCTAACAAAGCTAGGGGATGTTGAGCTGTCATTTTAAAAATTCTCCAATAAATTACGTAGCAGGCGATTGGGTGTAAAGACTGAGCGTGAACCGATCCAAATCCATCGTTCCTGACAGAGCTTCAGTGCTCGTCAGTTTGTACTGAGCTTGTAAAACTTGTTGAACAGCCTGATCAAACTGTTGCTTTTCGGCGTCAGTTTTAGGTTCACTCCAAACAGCTCGCTCAGGGTTGAGCCATAGGATGCGCTCGTAGGCTAACGCTGTATCCGTTAGAGTTTTATCCAAAGTTGCAGCAAGCTGTTCGGGCTTCTCAGCCAACAAACTCACAGGCGCATCAGGGGTAACATAGTAAGCCAAGCGCAAGACGTGCCCCCAAGCTTTAGAGCTCATTACGATTAAAGTTGGGGTCTCAATGTTCTGCTGAATGAGTTGATTAACCGTGTGGAACATGTGGCGATCGCGGAGGTTAAAATCACCTACACCAACGCAAACATAAGTGGCGAGTAGGGCTGCAATCAAAGGTTTTTGCCAGTGGTCCATTGCTCGTTCCAACCCTGCTGCTATTAAGAGGAGACAACCCGGCAAAACGAAGATGATACTTCTGCCATAGCCCCAACCTAATGTAAATTTCCCAGTGAAAACATCTACACTTAGAGCTAGCGCTAATGGCAAAACTCCTAATATCAGTGCGGTTCCAAGTGTTTGATACTCACCCTGTCGCCAAAGCCAAATGCAACAGGTTAATAATATGGCAACAACAATGAAGCCAATTAAAACGGCAACTTCATGGGAGATACTTGTGGACAAACCACCTGATAGTAATTGAATGCCAACTGCCTCAAGGGCATCGCGGAAGTGTTTGAATAATGCTTCGATAAACCCAATTGACTCAGCAAACCGATCGAGATCAGCATTTCGTGCCTGTTGCCGAACTCCCCAAAATGCCCAAGGAATAGTAAGCGACACAGCGATTCCCAAGGCTATTCCGTATTGAAACCAGCGCTGCCGATCAAGATAGAGTACCAAAACACCCAGCGCTATTACCCAATACGCAAAGAAGTAAAAAGTTAGTAGCCCAGCTGTAACTGACCCAATCAGTAAACAGTTCCAAAGCAACTGCTGTCGGCGGGTTACGTTAGCTTCAACAGTATTTTGGCGAATCAACCGGACAAGCGCCCACCCACTCAAAACAATCCAGAGAACCAGTGGTCCATACATACGGACGTTGAGTGAGTGAAAAAGGTAAAAGGAGTTAGTTGCAAGTAATGCAGCGAAAATTAGACCACCTCGATGACCTAATACGTCTCGCCCTAACCCATAAGCGCTGAAAATTGCGAGGCAGCTTAGCAAAACTCCTAAGCTTCTAACTTGAGCTACAGCATTACCAAAAAGCCGCAACCAAAGATGCTGGCTCAGAAAGAAAAGTGGTGGATGAGGTTCGCCGCCAGCAATACCCCTTAAAATTTGCTTGAGGGTTTCTACGATGTCCCCTAGTCCAGTCTCAACTGGTAGTTTGAGTAAGGAGGTGTAGCTTGACAGAAGAACAGGAACCTCTCCAGGGGTTTCATAGGCTGTTTTTTGCCCACTAAACAACAACAGAGATAGAACTTCGTCATACCAAAACTCATGGCTGCTCAAGTTCAGTATTCGCAGCGTAACTGCCAGAGCGATCGCAAAAAACAATAAAACTTCTAGAGGTGAAAGTAATTCAAACCTATTTAGTTTGATCCCCTTCAATATAGTGATCATTTAAAGCTCCGTAGGTTCTGTAGAGGTGAGAATTGACCCTTCGTAAGCAGGATATTTACCCGAACCACCAAGACCGTCTGATGTTAATGGTGAAAACTCAACTTTAAAGAATTGATTTGATGAAGAAAACTCCAGCTTTTGCGTAGGGTTTTCAGGTACAGGACAAGGACGATGGTGATAGCAGATGTAAAGAAATTTTTGATATCCTTGCTCAATCAGCGATTCACTCAACTGCCTTACATCTTCAGCATCATCAACTAGAAAAAACCTCTTATCACTTAGAGCAGGTGCGATCGCCTGGGCTACGTACTGGTGTGAGATCGCGATGATCTCATTAGAGTTTTCTTTGACTGCTGTTAGAGCCAAGGCAACAGTCTGATAGTCCTGCACCAACTTAGCTGTCGCAACGAACGTGTTGAGGTGAATACTGATAGCAATTAATACGCAAACCAATCCGATAGAAAGGTATCGCTGAAACCGTCCCATTACTCTCATAATGTATTTAAGTTGGACGGCTAAGAGAAGTGAAAGTAGAGGCATAAGGATTAGCAAAAACCGAGGGCCCCATTGCTTACCCCCAGCTCCAGATGGAACAATCAGTGGAACAGCGAAAATGAACAGTGCCACTATGAAATAGATCGCCCAAATCTTCGGTGCTAATCGCAGCTTACTGCGTAGCAGAGACGGAAAGATAAACAAACAAGGAAAGAGCGAAACTGGAAAATATTCGAATAAAGAAGAAATAAGTTGTTTGAAGTTATCACGTGCGGCTAACAGCCGTTCTGTCAGTGAAAATTCTTCTACAATCTGAATTGAATGAATACCAAGAGGATGACCATAAACGATTTTGTTAATGCAGAAAAAGATAAGAACAGTTAAGAGCAAGCTAGCAATGAAGAGAATTTCTTTCCCAGCGGCAGGACTGAATTTCTTAAGCCACTTAAGCTTTGCAACAAGGGAGAGTAGAGTTAGTGCCCCAACCAAACATAGAAATTCTGGCCTAAACCACACTGATAAACCGATGAGGACTCCACCTAAAACAGCACTTCTTCTACTTAAGTGGACTGAATTTGGGAAGAGTACAACCGTTAAACCATAAAAGGCAAGAACCACAGCAAGAGTATGCTCCCAGTACATCGCACTATAAATAGATAATGGGGAAGCAAAGATGAGAATGGCTAGGGCGATCGCAATGGCACCGCTGTTAAGCTCTAGCCGTTTGCACACCGCGTAAAACCTAAACCACAGAACCCAAGTTGATACAATAGGAATGACATACAAGCCTCTATAGCCCAACAGTGCATAGAAGGGCGCAGTGACTAGAGGAAAGGTAAACGGGAAAGTAATGTAGTAAAGCCCCAAACGGTTGTAGACAAAGGGGGGGAGAAACGGATATAGTCCGTTGTGCCATAAATCTCTTACCCAATCAGCAGCAGACAGGTCTAAATCAAATTGCAAATCTCCGGAAGCAAACTGTTGTGCTAAGAGTGCCTTGAGTCCACCATCTCCACTAAAAAAGACTCCATCTTGAATGTGGAACTGAAGGAACAAAGTAAACAGGACTCCCGTCACGATAAATATGAGCGGTAGTTTAGAAGCCTGAGAACGTCCTGAAAGCTGGAGGAGCTTCTGTAAAGGTCTGCGCTCTAGCGTCGTCGTTTTCATAGTGTATCAGTGCCAGGATTTACTTATTTCTTGGCAGGATTACTGATTCCACTTTTATACTTGATGCTTAGATATCCACTTAAGGGATACCTTTTTGTTGTTGATATCTTTATAGTCCGCTGCTAAATTATGATGCGTTGATGAAGATATGGACTTTTTTGTCCTCTTGTCAAGCGTGTTTCCTCTATAAAGAGCCTGTCTTCTCACAAACCCGTAAGTATCCCATGTTACAGAGCCTGAGATGGGGAATCTTTTGAGGGTTTTTAAGAGGTGAATTAAGCTTTTGATTCAGAGCAAAGGTTATAAGCTCGCTGGTTAGGACAAGTAAATAATTTGTCCCGTCTTAGCAGAACGTTGAGCAGCATCAGCTACTTTAAGGGCATATAGGCTGGCAGCTGAAGTAACGTAAAGGGATGAACCTAATATGAGGTGATCTAGGACAGCAGCCGTATCTTTTGCAAATAGGCCTCTCCGGCTTCCAACCTCTAGGGGAGATGTTGTATCTAATCGAACTAACGTTCCTTGGTCGCCATCCAATAGAAGGGCACCCTTCTCACCATGAATTTCTAGACTGCGTTCTGATTTCCACAGGGCTTCGCCTTTTCCGTAGGTTAAATCAGACATAGTTCCATTTGTAAATTGCAGTTGTGCTGTACAGAGGCAGGTGGTGTAGCGATCGGGGGAATCTGTATCGTCCCAGAAGCGGGCACTACAGCTAACGGAGTTAACTTGACCAAATAAGTCAATCAGGCGATGAATGCGAGAGAGGGCTCCAATTAGTGGAAAACCAAACAACTCTGGTTGGTAAGTCCATTTTTGAGGAGCCGGACGTTGCTGATTGAGATTAGCGTAACGGATGTAGAACACTGAGCCAATTTGGGGAAGAGCATTCAAGGCTGCTTGGTGGATTCCACTCAGCAGTTCAATATGCTCGACGTGCAGTAGTTTACTTTTTGCCTGTGCAAGCTCAATTAATTCTGTTGCCTCAACGTAGTCTAGTGAGAGCGGATATTCTACAACGACATGTTTGTCAGCATGGAGCGCTGCACGAGCGATCGCTCCATGATCTCGATTGACCGTAGAAATGATGATCAAATCCAAATCTTCTCGCTGTACTAGCTCCATCCATGAATTTGATACTTCAGCGCTATAGGTTTGACTAAATGCTGCTGCTTTTTCTGGAGTGTGTCCTGCAACCGTGACTAATTGCGATCGCGAATCAGCCTGCAAAGCTTCCGCTCTAACTTTAGCGGCGTAGCCTGTTCCTACTATCCCAACTTTGATCGGCAGTGACACGAATGATTCAAACGATGCAGTTGTCATATAAGAAATATCCAGTCATGGCAGCAATAGATTTAAGGCAAGTGGGTCAAATGACCTGACGGTTTTTAGAATTTTAGAACTATATTGAAACCTGTATTGATGGTTAATAAGGTAAGGGTTTTCATCTCGCCCCATCAATTTCAACCAAATAACTGTTACTTGTTACACCTATAACCACTTTTAATTCATTAATCCTCTAAAGGTCAGTAGAACATATGGTTAATGCCCTAGCAATCTCTTGACAGAGCGAGTTCCCACCAGGAGAGAGTTGCTATTGAAAAGCAGCATTAGTTGTAGACGGCAACAACACAATCAACGTTCAAGTATAAGTAATTTAGGCTTAATTTCATAACTTTCATTACTAATCCCATTCAGCCCATCTATCAATTAGGCGTTACAGATCTTAGATTTTTTCGTAGTATCAGAGAAGAGTTACCGTAATGTAAGCCTTTACCCAAGTTAGGGTCGCATATCTTACAAGAAGTCAACTCGTACTGCCGTTTTAAACATTGAGAGGATTGTTGCATGGCGACTTTTAAGGTCACGTTGGTTAACGAGGCCGAAGGGCTGAACACCACCATCGAAGTACCCGATGACGAGTACATTCTAGATGCTGCCGAAGAGCAGGGGCTTGACTTACCTTATTCTTGCCGCGCAGGAGCCTGCTCTACCTGTGCTGGCAAAATCAAAGAGGGCACAATCGATCAGTCAGATCAGTCCTTCCTGGATGATGACCAAATTGAGGCTGGCTATGTGTTGACTTGTGTAGCTTACCCAACCTCTGACTGCACCATCCTGACTCACCAAGAAGAAGAGCTGTACTAATTGGTGAAGCTGCTTCAGAGAGACAGGGAGCTTTGCGATCAACTAAACGCTCTCTGCTTCTGACTGGTTCACTCCAAGCACAAACGCTAGACAAGATGTCACCACTTTATGGCAGGGGTACGAACGATCTTCCCCTGCTTGCTTTTGGTTGAGCAGCTTTGAACAGCAGAAAAAGATTTTGAGCGGAGGTGCACTAATGTTACGCCTCCGCTCAAAATCTTTTTCTTTTATGATCGGGTCGCAGTCGTTTGAGCTAATCTAGCTAAATCTATTGGACTGGCTCTACCAGTTCTACATTTGCCTCAGATGAATTCTCCAGCGCTGCTGGATCGCGCCAAAACGTAATGGCGTCGCTTAGGGGTTGGAGCTGAGTACCGGGGTAATAAAAGCTAAGAATTTGGGCACTAGACCAGCCTAGATCCCCTAAGTTATAGGCACCTGTCTGGCTCATCCCAACTCCATGACCCAGTCCACCGCCTGTAAAGATGTACCCTTTCAGAATTCTGGATTCAGCAGGCTGTGAATTTTGCTCTCCTTCGCTTTGTCCTGCTGTAGAATTTTGCACTGTCCCAGCTGGCGTTGCGGATGCTTCATAAACGGGGTCAATGTAAAACAGCGTGCTGTTGGGTGCGTAAAAGGCTCGCAAGATTTCGTCTTTCTCTAACTCAACCGTTCCTCGATCAGTTTGAACTGCCATTCGCTGTACCCGACCTGCTGGCGATCGCTCAACAACCTGAACTTGCTGTACCGTTGTAAAGTTTGCCAGAGGATGCTGAATTCCGGTTAGATATTCCTTCAGGTCAGCCGTGATTTGCGTTAATGGACTTTCTACACGCCAGCGGAATACATCCCAGCCATTCTCATTAAAGCCCTCAGTGCGACCGATAAAGGTTCGAAGATTGGCTTCATCTGCCAGACTGTAGCGCGATAAATCCCAGATGTTTTGTACAGAATCTACGACTGCGCGTAAGTAGGGGCGATCGGGTCCATTCCAGACATCGCTGAAAGGGGCTGTAATGCCACCTGTCGTTGAGGAATACAAAGCATCGACCAATTCATTCTGGTAGGTCAATACTTGAGAACGAGTAGCGGCGATCGCCCGGTCGGTCTCAGGGTGGGCACCTGACAGCCCACGGTAAACCTGACACTGTGTATCAGCGCATAGCTCATAGTTATCGATCGCAAATCGGCGCACGTTTCGCAGTGCGTAGGTGCGAGCCAAAATTGCCTGGGCCTCAATTGTGGTTGGCGGCGCACCAACCCCAATCTCGTGGGGTACCACTCCCCGCAAGTAAGTTTCAACGGGCACCTCATTCACTAATGTATAGGTGCCATAGGCATTAGGCTGGAGCTGTAGATTGCCTCCATAAAGTCGGCGTTCGCTATCACTGCGATTGGGGGTTACCTGTACCCGACGATTCCCTGTTGTAATCTGCACTTCGTCCCGCTGATAGCGATAGCCGTTGGCAACAAATGACGCTTTAGGTATCTGTTGCTGTACCTGGGTATCTAAAAAAGCACTTCTAGACCCATTGGCTTGAAGATTTTGAAACAGCAGACGGCGCAGCAGCGGACTACGATAAACATCACGCTTGGCCCACACCTGCCACTGTCGAGGCTGAGCAATTTCAACTTCCACGCCGCGCGATCGCCATTGGTTAGCGCTATCTTCTGCACTCTCAAAGCTGCGATGGGTACTCAGCACCACTCGCTCATTGACCTGCGGCTCAGCTAGCGGCTCCATCGTGATTTCTAGCTTGACGGTGCTGGCAGTGACGGTTTGGGTTTGACCTCCCGTCTCAAATTGCATAGTGAGGCGATCGCCCGTCAATGGCTGTAAAGTAATTTCGTCCCCAGATTCAGAGCCAAATCGCTGCACGATCCCAATATCCAAGGTGGGATCAGCGCTGTCTTGAGAAGAGTTTTGAGCTTGAGGAGCGTTTTGAGCTTGGGAAGAATCTGGAATTTGAGAAGTTTGATCAGAACTCGTTTGAGCTGACACAGGCAAGGATGTTAGCCCCACCAGACAAGCTGTAGTTGTTACACCCGCCCAGACAGTAAACCATCGAACAGGAGCAATAGCTGGGATACGAATTGAAAAGCATCTGGAACTGCCAGATTGAAGTCGTCTACTCACAGGGCTGTCCCTCGAAATTACACGGCATGAAGTGGATTAGCTCGACCAGTGAGCCAAGACTACCAGCAGCTAAGCAATGTTTCACAAGCTGTTATGTGGCTTTGTAACCTTCGACTGATGACTATTTTAGAGGTGCTGCTTATTATTGACGACTTTGCGGTTCGTAGTGAACCCCTTCCTCAAAAAACTTCAGGTTTTGTTTAATTCGTATTCTCTAACAGGGAATGACCTGACAGGGAATTAGAATGAGAGGGATCTTGAGCCTAGTCAACCAAGCGTCACATCTGACTGTTATCTCATCCAAAGCCCTTCATGTCCTGGTCGCGCATCCTGGTATTGCTAGTTGGCATCGTCCTAATTCTAGGGCTACTGCTTTGGTTTCTGGATTCACTCTCCCGGCTATATTTCCGCATCGCGTTCAGTTCGCCTTTGCTGGGCAATCTGTTTCTGCTGCTGCTGATTGTGCTTCTTGTTGCCCTGATTGCAACACTTATCTATTACAGCATTCTGTTTCAGCGTCCCGGACAGCGCACCGAACGTCCGCTTCCCCAAGCGCCAGAGCAAAAGACAGAAGCCGCTGAGGAAAGCTTGAGGGCAATTCGGCAACAGGTTGCCCAAATTCAAGACGAAGTAGCTCGACAAGCCCTAGTCGATCGCGCCCTTGAAATCGAAGAAAGTCTCTCTCGACGGGAATTGCAGGTCGTCGTGTTTGGCACTGGCTCTGCTGGAAAAACCTCTATCGTGAATGCAGTGCTCGGTCGGATTGTCGGTCAAGTAGGTGCACCAATGGGCACCACAGCGGCCGGGGAAACCTATCGCTTTCAGCTTAAGGGGCTAGAGCGAGAAATTTTTATCACTGACACTCCTGGCATTTTGGAAGCGGGCGTGGTGGGCACTGAACGCGAAAGACTAGCCCGTCAACTTGCCACTGAAGCCGATTTACTGCTGTTTGTACTGGATAACGACCTCCGCAAGTCCGAGTATGAACCGCTGGGGACACTGGCTGAGATTGGCAAGCGATCTCTCATCGTCTTCAACAAAATTGACCTCTACACCGAAGCTGACCGAGAAGAAATCCTGGCTCGTCTCCGCCAGCGAGTTCACAGATTTATTGACCCCAGTGATGTTGTAGCAGTTGCCGCTCGTCCCCAACCCGTTCCTTTAGAAAGCGGGGAACTCTTCCAGCCAACCCCAGAAATTTTGCCGCTCCTTCGACGCATGGCAGCCATTTTGCGAGCAGAAGGAGAAGACCTAATTGCAGACAACATCTTATTGCAATCTCAGCGTTTAGGTGAAAAAGCCCGTCAACTGATTGATGCTCAGCGACTTCAGCAAGCAGAAAAAATTGTTGATCGCTTTCAATGGATTGGAGCAGGCGTAATCTCCGTGACTCCCCTGCCTGTAGTCGATCTATTGGCGACTGCTGCTATCAACGCTCAAATGGTAGTGGAAATTGGGAAAGTCTACGGCTGTGAGATCAATCTTGACCGGGGGCGTGAGTTAGCTATCTCCCTGGCTAAAACCCTAGCTGGTTTGGGAATTGTCAGAGGCGCAATTGAACTGTTCTCGATCACGCTGCAAACTAACGTTGCTACATTCTTAGTGGGTAGAGCCATTCAAGGAGTCACAGCCGCCTACTTGACGCGAATTGCTGGAAAAAGTTTTATCGAATATTTTCGCAACAACCAAGACTGGGGAGATGGAGGCATGACTGAGGTCGTGCAGCAGCAATTTCAACTGAACCGCCGCGATGAATTTATTAAAGGTTTTGTTCAAGAGGCGATCGCTCGCGTAGTCAAACCTCTAGCTGAACCCTAGCCCCTATTAAATTTAGTAGAAACTTCGTCTTCTTAAAAACTTCGTACCCTAAATTTCTATTTAAAGTCAGTTTTCTTTCTATTCTCAAGCATACTGGCTGATGCAAACCTTATCTAAGCAGCTATAACTTCACGACTCTTCAAATCAGACTTGAGTAGTACCTGATTAAAGGTTTAACACACCTCTTCCCAGTGCTATTTTTTCACAAAACCATAGGGAATTAGTAACCTGAATGTAAGTAGCCTAAGTTTTTTCCTAGAAATTCAAAGAAGAATAGTTACTCCTTAGAGTATATAGGGAGAAATACTGAGGGATTGACTAATTTTTCACGAAACCTTTAAAGCCTTTGGTCCAAACAATAAAGTTATTGTGAGTCGGGGAGATAACTCTTCAGTCGAACTAAACTGTAATACAAGCAGGGGCAAGCATCATTTCAATCATTGACAGGCTATTGTGAATTCTTTGAATGTTTGTGAATTCTTTGAATGACCAATAACGGAAAGATTGAAAGCTATTTAAGAGAAAGCACCAGCATTCTTGATCCCAAGATTGACCAAAGCCTAATTTCTGCTGATCCAAAAGATCCGGAGCGCAGTCAGGAATTAGCGTTATGGGTGATGTAGATTACTTTATCCCTCGACCCAAATCACTCGTCGGCAATGGGTCAATCCTTATACTGGCAGCCGAGCCAATGACTTGTAAGGTTCAATCTAATGGTTTGACTATGCCCTTCGGGATCTGTCTTCTGCTTTAGAAGCACACAAACGATGGTCATTGATTTGGTTTGACTATGCAAGTTCAACTTAACTAACCCGCCAAGGAACTCTCAGCATTGTTACTTAGTCCTGGATCGCGGGAATAATGCACTAAGCAGCAGTAAAAGAGTCCTTTTCAACTTGAGCAACTGAGACTATCACCATGCCAGCAAAACCTTTTTACGCTGATGCAGACTATAATGAGCCAGCCAATTCCCTTAGCTTTCAGCCAGATGGCAATGATAGTGATATTGACGCTGAGCAGATAGCGAATGACCTGGTCAGCCTGGAGATGGAATATACAGAAAATAACAACCTTAGCAAAGGGGCTGGACGACGCACCACTGATTTAGTGCGCCTTTATCTTCAAGAAATTGGTAGAGTTCGCCTCTTAGGACGAGACGAAGAAGTCTCAGAAGCCCAAAGAGTTCAACGCTACATGAAGCTGCTAGAATTCTGCACTGCTGCCGCTGCTGAAGGTGATAGTCCTATCCAACAGTATGTTCGGTTGATTGAAGCTCACGACCGTCTAGCTTCTAACTTGGGGCATCGTCCCTCATTAGAGCGTTGGGCAGCCGAGGGTGGCGTTTCGGTGGCAGACCTTAAACCAACACTGGCTGCAGGTAAGCGGCGCTGGGCAGAGCTAGCCAACTTAACGGTTGAAGAATTAGACCAAATCGAGACAGAAGGAACCGGAGCTAAAGATCACATGATCAAGGCTAACCTTCGTCTTGTGGTTTCGGTCGCCAAAAAATACCAAAATCGTGGATTAGAACTGCTGGATTTGATTCAGGAAGGAACCCTGGGCTTAGAGCGAGCAGTAGAAAAGTTTGACCCCACTAAAGGCTATCGCTTTAGCACCTATGCCTACTGGTGGATTCGTCAAGGAATTACACGGGCGATCGCCACCCAAAGTCGCACCATTCGCCTACCTGTTCACATTACTGAAAAACTCAACAAGATCAAAAAAGCTCAACGCAAAATTTCTCAGGAGAAAGGGCGTACTCCCACAATTGAGGACATTGCAGCTGAGCTAGATATGACTCCACCTCAAGTTCGCGAGGTGTTGCTACGAGTGCCTCGCGCCGTCTCCTTAGAAACTAAGGTGGGTAAAGAGCGAGATACGGAACTTGGCGACTTGCTAGAGACCGATGGCATCTCTCCAGAAGAAATGCTGATGCGGGAAGCCCTCCATCGCGATTTGCAGCAGCTGCTAACTGACCTGACCAGCCGCGAACGGGACGTAATTCGGATGCGATTTGGCTTGGGAGATGGACATCCTTACTCTCTTGCAGAAATTGGTCGGGCACTAGATCTATCTAGAGAAAGAGTTCGCCAAATTGAGGCTAAAGCACTGCAAAAACTACGCCAACCCAAACGTCGTAACCGAGTTAGAGATTACCTCGAATCTCTAACATAGAAGTACATTTAAGTACATCTAAATTAAGTCTAAAAGTTTGAATGGAAGTGTAGCTTTACTACACTTCCATTCAAACTTTTAGACTTAATGTCATTTCTATGTAAAGCATTAAAAAGACTTGGTATTGAATAGTCCTCATTCCCAACCTCTCAATAAATCTTTAAGTAGCAGTACTGAGATAACAACTTTAAGAAGTAGAGACGTTTTCGGGTCACTCAAAGCCAATACTTGTTCAAAGTTACCCCTTCCAAAAGCGATTTAATTAGCTATTATTCTCAATAAGCTCTTTTTCTTGAAAATAACGAATTGATTGTGTATCATTCTCATTAGAGAGGCTTTATTGAGAAGGTCAATATGGCATTGTATACAGCAACCTCACTCAAGTCAGAACTAAACGACCGAGGCTGGCGTTTAACGCCTCAACGTGAAACCATCCTGCAAGTATTTCAAAATCTTCCAAAAGCAAAACACCTGAGTGCAGAGGAGCTTTATCATCTGCTGCAAGGTGAGGGTGAGAATATTAGCTTGTCAACGATTTATCGGACACTCAAGTTAATGGCTCGCATGGGCATTTTAAGGGAGCTTGAACTGGCTGAAGGACATAAACACTATGAGCTCAATCAGCCCTACCCACATCACCACCATCATCTGATTTGTGTCAGATGTAACAAGACAATTGAGTTTAAGAACGATTCAATTTTAAAGACGGGAACTAAAACTGCTCAGAAGGAGGGGTATCACTTACTCGATTGTCAATTGACAATCCATGCAGTTTGCCCAGCTTGCCAGCGTGCCTTGCTACCGATTTGAGCCTAGAATCAGCGAAACCGCCCATTGAGAATATCATCAGCGCTAAGTCCGTATTCACGCTGAGCGGCGGAGACGGCTTGTCTGGTTCCAGCGCCCAATTCTCCATCTAATGGTCCAGAGTAAAATCCTCGGCGTTGCAACCGTCTTTGTAATTCCAACACGCTAAATCGTCCCGATGGTTGTCCCGCTGTATTGGACACCTGAGTAGCTGTAGATCGCCGAGCCGTTGACTCACTTGGACTTGCATTTCTAACTGTTGAAAGGGTAAGAGGTCCAGCAATGCCATCAGCGACTAGCCCATTTCGCTCCTGAAACTGGGTAACTGCGGACTGTGTTCCTTCACCAAAACTGCCGTCAATTGTCCCTCGATAGTAGCCGAGGTTACTCAGTCGCTGCTGCAAATCAGTTACATCAGGTCCCACATCACCCAATTGTAAGATTCCGTCGTTAGCGCTAGCAGTAGGACTAAAGGTTTGTACTGGAGTCGCGGTTTGGGCAGGTATTGTAGGGGTAAAGGCTCCGTAAAGCGCATTTGCTGTTTCAGTCCCAAAGACACCATCTGCATTCAGTCCGTTTGCTTGCTGGAACTGAATTACAGCTGCTTCGGTGGCTGGTCCAAAGTTTCCAGTTGGTGAGCCCTGAAAATATCCCAGTTCTGCTAGCCGAGTTTGAAGCTGGGTCACGGACTCCCCACTACTACCCGTCTGTAGTACACCATCTACAGTAGATGGTGTAGATAATGTGCTCGCTGCAACGCCAAGAGCCGATTGTGTTGCGGGTCCAACAACACCATCAGCAACGAGCCCATTATCCTGCTGAAACTGAGTTGCGGCACTTTCGGTGCTTGGACCAAAAATACCGCTAGGAGTACCCTGAAAGTAACCCAACTCCGCTAACCGGACTTGAAGCTGGGTAACTGCATCACCGCTGTCGCCCAGTTGCAAAGTTGTGCCAAAACTTTGACTTAGTAGAATGGGGCTCTCTGGAAGAATTTCTGCTGGAGGTGTCGAAGTAAAAGTGCGATCGCCTTCAGGCTCAGGTTGAACAGCTCGAACTGGGCTGATGCTGCTAATAGCCAAGACACTGGTAAGACATAGCAGACGAAGCAGAAAACCGTCAGCGCGCTGGCAATTGAGGAATCCCAAACTTTTGTGGCTATGCATTTGTGGAACAGTCCAGTTCAGAACCTTTTGCACTTCAAATTCTCACACTCTTTTGGCATGTATTTTATGCTATTTCAGCAAATCTAGACATAGCTCATTTGTTTGATTTTTGGAGAACGATGGCTCTTTAAGGCGAAATCTCTCGCTTAGGATTAGCCGGATTCTATTAAACTGACTTGGCTTTTCCCACTATTTTTCATAGATGATGAATACGTCAAGTGCTGATTAAGTCAAACAGCAATTTAGACTGAAGGTTGGGTATCTAAACTCTTTTGAACGGCGGAGCAACCGAGGATATCCCTAACGTCGAATTAATAATTTTTTGTACGATGGCTCCAAGCTACTAGATACTCGGTCAAGCAAAATAGTAAAGGTTAGAGATTATCTCTGTAAGAAGAGTATCTCTAACCTTTTAGTTAAAAAGAATTAATTGTACGGAACGGGTAGCCCTCAATAAAATTGGGGTATGAAGCTATGCGTAGTGGTCAACAATCAAAGCTACAACGATTGCAAAACCAGTGATTCCTAGTGCGATCGCAGGGTGCTGGCCTTGGTTAACGGCAAAAGAAGTAATGACCCCTGCACCCAAGCCAGCAGTAACAGCAGCACTAACCCAATCCTTCTTTGATCTATCGTACATGTTCAAAGTTGATTAATGGTTCATGAGACATTAATCAACCTACCATTCCTGTTTTCCCCCTTTAGAGTGGTGTAGGAATTTTGTAATCAAGGTTCAGATTCGGTTAATGTTCTTAACAAGATGGCTGCGATTGATCTCTAGTTCAACCGTTCCGTGTTGCCTGATTTAACCCAACCTTCTAGGTTGCTTCCGGATAGCCGAACTTTTATCCATGCTCCATCAGAGCTTTCTTCCAGCACGACTACCTGCTCGTCATACCCTATACCCCCAATTTGCTCTGCATCCTGATTGGGTTCCTGCCGCACAATCAATCCTATAGGCTGTGTTACCTGAGCCTCGTAAGCACCAGGGGGGATAGCAGGGGTTGCTGATGGTGTAGGAGTAGGTTGAACTGCCTCAGTGAGGGGAGTGGCAGGAGGAGGCTCAGCAGGAGTTGTACTCTGAGGCCGAGCAGCTTCTGGCGGAGCTGGAGAAGGATCGTTAGGAAAGGTTGGTCTGGGTGGTGGTGTTGTAAATCGGGTGATTAAGTAACGCGTCGTGCTAACTCCTGCAAAAAACAGGACAGCGATCGCCAGCACAAACCCAGTGAAAAACTTTACAACTCCGGACCAACTCATCACAACGACTGGTGTTGAATACGACTACCTAAACTGCTTTGCCTGGAGGCCAGACGTGCTTTGCCTGCTGCTGCCCATTCCTGCAAAAGCTGGATTTGGTCTTGAGCGGTTCGGGCTAGAGGAATAATTTGACTGGCTGCCTCTAGCACATCATCGGTAGTAAAGTCCCGATTCTGGCTAAACCCAATATGCATCGCCTCAACCAAAATTTGTTCAATTTCAGCTCCAGAAAAATCTGGCGTTTCATACGCCAGACGGTCTAGATCATAACTCCTTAAATTATGAGGACGCAGGCGAGACAGGTGAACCGAAAAGATTGCTCTGCGCTCTTCCTGGTTTGGTAAGCCAACAAAGAAGATTTCGTCGAATCGCCCACGTCGCAACATTTCTGGTGGCAACATCTGAATGTTGTTAGCAGTGGCAACGACAAACACGGGAGATGATTTTTCAGCTAACCAGGTGATAAAAGTACCAAACACACGGCTCGTGGTGCCAGAGTCACCTCTGCCATCTAAGCCTGAGAAAGCTTTGTCGATTTCATCAATCCAAAGAATGCAGGGAGCCAAAGCCTCTGCAAGCTGAATCATTTGTCGGGTACGCGATTCAGATTCTCCAACGAGTCCAGCAAATAGCCGACCGACATCTAGACGCAGCAGTGGCAGATGCCAGTGGTGGGCGATCGCCTTTGCCGTCAACGATTTACCAGTTCCCTGAATGCCTACCAACAACAGCCCTCTGGGATGAGGTAATCCGTACTGTCTTGCTCGTTCAGAAAAAGCACTGCCTCGGCGCAATAACCAGTCTTTCAGGTTGTCTAAGCCGCCAATATCAGAAATTTGCTCCGTTGCTGGGTAAAAGTCAAGAATCTGGGTTTGGCGAATAGTTTGGCGCTTTTCTTCTAAAATCAGATCCACGTCTTCAGGTTGAAGCTTGCCGTGAGTGGCGATCGCCCGTGCCAAAACTCGGCGAATCCGTTCGATTGATAATCCCTGGCAAGAGCGCACCAAGTCATCTAAGGTCCGCCCGTCTAAAGACTGTCCTGTTGCGGCTGACAGCCGCTCAATCTCCACCTTGATCTCAGCCGTGCCAGGTAGAGGAAACTCCAGTACGGTCAACACTTCACTCAGGTCATCTGGGATGGATACTAGAGGCGAAATGATTACAACATTTTTGGGCTGAGACTTGAGCAAACGCGCTAGGTTTCGCAGCTTACGCGAAATGGCTACATCTTCCAAAAAACGATGGAAATCGCGCAAGATGAAGACTGCTGATGCAGAGGCAGGTAATTTTTCGATCAGTTCTAATGCCTGTAGCGGATTGCGTCGCCCAAAGCCAGCATCGTTTAAGTTGCCCTGATAACCATCCACAAAATCCCAGATGTAAACAGCGCGGTTGCCCTGCTGCTTAGCAGATGCAGTGATCGCCCCTTCTACTCGCTCTTCCTCTCGTGTAGGAATATAAATCAGTGGGTAGCGGGCACGCAACAGAAGTTCAAACTCGTCGCTAAAGCTCATTCAGAGGTGGAAGTTAAGGGTCAGTTGAAGATCGATTGAACGTCTGCCCAATCCTAAAAACCGAATTCTCAATTCAGTGGTTAGTTTGATATTTGCTTTCTCAATGCTTCTAGGGAAGCCCAGCGGCGATCGGTTGGCGGTTCGACATCTTGGGGATCAATTTGAATACCGGCACAGGCAGCATCACAAATTTGGCGCTGTGGAATTTCCAGACAAAGCTGCTCATAGAGCCACTCGTCTGGCTTAAAGTAGCCCTGCGGTGATATCGTCTCCACCAAATCTTCTAGTGGAACTTCGCGCTCAACCAAAAGCTCATCTTCGTCCTCATCTGGCTCTTCTAACCAAATTAGCTCAACCGGATCAATGGAAAGCCGATGGTTATATTGCTGAAGGCAGCGATCGCAAGTCAGGGTGACGATCGTCTCTACATGAGCAGAAACCTCCAGGTAATTTCCTCGATGAGTTACCTGCAAACTTCCCTGGACAGGAGTCAGGGTTTCTAAAGCTGGAAAATATTCCTTAACCTGAACGTGGTCTGTTTGCTCAGGCGCTTTAGCTAATTGTGGAATGTAAATTGTTTCCATGAGTGAGCGATCCTATAAGACCGCCTTTCGCTCAATCAACTATCAATCCTAACAGGTTCAGTCCATTGATGAAATCTAACTCCGCTCATACTTCTAGCAAAATTTCTAGAAAGATCTAAAAACGGAGCTTAACGGAGTTTTACGCTAGTGACTTCGGATTGCTCTATATGAAGTACTGCCTTAGCTTTGCGAACGGCGAACGACTAGGCGACGATCGGGTTCTCGTCCTCGACTGTAAGTTTCTAAATCCTCGAAGGGCTTGAGAAAAGTGTGGACTTGACGGCGCTCAGCAGAAGATAACGCAACCATCTCAAACTCTTCACCTGTTTCACGTACTTTAGCTGCCGCCTGCTCAGCCATTGCCTGTAGCTCGGCTTGCCTCTTAGCACGATAACCATTTAGCTCAACCGTGTAAGCACACTGCTGATCTTCTGGTTGACCTAGATTAAGGGTTGTGTTGGTCAGGTATTGAACTGCATCTAAAACAGATCCATCTGCACCAACCAGAGTTTCAATTTGCTCAGAAGTCAGAGGCGCAGAATCAATGACTAACCAATAGCTGCCCTCCTGCTGAATCTGCTCTGCATCCGTACCAACCGTAGCAGGCAAGCCAGCTAGCCCCAGCAATTTCTCCAACCACTCTTGTCCGCGCCGCAACTGACTCTCATCCATAAGCAATCATCACGCCTTTTTCTTAGAACGCTTTGGCTCAAACGGAAGAGATTCTCTACCATCGTCGCTATCGGAAGATTTGCCTGCTGCTTTTTCCTCAGCATCTACAATCTTCTGAAGGTTTTCAGGCAGAGGTTCTCGCGACAAGATAAACGTTTGCAGCGTTTGAAAAATGTTTGCAATCACCATGTACATCAGTACGCCAGCAGGCAGCGGGAAGAATAGGAACATTCCCGAAAACAGTACGGGCGTGACTTTGTTCACAGCCGTTTGCTGGGGATTGGAGCTAGCTCCTTGTCCAGAAAGCAGCTGGTTGACGTAGAGACTTAATCCAAAGAAGATCACCATACCGACGATATCCCAATGGATTGCTCCATCTTCGTCGAAGGCACCAACTCGACCCAGTGCATCAATAAACAGAAATCCTTTATTTGCAGCTAGACCGGGAACTGTACCTTGAAGGGTTACTTCACCTGGGCTGAGAGCTTCTAAGTTCCCGTTTTTGTCAAACCGAACTAGTTCTTCGCCTTTGGTAACTTTCCAAGCTGGCAAAATTTGCGTTTCAGGGTAATCATCCAAAAGCTGTTTGAGTGGTGTCCCTTCAGCAGTTTGAAATTCAATGCTGGTTTTCTCGCCTATCGCTAACCGGTTTCCTCCCGGAATTACCGCAGACACAGGAGCATGAATGCCGTCAGCAACGTATATGTTTTGTGGTTTAGTGACAAACGCTTGCGGCTGGATCTGCTCAATCTGCTCAGATGGGAAAATTTGCAGATTAACGGAATAGTTAATGTCAGAGAAGGGTGATCCACGCAGGGTTGCAAACAGAGCAAACAGGATGGGCATTTGTAAAAGAACTGGAAAACACCCTGCTAAGGGATTGCCAAATTCCTTGTAGACCTTGCTCATCTCCTCCTGCTGCTTAGCAGGTTCCTCTTTGTAGCGCTCCTGGATTTCTTTGACTCGCTTCTGCATCGCGGGCTGAGCGACACGCATCCGCCTCATGCTACGAATTGAGCCTGCGCTAAGAGGATAAAGGGCAAAACGAATGACTAATGTCAGAGCCACGATGGCTAGACCATAGCTCGGCACAATCCCGTAGAAAAAATCCAGGATCGGCAGCATCACATTGTTGGAAAGAAACCCGACACCAAAATCCATGTGCTCTATGTCAACCTACGTACTCTGAGTTACTTGAGTCTAATCTATCTGATTATTAATCAACCTGTAAGTCAATGGGCATACTGAACAAACACGCTGATTCACTTCAATGGGAGCGTTCAGAGGCAATTTTTGGAAAGGGTAATTGCCGTACATACCATCCCTAAGCGAACGTCTAAACCAACCCAGCTAGCAGGAAGTAAGGATGTGTTGTAAACCTATCTAGATCTACTGCTCTCGACTTACTTTCCTAGTGAACCGCTAACCTGCTGAGCCTTGGTTGACAGATGCTCATTAATGTAATCGTAGAGTTCCCGAAACCGAGGTATAGCTCTGAGTTCTAGGCGGCTACCGTCTTTGAGGGTTACAACCATATCGCCCCAAGCGCCCAGTCCGCGAGGAACAGTAACGACCTTAGTAATTTCGGAGTAGATCACATCAGAGCGATCGCGCCCTAGCCATCCCCCTATTACTGAGATTCGGCGGTCTGTGATCCGATAGCGCAGCCAAAGGGCACGAACAATTGCGCCAACTGTCAGTGGCAAGCATATAACTGTCAAGCCAAGCAGCAGATTAATTATTAGATCACCGATATGGGGACCACCCTCAAAGAACACCTCTTCCTTAATGCCCATCCACGACCTCAGTTTTTTTTAATAACTGTTCTAATTCTTGCAGAAGTTGCCCATAATCGCACTGAGTCGCAGGCGGTTTCACCACGATTACAATCTGCCAACCTTGAAGCATTTCAGGTAAAAGCTGCTGCATCGCTGACCGAATTCGTCGCTTAATTCGGTTACGGACAACGGCGCGCTTGCTAACTTTTTGGCTAATCGAAATACCAATTTGAGTGAATGGCACTTCCTTAGATTGCACAAAAGTCGCTTCGCCTTCGCAGTTTGCTTTGGGCGATCGCCGCTTTAACGCTATCAGGGTGAGGTGAGGAGTAGAACGCCGCAGACCCGATCGATAAACTGCGCCAAAATCTTGGCGATGTCGAAGTCGATGAACCTTGGGCAAAGCCACTTTTACACCACTTACGTTGCTTTAACGCAGGTTTGCACTGGACGCACAAATCCTAGCTGACTGAAAGTCTCAAGCGCCCTTTCCGCCGTCTTGCTTTGATAACGCGCCGCCCAGTTTGAGTGCGCATTCTGGCTCTAAATCCAGAAGTTCTTTTCCGCTTACGGCTAGTGCCGCCCAAGGTTCGCTTAGTCATACGAAACTACTCCAAACTTCTTCACAATCAAAAACTCACAGTCCACCATCATATCACCTCAGGCAACAGTGAAAACCCCTTTAAACTGAATCTAAGCTAGATATTGGAAAGCTAACTAACCCAAACAGCAAGAACCGCTAGAGCAATCTAGCGGTTTAAGGGGTGTCGTTAACGTGAGGCAGAACTGAACTATTAGATGCAATTCGTATGCTTGAAGAGACGTAACGAATTGCCTTTACACGAGCAGTACCCACAGCAGGTTAATTACGATCTGCCAATAGTCACGATCCAGGTGCCAACATAACGCAGTAGTGGTAGATCTCCGGGAGAACGAACTAGACAGTTGAAATAGTGAGTGCCAGAAAAATTAGGGTTTCGGACGTTAGAGAAGACTAACTCAACCCGTGTTCGAGAAGGAACAGGCTCTTCTGGATAAATCTCGATGACGCGATTTTCCTCATCCCAGGTGACTTCGCTGAGGGGAATGCTATCGCCGTCAATGCGAATCTCAATTTCGTCTGGATCAAATGTGCCCCTGTAGGTGTCGGGGTAGGTGATGGCGAATTGGGCCACCGCTAGCTCCATTTTGTCAGCAGGAACCCGAAGACGGTAACGATCAAAGCGGTTAGGTTCGCCATCATAATCAAGGCGATAGCCTAGCTGGTACTCTCGGTCAACTCCGCTAAAAATGGTCAGCCCTTGCGTACCTTGAGCTAGACCAACAGCAGAAACCCCCGCCACTAGACAGCTTGTGGCTGCAAAAACCGAGAGTAGACGACGGATGGATGAGCCTTTGGAAGACATGAACCTTACACCTGAATAATAATATTTAACGATCTGGATCACAGAACTTCACCAACTCTGACTTTAGCAGGCTTGGCATAGTATTTGGATAATTCACTAGCTGATCGACGCAATCGGGCAGAAAAAGTGCCGCGATCTAAACTTTGTCTAGCTACATCTAGTATGTCTCAATTTTTATGCTTAGCTTCTGTGCTCAAGCATGAGTAGTTCGGGTAATAGGAGCGATTGCCAGCGTATGACGAAATGTAGTCGAACGTAAATATTCTCATCAAGAAGTAATGCTGAAATGGTCAAAAGAATTTGATATTTTAATCCACTCTTGTTTCGGTCGAATTGTTTCTTGTTTGAGCACTTTTATAAAAAATTGAAGTATCAGCTTCCTTCAGAATTACCAAGGTTCCGTTAAACACGGGCTTACAGGGTATTTAGTGAAGACTCTCAGACTAAGTTAGGTTTAAAGGCAGCTTTTAGAGAATGAGGGCAGCAGTACAAAAGCCTGGAAGGCCCTGAAACGCTGGCTCCACAATTCTCCGGTTCGAAGAGTCTAGTCCTTCTATGAGTAGGAACTAAGGGCTATAGACACAAGAATTTACGTGATCTATAAGACAAGTTGAAGATATAGATTGACTTCAAAGAATCCATCTAAGATGCATAACGATCTGTACACATTATCCGCAACGGACATTGTTCAGATCTAAAAATCTACTTGGATCTCCATGAACAAAGTTCTCAGCTTAAATATTCGCCAGGTATTAATAAGTTGCGCTTACGAAACCGACTACATCTAGCTAGATCAATTACATTTAGATCAAGTAGAGCAGACAAGTTCGCAGGACTGGGAACAAAACGTTAAAGATGTGAGCGAGTCAATTAGTGCGAGTCAGTCAGTGTAATTCACAGCTACATCTCTTTTAAGTGAGAACTTCTAGCCAACGAGGTTGCTTAAGACTTTGCAAGTGAGCAAACAGAGGCAGCAGAGAGGCTTCAGGGGTAATTTGGCTCTGCTCCCTACTAGCTCTAAGGCATGAACTTTTTAAGAAGCATAAATTTAGGGCTATTTCGATAGCTCGTGCTTCTGGCAGCAGAGGCGGTCAGTTTCAGCCGCATAGTGCAGTGCGTTGAACAACAAAAATAACTGCTTCTGTTGATTGTTTGAATTCACAACATGATTAAGGAGAATTCATGAAGATAGCGATCGCTAAAGAAATTGAGGTTGGAGAGCGTCGGGTCGCTGTGATCCCCGATACGGTTGCTCGTTTGGTGAAGCAGGGCTTAGAGGTTTTGGTAGAGGCTGGGGCAGGAGAGCGAGCCTATTTTCCCGACGCTGACTATGAGGCGGCAGGCGCAAGAATTGTCCAAGATGCAGCTCAACTTTGGGGTGAAGCCGACATTTTGCTAAAAGTTGGACCACCCCAAGAGCGGGAGAACGGACAGCTTGAGGTTAATTTGTTGCGAGAAGGGGCTATTCTGATCAGTTTCCTAAATCCCTTGGGAACGCCCGAAGTAATTCAACACTTAGCCGAGCGCAAAGTAACAGCTTTCAGCATGGAGATGATCCCCCGTACCAGTCGGGCCCAAAGTATGGATGCCCTCTCTTCTCAGGCTGGGGTGGCAGGTTACAAAGCGACTTTGATCGCAGCAGCGGCCCTACCCAAGTTCTTCCCAATGCTGACAACCGCAGCCGGAACGATCGCTCCAGCAAAGGTGTTTGTCATGGGGGCTGGAGTCGCCGGATTGCAGGCGATCGCCACTGCCCGTCGTTTGGGCGCAGTGGTCGAAGCCTTTGATATTCGTCCTGCGGTGAAGGAAGAGGTGCAAAGTCTAGGTGCCAAATTTGTCGAGGTGAAGCTAGAGGAAGACACCGTTGCAGCAGGTGGCTATGCCAAAGAAGTTTCGGAAGCAGCTAAGCAGCGATCGCGCGAAGTCGTTACCGAACACGTTCGCCAATCTGATGTCGTAATCACAACAGCTCAGGTACCTGGGAAAAAAGCACCTCTGCTCGTCACCGAAGAAATGGTCAACCAGATGAAACCTGGCTCTGTAATCGTGGACCTGGCAGCAGATCAAGGTGGCAACTGCGCCTGCACTGAACCGGGCAAAGACGTAGTGCATCACAGCGTAACCATCATCGGGACGATCAACTTGCCTGCATCCATGCCGATTCATGCTAGCCAGATGTACGCCAAAAACTTGCTGACGTTGGTGCAGTACCTCGTCAAAGATGGCGCACTGCAACTCAACTTTGACGACGACATTGTAAACAGCGCTTGCGTTGTCCACGCTGGAGAAATTCGTAATCAACGGGTACGTGAAGCTCTGGGGGTCCCTAGTCCTCAACCTTCAGCGCTGTAAGAAGTTTGCGAGAAATGTGTTTGTAAGTAGGAATTTTTGACTTTATGGCAGCAGGATTACTGACTGGTCTGGTTGTATTTGTCTTAGCCTCGTTCGTTGGGTTTGAAGTGATCAATAAGGTGCCGCCAACCCTGCACACACCCCTGATGTCGGGTGCGAACGCGATCTCTGGAATTGCTGTAATTGGCGCAGTGCTAATTGCTGGAGCTCAAGAGTGGAACGTCACCGTCATTTTGGGCTTGATCGCAGTGGTTTTGGCAACCGTCAACGTTGTGGGCGGTTTTCTGGTGACCGATCGGATGTTGCAAATGTTTAAGAAGAAAGAGGTGAAGGCATGAACAGCGGGTTTACAGAGTTTTTGCCAACTGGAATTGAAATTACTTACTTGGTTGCAGCTTCCCTATTTATTGTTGGGTTAAAACAATTGGGTTCACCTGCCACTGCGCGTCGGGGAAACCTGATTGCAGCGATCGGGATGTTTCTAGCAGTTGTTGCCACCCTGCTGAATCAGTCGGTGTTGAATTACCAGATGATTTTGCTGGGTGTGGTGATTGGATCATTGGTCGGGGCGATCGCCGCTCAAAGAGTCGAAATGACCGCCATGCCTCAAATGGTGGGCTTGCTCAACGGCTTAGGCGGTGCAGCTTCTACCCTGATCGCAGTCGGTGAATATTGGCGGCTGATGGGTATCGGCGAAACCATTCCACTAGATGCCACCATCACGATTATTCTCAGCGTTTTGATCGGCAACATTACCCTCACGGGCAGCTTCCTGGCGTTCGCCAAATTGCAAGGTCTGGTCAGCGGTTCCCCAGTTACCTATCCGCTTCAGCAACCAATCAACGTTCTCTTGCTGATTGGCTTCCTGGCAGGTAGTGCCTACTTAGTTGCGACAGCCCCCGACCCAACTGTCTTCCTGGTCATTAATGGAATCTCTCTGCTTTTGGGAGTACTGTTTGTGCTGCCTATCGGTGGCGCAGATATGCCAGTCGTTATCTCGCTGTTGAACTCCTTCTCCGGCTTGGCAGCCAGTGCCGCAGGCTTTGTCCTGATGAACAACATGCTGATCATTGCAGGGGCACTGGTTGGCGCTTCAGGTATCATCCTGACGCAAATTATGTGTAAAGCGATGAACCGCTCCATTGCTAGCGTTTTGTTTGGCGCATTTGGTGGCGCTACCAAGGCGACTGGAGGAGCCAGCGGCACTCAGCAAGACAAAATTGTTCGTTCAATTGGAGCTGAGGAAGGCGCAATGATGTTGGGCTATGCCCGATCGGTAGTAATTGTGCCTGGATATGGCATGGCAGTTGCTCAGGCCCAGCACACCGTTAGAGAACTGGCAGACCAGCTAGAAAAGATGGGGGTCGAGGTCAAGTATGCAATTCACCCAGTTGCCGGACGAATGCCCGGTCATATGAACGTACTGTTAGCCGAGGCAAATGTTCCTTATCCTCAGCTTCATGACATGGATGACATCAACCCAGAATTTGAGCGTACTGATGTCGCCCTTGTAATTGGGGCAAACGATGTGGTGAATCCTGCTGCACGAAGTGATGCCAACAGCCCAATCTATGGAATGCCAATTCTAGAGGTAGACAAAGCTCAGCACACCATCGTAATTAAGCGGGGCATGAGCGCTGGTTTTGCGGGTGTTGAAAACGAGCTGTTTTATAAAGACAAAACCATGATGCTGTTTGGCGGTGCCAAAGACGTGGTGGCTCAGCTTGTGTCTGAGGTAAAGCAACTGTAAGCAAAAGCGCTTATGGAAGCTGAGACTCCTGAAGCAAATCGCTCTTAAAAGCGTGGCGTTCGGATTAAAACTAACGGCAGATAGCGCGTGAAGTTTGCCGGACGCCGCGCCTTTACGGTTTCGTTCAAATCAGACTTAACCTATGGAGCAGAAATAGGGAAGAACTTATAGTAAATAGCTAAATGTCGAGGGTTTAGTTATGAAGCTGGAACTCTCAGCGATGGGATATTTTGGGCGATCGCCATATTTATGATCATTTACTAATCTCGTTTGCTAAATAACGTTACGAGTCCTGTACTCGGTACTTCATTTTTGCCGGTTAGACTGCTGAGATGACTACAATCAAAAACAACCTGGAGGAGTAGTCTAGGGAAAATCTAGAGGAGTTCGCGGGTGAGATGATCCCGAAGCGAATGAATCTATGATGCGATCTGTTAGTGGCTGGTTGCGCGAGGAGTTGTCAATGTTGAGCTTTTGGGTTCGATTTGTCCACCGAGATTCACCTCGGGTCCGTTCCCTCGTTGGAACTTATCAGGCTATTAGCTCAGCATCAGTCGATGCGTTGTGGCAGAAAGTCGTCAATCTGGCGGATGTGTCTTGGCACCCGCTCCTCGCTAGCACCAATGCGCCTAAAGGATTGATCCCCAAACCAGGGCTAATTTATCAGGCGGTGACTCGGCGATTTCCAATTCCGATTCAGATTTTTGTGGAGCGAGTATCGCCCAGAGAGCTTTTGAGCGTCAGGATTTTAGCAATTCCTGGAGTTGAGGAACGGGTGACTTATAAGGTCGAATCTACCGTCTGTGGAACTCGTGTATCCTACTCTGTTACGCTCAAAGGCTGGCTCTCTCCAGTTGTATGGTCATTTATTCGCCCTTACGCTTCTAGAGTCGCGGCGGAACTGGCCCATGCAGTAGAGCAAGAAATTCAAGCGATGCGAAGCAGTTCCCCATCTGGGGTAATTGTTCCCTCTACCGCTCCTAAGCCAATCAACAACGGTTTTCAAGATCTTTTGAGCGTTGTGGCGTTAATTTGCGGAACTGGCTATTTAATGCACTAAGCAGGGGAAAGGGAAAAAGCAGCCAGATGTGAGTCTGTTTTTGCTGATTTGACTGCGTCAGCGCTGAATGGTGTTTTAGTGTTTGATGGCGATCGCTTACCTAGCCCAACCGTAAGTTGTCAGACAGCCCAGTTAACCTACACCTGCTAACGGTAAGATCAACTCGTAGGAAGAAATTACTAAACGACCCTGCACTTGAGACGGGTGGAGAATACGATGGCTAAAGTTCTTGATTCCAGTGCAGTGTTAGAAGTCCTCAAACCTGTGCAAGACCCTGAACTCCGCAAGAGTTTAGTAGAGCTAAATATGATTCGCAACGTCGAGATCGACAATGGCAATGTCAGCTTTACGCTGGTGCTGACTACGCCTGCTTGCCCGTTGCGTCAATTCATCGTCGAAGAATGTGAGCAAGCGATCAAGACGCTTCCTGGAGTAGAAAATATTTCCGTTGAAGTCACTGCGGAGACACCGCAGCAAAAATCTTTGCCCGATCGCACTGGAATTGAGGGAGTGAAAAACATTCTGGCAATCTCCAGCGGCAAGGGTGGCGTGGGCAAAAGTACCGTTGCAGTTAACGTCGCGGTTGCCCTGTCGCAAGCGGGCGCAAAGGTTGGATTAATTGACGCAGATATTTATGGACCAAACGCACCCACCATGCTAGGGCTAGCAGATGCCAAAATTGTGGTACAGCAGGGAGCACAGGGAGAAGTGCTGGAACCCGCTTTCAACTACGGAGTAAAGCTGGTTTCGATGGGCTTTTTGATTGATCCCGACCAGCCTGTAATCTGGCGTGGGCCAATGCTGAATGGAATTATTCGGCAGTTTCTCTATCAAGTCCGCTGGGGCGAATTGGACTATTTGATTGTAGATATGCCACCTGGAACGGGGGATGCTCAGTTGACGATGGCTCAAGCGGTGCCAATGGCAGGCGCAGTCATTGTTACGACTCCGCAGACGGTGGCGCTGCTCGATTCCCGTCGAGGCTTGCGGATGTTCCAGCAAATGCAGGTGCCCGTTTTAGGAATTGTTGAAAATATGAGCTACTTCATTCCACCCGATGCACCAGACAAGCAATATGACATTTTTGGATCAGGTGGTGGTGAAAAAACCTCTAAAGAGCTAAATCTGCCCCTGCTGGGCTGCATCCCCTTGGAAATGTCTTTGCGGCAAGGGGGCGATCGCGGCGTTCCAATCGTGGTTGAATCCCCGGATTCTGCTTCGGCACAGGCGTTGAAGGCGATCGCCCAACAAATTGCAGCACGAGTCTCCGTCGCTGCTCTCGCCTAACCCCTATATCCCACACCCCATACCCTATACCGTCCCGTATGCTGCAACGCTCCGTAGTCCGTTTAAGCTGGAGAACTCTCCTCCAACCCTGGCAAGAAGTAGACTGGCTGATGTTTTTCGTGCCCGTCGCACTCACCGTCATTGGCGGCATTTTTATTCGTAGTACGGAACTCAATCGGGGAGCCAGCGATTTTTGGTGGCAGCACTGGTTAGTGGGTGGCATTGGGCTAGTAATGGCGCTGGTAATTGCCCGCTCTCGCTACGAAATTTTAGTGCAGTGGCGCTGGATTATCTACGGTATCACCAACCTCTCTTTGCTAATAGTGATCCTGGCTGGTACAGATGCCAACGGTGCTCAAAGCTGGCTAGAGATTGGCAGTTTCAACGTGCAGCCCTCTGAGTTTGCCAAAGTTGGACTGATTGTTACCCTGGCAGCCATAATGCAGGAGCGAACTGCCTCCACGATTTCCGCAATGCTAAAAGTGTTGCTGATTACAGCTGTTCCTTGGATTCTGATTTTGCTTCAGCCAGACTTAGGAACTTCTCTCGTATTTGGGGCAATTACATTAGGGATGCTCTACTGGGGCAATGCCAATCCGGGCTGGCTGATTTTGCTAGTTTCCCCGCTAGTTTCTGCCATTCTGTTTGGTGTGTACCTGCCTGCCTGGTTAGGTTGGGTTGCACTGATGATTGTGATTGCATGGCGCACCCTTCCCTGGAGTTGGTATGGAGCGTTGGGTGCAGCAGCAGTCAACCTGCTTTCTGGCGGATTAGGTCACGTTCTGTGGGGGTTGCTGCAGGACTATCAGAAGGACAGACTAATTCTTTTCCTAGATCCGGACAAAGACCCTACAGGAGGCGGATATCACCTGATTCAATCAAGAATTGCGATCGGAGCAGGTCAACTTTGGGGACGCGGGCTCAATCACGGCACCCAAACTCAACTTAACTTCATTCCAGAACAGCATACTGACTTTATTTTTTCAGCCATTGGAGAAGAGCTCGGGTTCGTTGGCTGTATCGCAATTATTCTTGCATTTTGGCTGATTTGTCTGCGGCTAGTGATTATTGCTCAGAACGCTAAAGATAATTTTGGGTCTTTGCTGGCGATCGGCGTTCTATCGATGATTGTGTTTCAAGTTTTAGTCAACATCGGCATGACTATTGGTCTGGCACCAATTACAGGAATCCCTTTACCCTGGCTTAGTCATGGGAAAGCAGCGCTGTTGACTAATTTCGTTGCGATCGGACTGGTTGAGTCAGTCGCCAACCATCGCCATCGATTGAGGTTTTAGACAGCAGAGAGTTAGACAACAGAGAAACAGGATAAGCTTCAATATCCGTTTAAGGGGAAAGGGAGAAAAGGGAAACACTGAGGTATTTCTTTTTTCTCCCTTTCCCTTTTGTCTCCTAAAAAGGATTGAGATAAACTTCTAAATAAAGTTACTGTTCGTTAGCCAAAGACAAGCCATGATTTTGCCAGGTTCAGCCGTTCGAGTCAAAAATGTGGATGATATCTACTATGCCTTTCAGGGTTTAGTGCAGCGAGTCAGCGACGGCAAAGCAGCCGTTTTATTTGAGGGTGGTAACTGGGATAAGCTAATTACCTTTCGCTTATCAGAGTTAGAGCTTGTTGATGCAACTGCTGGGCGTAGCAAAAAATAGCCCAAATTGTGTCTTAAGCAAGGCATTTTTGGGTTATGTATAGATCAGCACAGATCCATTAACACCACACTCTGTCTATAGGGTGTGGTGTTTGAGTAAATTCAGTCCTTCAATTGACTTGATTGATTAGTTCAGCCAGAGCTGGTGCCTCTGTCTTCAAGTAGAGATTCCCATTCAACTTCAAACAGATTTAAAGCTGCCCCTATGCGCCTTCCTCTGCCTCAGTTCTCTAGCCAAAACCGCCATCCTAGCTACATTGCAGAGGTAATTGAAACTGCAACTACAGAGTTTTTGGCGCAATGTTTGGAGCCTGAGGATTTAAGCTTTGCGGCGATGCCACCCTTTGGCAGTTGGGTGAAGGCGGTCGACGAAGAGTCAGGAAATCAAATTTATGGGGTGGTTTATCATGTGACGACCAGCCCGATTGATTCGGTGCATCGGGCTAGAGCTTTGGGCTTGTCTCTGCAAGATTTGCGAGAGCAGCAACCGCAAATTTTTGCCATGCTCAAGACTGAGTTTCGGGCGGCGATCGCTGGCTTTCAACCGCGTCGCACATCTACCAATGGCTACCGGAATGGCAATCAGTTGAGTGACACCATTCACCAACACTTGCCGCCCCGCCCACCCCAAATTCATCAAGCGGTCTACTACTGTGACCCGGAAGAGGTGATTCGTTTTAGTGAAAAGCTAGATTTTTTGCGAACGCTGCTTCAGGTTAGAAATGCTCCAGTTGAGAGCCTTGCTGCCGCAGCCATACGAGAAATTTACCAGTTGCGACAGGGCGATCGCACTTGGCTAGTGCAGGCAGGGCGATCGCTCAGCATTTTGCTTAAAGATGACTACGATCGGCTACGCGTCATCCTTGACCAAATCTACCTCTAAGCCTCAACCTCACTATCCATACATGACTCGGTTATTCTGGTGTGGATTGTTATCCCCCTGTTCGTCATCTACCTTAGAGGACTTGTCCCAAGCCTATGCATATAGAACCAGTTGTTTCCTTTGCCATCCTGCTGGCAGTGATTTTGATTGTCCCCATCTTTTTCGAGCGGCTGCGGCTGCCCGGACTTGTGGGTTTGCTAGCCGCAGGAGTCGTGTTGGGTCCAAATGGCTTGAACCTGTTTCAGACAGATTCTGAAACCATCCGATTACTCTCTGACATTGGGTTAATTTACCTGCTGTTTATGTCAGGGTTAGAGGTTGACATTGAGCAGTTTCAAGCGACCAAACATCGTTCGGCTGGCTTTGGTTTTTTCACCTTCATCGTGCCTTTGATCTTTGGCACGATCGTGGGACGTTTTTTTGACTTTGGATGGAATCCGGCAATTTTAATTGGTTCTTTATTTGCCTCTCACACGCTGCTGGCTTACCCTATCGTCAGCCGCATGGGAGTAGTCACGAACGAAGCCGTGACTGTGACCATTGGGGCGACTATTTTCACTGATATTGGGGCGCTGCTGGTTTTGGCAGTTTGTATTGGTATTCATGGGGGCGATTTTGACACCTTTAGCCTGGTTAGGTTGCTGCTGTCGATTGCGATTTATTCTGCCCTCGTCCTGTTTGGATTTAACTGGTTGGGTAAAGAGTTCTTCCGTCGGTCTGGCGATGAAGAAGGCAACCAATTTCTATTTATTCTCCTGGCAGTCTTTGTTGCCGCAGTTGGTGCAGAGGTGATTGGGGTTGAAAAAATCGTTGGAGCGTTTTTGGCAGGTTTAGCCGTCAATAGTGCAGTTGGGGAAGGCCCGGTCAAAGAAAAAGTACTGTTTGTCGGCACAGTGCTATTTGTACCGATTTTCTTTATTGACTTGGGTTTATTGGTTGATATTCCTGCTTTTATCAGCAGTCTAGGTGCAATTCGGCTGACCATAGCGATTGTGGTGGGGTTGATTAGCAGCAAGTTTCTAGCTGCCTTTTTCGCCAAGCTAGCTTATCGCTATACTACCCGCGAAATGATCACGATGTGGTCGCTGTCGATGCCTCAAGTGGCTGCAACGCTGGCAGCTACGTTAGTGGGAGTGCGGGCAGGGCTGCTAACAGACGATGTGTTGAATTCAGTTATTGTTTTAATGCTGGTAACAGCGACTCTAGGTCCGCTGATTACCGCTCGTAGTGCTGCCGGACTAATTCCAACAGAGAGCAACTTAGAACCTGGCTCTACTGCTGCTGTCTGGGGAGAAAATTCGCCTAGTCGGGCTTTAACTGTGGTTGTGCCAGTTTACAACCCCCAAACTGAGCGTTACTTAATTGAGATGGCAGCTTTGCTGGTTAAGCATGAGTCAGGTAAAGTTGTGCCGCTCTCGATCACGGCTGCTCACGCTCACATGGATGCACCTGAGCTAAGGAAAGCGTTGCAGGGAAGCGATTTGTTGCTGGATCGAGCCACCGAAATGAGTCGGGGGTTTGGAGTAGAGGCTGAATCTCTGCTGCGGATTGATGACAGCATTGCTCAAGGAATTAGTCGAGCCAGCCGGGAGGAAGACGCCAACCTGATCATCATGGGTTGGGGAAGAACAACCGGATTGCGGGCGCGATTGTTTGGCAATGTGATTGATAGCGTCCTTTGGGCTTCTCACTGTCCGGTTGCGGTGACTCGTTTACTCGATTCACCCACTAATATTCGACGCATCCTGGTACCGATTGAAAACCTGACTCAGCAAGCAGTGAGAATGGTGCGGTTTGCTGAAATTTTGGCGGACGAAAATCAGGCCCAGGTGACACTGCTGCATGTGTGCGATCGCCATGCTTCTCCCAATCGAGTTACCTGGATGGAGTCACAGTTAAGGCTGCTATTGGCTAAATGCTCTCCGAATAGCAATTCTGAAATTCGCATTGTCCCCAACGACGATGTTGTTGGCGCAATTTTGCAGGAGTCCAAATCTTATGATCTGGTGGTGATCCGATCGCTGCGTCGACGGATTAGCGTGGGTGAACTTGCAATCAGCGATGTCACAACTCAAGTTGTGAAGCAACTGACCTGTTCTCTAGTGATGTTAGGGGAACCTCAGCGTCAGAGCAGTACTGTGTTGTTTGGTAGCAACTCTGGTATTCCAGTAGCTAACCTTTCTGGTCCGCCGGAGCCTGCAATTGAGGGATAGATAGTTTTTCTGTAATCTTTTGGTTGTTGAAATAATACCAATTTCAAGAATTAGGGCTACAGATGGAAGGACACTCCGCGACGCGGAGTGTCCTTCCATCTGTAGCCCTCTGTTAGAGAGAAATGGAACTAGCACTCTAACTGGGAACTGCGACAAATGCGTTGACGGACGCTTTCAACTGCTGCAATTTTGCGTGGGCTTGTCCAGACGTGAGGAGCAGTTCTGCTTGAGCCAAACCGGACTGCAGATCAAGGCTAGCGCCACAGCGCCAGAGATAAAAGCCGCCATTCCAGATCGCAGACTGCATCATCTCGCCGGGTTGTCCTTGCAAAACGGATTGAATGTCCTCAAGCAGTTGCGTGGTGGTGGTTAGAGGAACGTCTTTGCCAGCCAGGTCATAGTCCCGACAGGATAGCAGCAGACGCTCTAGAGGAACTTGACCGCCAGGTTGACCGATGCCAATGATGGCAGTGCGATCGCGAGGCAGGTCGCAGCTTCCTTCTAACCCTTTGACGGTGGCGAATTGGCTGACTCCTCGCAATACAAAGGTTTCTGTAAACATGGTTTCGGTAGGCGGATGGACAAATCCCGCAACAACGTGAGCATTTCCGGCATAGGGCGACCAGATTAGCTCAACGGTTGCCAGAGGGGGACGTTTGCCAATTTGATCACGATAGGGAACTAAGCCCTGCGCTAGCGGAAAGTGATAGGGCAGGTAAACAAACCCCAGTCCGGTTTGTTCTAAAACGGTTTGAACCTGGTCAAGCGGCAGCGCCCAGTTAACCCCCAGCCCTCGCCAAACCTCAATCAGGGGAATGCCGTGTTTGGTCGGCATTCGATCGCCCCCATGCATAATTACCGGACAATCTGCTGCAGCCAATATTAGAGCTGTGATGGGGCTGAGCGGTGCGGTGCGCGATCGCCCATCATAAGGAATTCCCAGAACCGTCACCGGGTGGGTAGAGGCGATCGGTTGCAGCTTGGGCCCAAGCTGATCGTAGGCATCTAGAATACCGGCTAGCTCTTCGCCCGTGGGTCGCTTAATCCGATGAGAGATCATAAATGCGCCAATCTGAGCGGGAGTCGCTTCTTGGGTCAACATCATCCGGGTTGCCTCAGCTGCTTCCCAACGTGTCAAATTCCTGCTTGTGTGGGTACCGCTGCCGACTCTTTTCAATAACTCCCTGAACGCATCGCTCATCGTCCTAGCCCTGGTAAAAATATAAGGTTATCTCATTGATCAGGAGTGCCGAATCTGGCAATGGGCAGCGGATGGTGAGGTATCGGCATTCATCTGAGGCAGTTTTGCCGCATCGTTCTCTGGAGCAAATAACTGATGCACCAGTTCCCGAAAGCGCTGAATAGGAGGAATTTGCAACCGATCTTGAGTTGTCACCAAAACGACCTGCCGAATTAAAACTGGAGCCTCAGTTGGGCGAACTGCTAATGTCGTGTCTAGCTGGGCATCTAGGATAGCAGCTTTAGGCAGCAGGGCAATCAGTTCTCCCTGACGCACTATTCCCCGAAAAGCATCCAGTGTGTTCAGTTCTAATACAGCATTTAACACTGCACCCTGGCGCTGAAACTGCTCCTGCACCAACCGCTGCATTCCATAGCCATCCTTAAATACGACCTGGGGATAGCGTACTAGCTCAGTCCAGGGCACCTGTTCGTACTGAGTTAGGGGATGCTCAGCCGCCATCAAAATCTCGACTGGCTCATTATAAAGAACATCCGTGACCATCTCTGGCGTTGCGGTCAAGAAACGATTGTTCATCACGATCGCCACGTCTACCAGTCCATCTTTTAAGACTTTAAGGGCGCGATCGCTGCCCAGAGAGGTAACGCGCAACTGCACATCTGGATAATCCTGACAAAAGCGCTGAAGCACAGGTGGCAAGTAGTAAGCACAGACGGAATGGATTGCGGCAATGCATAGTTCTGGCTGTTTGCCTTCGCGCAGGTCTGCTAACTCTTGAGTCGCATTTTGCCACTCTTGACAGATTTTGCGGGCGCGAGGGAGGAAGCGATCGCCTGCCAGCGTTAACTTTGCCTGAGCAGTCCGATGAAATAGCGGCAGACCCAAATCTGCTTCCAGGCTTTGAACCTGACGGCTAATCGTAGACTGAGTTACACCACAGAGACGGGCAGCCTGCTGAAAGTTGCCCGTCTCTGCTACTGCTAAAAAAGCCTTCAACTGCTCTAGACGCATGGAGATGTAGCTAAGATCACACTTTATTCTCGATAGGACGACCTTAGCGGATCTCAGAATCCTGTTTGGTAGGCTAATGCACATTATCGCGATTCCCCTAGCAAGGAGTACTAGTGGATGAGGAGATGCGATCGCCCCTACCCATCCACCAGTGCTCCTCGTGATCAGATGGGCAAGTATAGCTTTGCCCATCTGATGCTTGGGGATTGATCAGCCTTCAAGACTAAACCGGAACAAAAGTGGACTCGCTCAAGGCACTTGCACTGACTTGATTAAGAACGGCAAACACATCATCGCCGTACTTGATCAAGGTGTTCTTGCGCTCTTGGGTGACAGACAACTGACCAAAGCTGAGTGTGCCAACTAGACCAATCAGGTCTTTGCCAACCTCAAAGCCTTGAATGTAGTCTGTGCCACCTCCTACACCGATCGCAAAGGTATCGCTGCCTGCACCACCGTATAGGCGATCGCTGCCTGCACCGCTCCAGAGGAGGTCGTCTCCGGCATCGCCGTACAGCACATCATCGCCTGCATCGCCATACAGCTTGTCGTTGCCACGTTTGCCGCTAATGCGATCGTTTCCTCTGCCGCCGTAAATGACATCATCGCCTCCCTGACTGCCACCAGAGGACGAGGTGTTGGCATCACCGCGCAGCAAATCATCACCATTGCCGCCAATGATCAGGTCATCACCCCGACCACCCGCGATCAGATCATTGCCACCCCGACCGTAGATTGTGTCACTGCCGTTGCCCCCTACATATTGGTTAGCCTCTGCATCTCCGTCAAAGACAGTGGTATTGGCACCAGGAGCTTCTAATACGTCCAGGAAGACCGCCGTAGGAACGCCATAGTTGCCGTCCGCATCAGCACTTTCCACAAAGATCGTGAGACGGCCCACCCCTAAACCAGTCGTATCGATAGTGCCTTTTAGTTCTTCGACTGCTTCGTCAAATGCGCCGTCTGCTGCAAATAACTCAAACGTCTCCGTTTCTTTTGTCCAGGAAGGTAAACCAATCGAATAACGGGCACCACCAACGATTTCAGGTTCTGGAATCTCGAGATCATCGGGTGTGGTTCCGGTAACCCCGTCTCCTTTACGAGTTGAATCCGCTGTTGCAGAAAGCTCTACTGCTGCTCCTGCAAGCACCTGACTGAGATCAAGCTGTATGCCAGTCACATCTGGGCTTCCCGCAGTTTTGTAAGGTGATCGGGCTGATTTTGCAGCGTAGAAAAAGGCAGGAATGACCTCTTTAACAATGACGTTCTCGAATTCTTCGGTATTTTGGAAGAAAGCGGAGCCTAATTCAAAGGTGTAGCCCGGAACTCCGAGGGTGCTGTAAACCCAGTCGTCCGTTGTTCCCGTTGTGGGATAAAGTCCGATCGCCTGCGAAACGTCATAAGCCTGATCAACCAGCCCTGTGAAATAGCCAAACTTCAACCCCAGATTTCGTAGTCCCTCCTGGTTAGGGGCGGGTTCGTCTGTCCAACCAAACGGATAGAGAATCAGATCGCCAAAGCTGTGAACATCGATGTAAACACCTGACGTGTCTTCTGAGGCTGGGTCAAAGTCACCAGGGCCTTTGGTATCTTGAAAAGTTTCCAGTAGATAATCCCGTAGCGCCTGACTCTCTGGTTCTGAGAAAGGTGCAGGGCCTTGGTAGGTCAGATCAGCCGGATCGGTACTCGCTGCTTCCTCTCCCAACTCTCCCCACTTAGAGTCGTAGTTGCGGTTTAGGTCAACGCCGTAGTTGGGAAATTCTGCTGTACCGTCACCGGGGTTGGTGTTTTTGCGCCAGGAGTAACCCTGTTCGGCAAATTTGCGTCCGTCGGGGTTGACGATGGGCACCACACGAACTTCAAAGTTGTCTAGAATCCAGGTGGTGTCAGGATCGGTGCCGTAGTTAGCGATGAGCTGCTCGGCAAAGCGAGTGACAGATTCTGTGGTGGAGTATTCCCGCGCATGGATCGCCCCCTGAACAAAGAAGACGGGTTTTTCTTCTTGTAGCTCGCTGTTTTTGTTGGTGATTTCTAGAGAGAAGATATCGTAACCTGCTGAGCCGCCGGGAGTAACTTTATCGTAACTATCGCCGATGTCTACCCAACTCGCGAGGTCTGGATTCAGCGTTGCTAGTTCTGACAGGTCAGCATAGGTTTTCTCAACGGTGCGATAGCTGGTATAGCCCGGAATCGTCGTTTCTGTGATTTCTACCGGAACGTCTTCTACCACTAACCCGTTGTAGTTGGGGTCGTCACTGGTGAGGGTGACGCTGACGGTGGTTGATTGGTCTTCACCCTCGATAAGGTCGTCGGCGATCGCCTCCACAACGGAAGTCTGGGGAACAAACCAGTTGTCTTCTGTAAACGTGATCGACCGGATCGGCTGAAGCTGATCGCCATCTACCGTGAAGCTCAAAGTCACATCCGAAGTCGGGCGGCTCTGCAAGGCAAATTGAAAATCAAGCGGATCGGGAACATTGCTCTCGCTCACGGCTACCAGTCCGCTAGGCGTGGTTACACCCGCTGCCAGGTTGTCGGTAATTCTGACATTGTCTACAGCCCACAGATAAGACCAGTTGCCATCAAACCGAAAGCGCACCTGTGCTTCTGATGAACCGCCTAGCGCCTCGGTCAAATCGACGGTCGGCGTGTTGATGTCGTAATCGCCCGTGTTAGAGGAATAAACGGATTGCCACTCTGTGCCGTTGTAAGCTTCAACAAACACTTCACTAGCATTGATCCCGGCAGCGATTCCGCCATACACCTGGTCAAACCGCAGAATGACAGCCTCAGCATCGGAGACATCAAAAACAGGAGATTCGAGCGTAATATTTTCGGCTACGTCATCATCGGAGAGAAAATCGCTGTCATAGACTGCGACTGGATTGTCAAAATTTGGGTTCAAAGGCTCATTAATTTCATTGCGATTACCAGGGTTATCAAAGCGCCAGAGATCTGTTTCGGGATTCCCCTCAATCACATTGACTGTCCAGCCTGGAGGTGGAGTTGCGCCACTTGCGCCTGAGAAATCCTCGGCAAAATAGGTTTCAGGTTCTTCTAAAATCGCGGGATAGGTGGCGATCGCCTCACTCGAAAAAGCCAGAGCAGCCGACATTCCACCTGTCTTTACGTCCAGATCCCAGTTTCCACCGTGAGCAAAATGTCCAACCGGGGTAGTAGAAGCAGCAACTTCAACGCCAATCAAAGACTTTAGTGCTTGAGTGAACGCAACTCCCACTGCGGTATCGGCAACCCGACAGCCGTAGATCAGCAGTTCGGCGCGATCGCTCAACACATTGCGCCACTGCTGCAACTGGGCTTGGTATTGCGCCAAGGTTTCGTGGCTGAGCTTGGCGTTACCGAGCTGCAAGCTGCCAGGACTACCGTGAGCTACAAGGTGAATGCTGGAGATCTGAGTCCGCCCTGCCAAAGCGAGACTGATTTGTGTCACCCCATCTTCATAGGGGTGAAGAACAATCACTTCTGCACTTGGGGTTACCCCTGCTCCAAGGTCTCCATAATCTTGTACAGCCGCATCAATAAAGATAAGTTGCTGGCTAGATGCAACTGAAACGGAACTGCTCAGGGGAGCTAAGGTTGAATTTTTGGCAGTAGAAACAGTGTGAGCAAGAATTAAATTTTGCACGGTAGAAAAAATATTTAATAGGAACGTGAACGACTGAGCGAGTGTGAATGAGTCACTTACCTAGCAGAGTTTTGCCTAGCCTGGATGATTAGGTGATTGAGACGAGGCGGCTTGATGTGAAAGCTTATGGGATTTGGGGCTAAACGGGAATGAATACAATTAAGTAACTGTAAGCAACTGCTCTTGATAGCTTGCGGATTAGAATAAAGAGCTATTCAGTTGGCGATGAATCCATAAATGACAGAAGGTCAATCTTTAATAGGAAATCATCAACAGATGGCGTGGGCGATCGCCTGAAATAGCTGCTTATCTTAAATAGGATAGGTTCCTGACAAGGCAACGAAGAGCAAACTACTTTTAGCTGTTGCTTTCAAATGACAAGCGTTATACATGTAGTGACGCAGTTATACAAGATCTCTCGAAGCTATATTGCAAAAATGTAGCTTGTGATACATTTTTCTCATTCTTTATGATCTCCACAGATCTTCTGCAGATTCTTTACCTATGAAGATTCCGGTTCGATTCGCTGTATCTCTGTCCCTACTGGTTCCTGTGCTGACAGTTCCTTTAATGAGCAATGCAAACCCTGCTTCATCCCTTGAAAATTTGCCAACGGGTGAATACTACTACGAAGCAATTCACGCTTCTGAAACGTCTAGCCGATCTATCTTGTTTCGCAAAGCCGGACGGACAGTGATTGGTGTCCAAATGGGCGCTAACCGCAGTTGCTTTAGAGGGTTTGCAGAAGGAAATCGAATCGTGAATGCAACCCGCGTTTTTCCACCCTACGATCCGGCTTCAAGACAAGATTTTCAAGAGGAGATGCTTGACCTGAGTCAATACAGTCCCGTTGAACGGGCAGGAAGGGATCGCGATCGCGCCACGCTACGAACCTGCATCCAGTTCTTTTGGCGTTAAGATTTTTGTGATTTTTGGGAAAGGGAAAATTATCTAGCGGGGGCACGTCCTACCAAATCTGCTACGGCTTTGGCTAATTTCTCTGGCTCTACAGGTTTGGGCACATGTAGCTGAAAGCCTGCTGTAAGGGACTGATGTTGATCCTCAGGACGAGCATAGGCAGTAAGGGCGATCGCTGGAATCATGCCGCCTCGATCTGGCTCTAACTCTCTGACTTTGCGAATGAGGGCATAGCCGTCTTCGAGGGGCATTCCAATGTCACTCACTAAAATATCTGGATTAAATTGCTCAACTGCCTCTAACGCTTCGCTCACCGATGCGGTTGCAATCACATGAGTGCCATACCCTTCTAGAATCAGTGTGATGATTTCACGGGTATCGACCTCATCGTCTACTACCACCGCTTGGATGCCCTTGAGATTGATTGCAGAACCAGAAGAACTGCGTTCTTGTGCATCTGGTTGAGCTACCAACAGCGGCAAACGAATCGTAAAAGTGGCACCTTGTCCTTCTCCCAGACTCTCAGCACAGATCGTGCCACCATGTAGCTCGGTCAAGTGGCGCACGATCGCCAACCCCAAACCCAAGCCCCCATACACCCGAGTAATTGAGGCGTCCGCTTGACGAAAATAGTCAAAAATAAAGGGCAAAAATTCAGGCTTAATTCCCTTACCTGTATCGCTGACGGCAATCTCAGCGTATTGGGCATGAACAGAAGCTTTAGACAGTCCGTTCTCGGGGCTGGTTTCAGGTTCAACCAGCGATAGACGAATTTCGACTTGCCCACCTTGAGGCGTGAACTTGATTGCGTTAGACAGCAGGTTCCAGATAATTTGCTGAAGCCGATTGGGGTCGCCTATCGTTTGAAACCGAGCATAGATCGGGTTAGCATCGACCGTCTTCCAGTCGGGTTCAATCGCTGTACCAGTTGAGGGCGCTGAAGGTTCTAGCAATACTTTGAGGGGAATCGACTTGGCTTCAGCCGCAGGACGCATGGTGTCGATCGCCGCTTCAACAATCGAAATCAGATTGACAGGGCTAACTTTTAGCGTCAGCTTGCCCTGAATAATGCGCGAAATGTCTAGCAAGTCTTCGATCAGGTGCGTTTGCAGTTTGGCATTCCGCTCAATCGTTTGCAGGGCACGCGTTAGCGTTGCTTCGTCAAATCGTTTGGTTTGGAGCAGTCTAGACCAGCCCAGGATAGGGTTGAGGGGCGATCGCAACTCATGGGAAAGCGTCGCCAAAAATTCATCCTTAATCCGATTTGTCTCCTGGGATTGCAGGTAAAGTCGGGCATTGTCGATCGCCACTGCCGCGACCTGCGCCAACTGCACCAAGAGCGCTTCATCTTCCTCGGTAAACTCACCTTCATACTTATCCGAAAGCTGAATCAAGCCAATGTTATTGCCCTGACGGCTAATTAAAGGCACAGCCAACCAGCCCCGCAGGGGGGGGTGACGGTCAGACTCCGTGCCAAACCCACGCCAGTTTGGATGGGACTCTAGTTCCGCTTGCGTCATTCGCATCGGATGATTCATGCGGCAAACCCAGGAATAAATCCCAGAGCCGTTCGGTGGTTCTTCGTAGTCCCGCCATTGAGCGTATTTATCAGATAACGACATGGCGCTGATTGCCTGTGTCCAATTGCCGTCTACTGTCATGCTGGTGACAGCCTGGTGCGCTTCAATGATTTCTCTAGCTTGCTCAGTAATTAACTTCAGCGTTTGATCAATCGAAAGGAGGGAATTAATCGCGATTGAGGCTTGTGCTAGCTTCCGCAGGCGACTGGTGTATTGGCGCTGACGAGTCAGCAGTTGCGCCCGTTCTTGCTCAACCCATTTGCGCTCAATTCGCTCTCTGGCTTCTCGGACGGCTCTTTCTGCTACTGGTGCAAGGCGTTCTAGCCGCTGCTTGAGGACGTAATCCGTCGCGCCGTTTCTCAAGGTTTCGATCGCCACTTCTTCACCCAGATTGGCAGACACAAAGATGAAGGGTACCTCTGGGTAGCGATCGCGGACAATTTCTAAGGCGGTGAGTCCATCAAATGTGGGCAGCGAGTAATCTGACAGAATCAGGTCAAATGTGTCATTTTCTAGCACCGTTAGAAAGTCCGTCCGATTTTCCACACGAGTCAGCTTGCATTCCGACCAATTAGTGGTCAAATTTGCCTGGATCAACTCTGCATCCAACAAACTATCTTCCAGAAGAAGAACATGTAGCGGTTGCATCATCGTTATCCTCACGGGCTAATTTTGCAGGTCATTGTCTGTCCGAAGATTTTCATGCCTTAGGTTTTACTTGCCCCAGTGGCGGGTTTAACCCGGTGGCGGTTGATTGACGACTGCCCAAAATAGCCCAACTTCTCGGATTGCATCGACAAATTCATGAAAATCAACGGGTTTTACGACATAGGCATTAACGCCCAAGTTGTAGCTAGAAACCAGATCCTGCTCTTCACGGGAGGAGGTTAACATCACCACCGGAACCATCCGTAAGGCTGAGTCAGACTTTAACTGTGCCAACACCTCTAGTCCATCTACCTTGGGTAGCTTGAGGTCAAGTAACACAACTGCAGGATTACCCTCCATCCTGAGTTTGAATACGCCTCGACGGTAGAGATAGTCCAACGCTTCTTCGCCATCACGCACCACCACAACCTCATTTGCCAGGTGGTTCTCGGCTAGCGCAGAAAGGGTCAGTTCAACATCGTGGTGGCTATCTTCAACTAACAAGATGCGTCTTAGCTCAGTCATTCCTCACCCCTTCGAGGTCGGAGCGGCAGTGAGAAGTAGAAGGTAGACCCTTTATCTAGTTCACTTTCTGCCCAGGTTCGACCGCCGTGTCGGTGAATGATGCGTCGGACGTTTGCTAGCCCAATTCCAGTTCCCTGAATTTCGGGCTCGCTGTGTAATCGCTGAAACACGCCAAAGAGCTTGTGAGCATAGCGCATGTCAAATCCAAGTCCGTTGTCACGGACGAAGATGACTACTTCTTGCTCGTCTCCTATAGTGCCGATTTCGATCTCAGCTTGGGTACGTCCCTGGGTATATTTAATGGCGTTTTCGACCAAGTTGTAGATCACTTGGCGCAGCATGGCTGGGTCACCCTGCACATTAGGAATGGGGTGAATTTGCCAGATAATTTCTCGTTCTGCTGTTTCTGGTTCCAAGTCCTGTCTGACATCTCGAATTAATTCATTGAATTTGACCGTGGTGTAGCGCATTTCTGCTCGACCCATTCGCGAGAAGGTGAGCAAGTCGTCTACCATCGTGCCCGCCCGTTTGGTCGTGTCTGCGATGATATCCAGGTAGCGCTGACTTTCAGGATCTAAGACCGGAGCAGCCTGCTTTTGCAGCAGGCTGACAAAACCGTTGATATGACGCAAAGGTGCGCGTAAATCATGGGAAACAGAGTAGGAGAAGGCTTCTAGCTCCTGATTAGCGGTTTCGAGCTGAGCGGTGCGCTCTCTAACGCGATGTTCTAGCAGGTCGTTAATTTGCTGCATTTCGGCTTCTGCTTGTTTGCGATCGCCAATGTCGATACAGGAGCCGATGTATCCCAAAAACTCTCCATCTGGCGTAAATCGAGGCACACCAATGTCTAGCAGCCAGCGATATTCACTATCAAACCGCCGCAGCCGATATTCCACCTTAAATTCTTGGCGGGCATCAAAGGAAGTGGTGTACGTATGTAGACAGCGTTCAAAATCGTCTGGGTGAATGCTCTCAGTCCAGCCATTGCCTATTTCTTGGGCGAGGGTACGTCCCGTGAAGTCGAGCCAGGGCTGGTTGAAATAGTTGCAGAGTTTATCTGGACCCGACATCCAAATCAAGACGGGAGCGGTGTCTGCCATATAGCGAAAGCGGGCTTCACTTTCCCGGAGGGCGGCTTCTGCTTGTTTGCGATCGCTCACATCTAGCACAAATCCGATCATCGTATCGGGGCTACCGTCCAGCAGAGCAGAACCGATCACGATTGGAACCCTACTGCCATCTTTGCGAATGTATTCCTTCTCAAAGGAGTGACAAAATCCTAGCGTTCTTAATTCATGTTGAGACTGTTCCGTAGCCTGCTGGTACTCTGGCGGAGTCATTTCATTCCAGCGAATCTTGCCCTGATTCAGGTCTTCTCGGGTGTAGCCAATGATTTGCAAAAATGCGTCGTTCGCTTCAAGCACAGAACCATTAAGATTAGCGGTGATCACGCCGATAATGTTGGAGTCTACCAGCCGCTTAATTTTTGCTTCGCGACGGCTGAGTTCGTTTTCCAGACGTTTGCGATCGCTCAGGTCAAGCACGTAGCAAACCGTACCTTCCTCCGGATTAGGCAACAGCGCCGCTCCAACCAGCACCGGAACGCGGCTGCCGTCTTTGTGCAGATATTCTTTCTCAAACGGCGGGCAGGCTCCAGTGGTAGAGATTTGTTCTATCATCTCCTCGTCCTGCGGCAAATATTCAGAGGGCGTGATGTCTAGCCAATTCAGGTTGCCGCTCTGCAAATCTGCCTGGGTGTAGCCCAGCATGTTGAGGAATGCGTCATTTGCCTCAGTGATTTCGCCCTGAAAGTTGGCAAAGATAATGCCAATGATGTTGGAGTCGATCAGGCGGCTAATGCGAGCTTCGCGATCGTGCAGGGTTTCCTTTAACTGTTTGCGATCGCTCACATCGGTTACCATTGCCAGCGTGCCGCGAAATAGTCCCCCATCGCTAAAAATTGGGTTGGCAGAAGTAATTGTCCACACGATTGAGCCGTCTTTGTGCCGAAAGCGCAAGTCATACTGCCCGCGAATGCCCGTTGGATGGTGCTTCATCTCCCACTGAAGTTCGCGTTGGGCAGCTTCATCCATAAATTTAAAGATGGAAGAGTCAATGATTTCCTCGACTCGGTAGCCCAGCATCTCTGCCATTCGAGGATTAACGTACTCCGTGGTGCAGTTAGTATCAATCACCCAAATGCCTTCATAGGCGGTTTCTAGCAGGCGACGATAACGGGCTTCGCTGGCTTGAAGCTTTTTCAGGCTAATCTCGGCTTTGCGACGGGCAGCGTAGACTTTAGCATAGAGTGAACTCACTGCCAAAACGATTAGTCCCAAAGCGATCGCCCCTGCCAACACCTGTAGCGCTATGGGAGCAACGGGCGATCGCAGCATTGACACCAAAATGAGGGAAGCAGCGGTCAGGGCGATCGCAAATCCGTAGGAAATCCAACGAGACAGCTTCATTCTTGGCAAACAATTTTCTGGGTAAGGAAATTGCACCCCTTTGAATAAACCCAATAGAGTCTAAATCAATTTACCCAGTCGCACATTTCACCTGAGACTCATATTCCCGTTCCGCTTAAGGCTGCTTCCCCTTGCGGGAGCATGTCTGGAAGGGGGGCATCTTGGTACACTGCCAGGTCAAACCAAAAGGTCGTACCAACTCCCACTTCGCTAATTAAGCGGACTGAGCTATGGTGCTTTTCAATGATGTTTCTGACGATGGACAGTCCTAATCCAGTGCCTTCGAGGGTATGCACGCGGTTTTCAACTCGGAAAAAGCGATCGAAAATAGCTTCCTGATCTTCTGGGTCAATCCCGATGCCAGTATCAGAAATTTCGATTCGTACAAGCGGTGACGCCGAGCTTTGTTCTGTCGCTAGTGGATAGGCTCGAATCGCAACCCGTCCTCCAGATTTAGTAAATTTGAGTCCGTTGCCAACTAGATTGGCTAACACCTGAAGTAGCAAATCATAGTTGCCCAGAACAGGTGGCAAATTCGGCGCAATCTCCTGGATCAGTTCAATGCCCTTGTCCTTGGCATTTAGCTGATAGGTTCGAAGGGTTTGCTCGATCGGTTGGGTTAGCTCGACCGCTTCAAAGTGATAGCGTTTGTTGGACTCTAGACGCGAGAGGTCTAGCACATCATTGACCAGACGAGTCAGGCGATCGGTTTCCCGGTTAGCGGTTTCCAAGAACTCGCGACGTTCTGGCTCACTCAGATCTTCGCCATACTCATGTAGCGTTTCGATAAAAGATTTGATGTTAAACAGCGGTGTTCGCAGTTCGTGGGAAACGTTGCTGATAAACTGGCTCTTTGCTTCATTTAGCTCTACTTCGCGGGTAATGTCCTGGACAGTGATCGCCAGTCCTCGAACGTTTTCTCGCGCCTGGTCTAGCACGGTCGTAAGCAAAATTCGCACCGTCCGGCTGGTTGCGCCAGGAACGGTAATGCGAAATTCGGTGCCTTCGCGATCGCGAAGGTTTTCAACCAAGGATTCACTTGCGGCAATTTCGTACAGCGGTCGAGCTAATTGAGCTTTGACCGTTTCGGGCAAGTGCTGCAGGACGTTTTCGCCAATCACCTGTTCATTGCCTTCCCAGCCAAAGAGCCGTTGGGCAGTTGGGTTGACGAGAATGACGTGCATGTTGTTGTCAAGTAGAACGGCTCCATCGGCGATCGTGGTAACCAGGGTTTCTAGCTTGGCCTTTTCAGCAGTCAGTTCTTCAATGTTTTGCTCTTCGTAGCTCTCTAGCCGCTCCGCCATCTCGTTGAAGCTGAGGATCAGTTCTCCTAACTCTCCACCCAATGGCAGGTCGATCCGTTGCCTGAAGTTGCCAGCGGCAATATTTTTCACCCCGACCAGCAGTTCTTTGATCGGCTGGGTAATCATCAAAGCGTTGGAAACGGCACCCAAGATCACCATCACCCAGATCGAAACAAAAACGGCAATCGTCACATCTCGTGTCAGGTGAGAAGAAGTGACAATCGTGGGGTTGGGGTTAATGCCGATCGCCAACACGCCCAAGTACTTGCCGTTGTGATTGAGCGGCACAAACACATCAGTGACTTCACCATCGGGAGTGAGGTGCTGTCTCACCATGGGGTAGTCAATGTTTCTGGCATAGTTGTCAGGCAGCTTCATCTGCCGCCGAATAGACAGAGAGTTTTGCACCTCTGACTCAGAGAAGGGAATGCCAAAAAAGATGTTGCCATCCTCATCGGCATAGAGCATGTAGCGCACACTTGAGGTGCTGCTGTAGAAGCGATGGGAAAATCGGGCTAGCTCGGTGCGGTTGTCGTCCCCGATTAGGGGGGACACATTGGCTGCTAGCAGCAGCCCCAAATCACGCCCAAAGCGGGTATCGTTGAGTCGAGCATCTTGCTGGATCGAGTTGACTGCCCAGAAGGTGAGTCCACTCATAATCAGCGACACGACTAGGGTTGCCGCTGCCATGAGACGAGTCTGAAGCGTAAAATCAGACCACCAGCGGGCAATGATTTCTCTGATCTTGATGAGGAAGGCTAGCAAGGTACAACCATCGAAGCGAGGGGTCGGCAAGACATCTAGAGACTTACCATCATAATCTGTTTGTATTGTTTACGTTCTTTATTAGATTGTTACATGTTCTTAAAGGTAAGGATTGGCGGTGAGGACCCGGTGCCCAATGTCGCGGCGGGTGTACATTGCGTCGAATTCAATGCAGTCAACCGCTCGATAGGCTTTGGCGATCGCCTCTTCCAAGCTGTCCCCTACTGCGGTTACGCCTAAGACGCGTCCTCCATCCGCAACAAGCTGCTGCTGTTTGAGCTTAGTGCCCGCATGGAAAACCACTGCCCCAGACTCTTCTGCGGCTTCAATGCCTGTAACGGGGCTACCTTTTTTGTAAGTATCGGGATACCCTTCTGCCGCAATCACGACACAGGCAGAAGCTCCAGGCTTCCAGGTCAGGGGTGGAAGCTGAGCAAGACGCTGTTGGGCGCAGGCTAGCATCAGGGTTTCCAGAGGAGTTTCGAGCAGCGGCAAAACAGCTTGTGTTTCAGGATCACCAAAGCGACAGTTAAATTCAATCACTTTGGGGTCGCCTGCTGGCGTAATGATCAGTCCAGCGTAGAGAACACCTCGGTAGTCGATCCCACGATGGTTAAGGGTGGCGATCGCCGGTTCTAAAATTTCTCGCTGAATTCGGTTCATCAAAGCAGGTGTGACGATTGGGGTAGGGGCATAGGCTCCCATGCCGCCTGTATTTGCACCCGTATCACCTTCACCAATGCGTTTGTGATCTTGAGCGGGTAGTAAAGCCCGAATCGTCAAACCGTCTGTGACGGCCAGGACAGACGCTTCTTGCCCCGTGAGAAATTCCTCAATCACGATGCGCTGACCCGCCTCACCAAACTGTCCGCCAAAGGCTGCCTCAATCGCTTCGACTGCCTCTTGGGTTGTTTCGGCAACGGTCACGCCTTTGCCTGCGGCCAGTCCATCGGCTTTCACGACAATCGGCACAGGTCGAGAAGCGATATAGGCGATCGCACTTCGCACATCTGTGAACACAGCCGACTCAGCCGTTGGAATGCCCGCTTCTCGCATAAGCTCTTTGGCCCAGGCTTTGCTTGACTCAATCTGTGCGCCTGCCTGCGTCGGGCCAAACACCGTTAGCCCTTGCTCTTTCAAGTAGTCCGTGATCCCAGCGGCTAGCGGCACCTCTGGCCCAACCACAATTAGACCAATGTTGTTGACCAGAGCAAAACGCGCGATGCCTTCAAATGCAGTAACTGACATTGCCAGATTACGGCAGCGTTCCATCCGAGCGGTGCCACCATTACCGGGAACACAAAAGATTTCCTGAACCCGTGCAGACTGCAAGAGCTTCCAGGCGAGGGCATGTTCACGCCCTCCATTGCCAACCACCAAAACCTTCACACTATCCCCTGTTGGTATCTAAGTAGTGTCAACGGAATGTCAACAGATTGTTGCTAACAAAACTGTATCGAATTGCATTAAGGTTAGCACCGCTTAACCCATCACTCTGAATACAGTTGAAAACCGCTATAGTAGCGTAGCGCACTTGTGTAAATTCCAAACATGAATGTTTAAACTAATGTGTGATGCGGCTGGATGGTGCGGTAGGTAAGCTATGGTGCGGTGGGTTTCTAACAGGCTTTTTTCGCTGCCAGCAGTTAAATTAAGTCGTTCTCTCAGGAGGGATATGGGGTTGCGTATTGCTCGACGCAAATTTCAGATAGATTCTCTGAAACGGCTTCCTTACAAATATTTGAGTGCCCTACCGCTGGCGATCGCCCTTCTAGGAGCACTGGAATTCCGTTCTTTTGCTCCCCAAGCTGCGATCGCCCAAGAGGAAGAAAACCAGGAACAGGAAGAACAAGAGGAAGAAGAACAAGAGGAAGAAGAACAGTTTCCGCCCAATCCCCTAGAGATTGACGAATCTGATCCCCTGTTTCCCCAACTGATTATCGATCGCCCTCTCAGCCCTCAAGAGCGGCGAGTTTTGGCAACTGCCCTGGACGAATTGCGCGTGCAGGCTGAGCAAGAGCTTGCTGCCGGAAACCCAGCAGGAGCCTTTGAAATCTTGAATCGAGAACTGCGACTGCGGCGGGTCTTGGGAGTCGAGGAAGAAGTAGACTCTCTCAGTCGGGTTGGAGAAATTGCTTGGCGAGAAAACCAGACGACGGAAACTCGGTTAATTACCGAACGCTTGCAACAGATCGAACAAGAAGTGCAGGCTGAAACACCACCCGATTTTGATTTGTTGCTCAGAATTGCCCAGGCTTACCAGACAATGCGGGCAATTGACCCAGCCGTAACGCTATATGACCAGATTTTGATCCGGGCTCGGCAGCAGGGCGATGCAGCTACTGAGCAAGATACCCTGACAGCACTGGGAGAACTGCACCTTGCCTGGTTTGACTATACCTCGGCAGCAGTAGCTTACCAGGAGCTACTGACCCTTGCTCGCGCCAGAGGCGATCGCCCCCGCGAAGTGGAATATTTGCAGCAGTTGGCTTACATCTACCAGGAAAACAACCAGCCCGAGGAAGCGATCGCTGCGCAGGAAGAGTTAGTCAGCGTTTACCAAGGACGTCAGGAATATGCGCTGATTCCGCCTTTGAAAATTGCGATCGCTGACAGCTTCCGGGCACTGAACCGCCCTGACCGAGCCGCAACTAACTATCAGGAAGCGTTTGCGGTGGCACGTTCAGGACAGCAGTATGCCTATGCCAGCGAAGCATTGCAAAAATTAGCCGACCTCTACCGCTCACTCGATCGCCCCGATGATGCGCTGGTGGTTTACCAATTGCTGATTGACGTAGAGCAACAGTCCTACAACAGTTACGGCATCATGCAGGCTTACGATGAGATTGGTCAGCTTCAACTCGAACGAGGCAATACCAATCAGGCGATCGCTGCCTTCCGACGCGGTTTGGAACTAGCACGACAGCTTAGCTACCGAGAAAGTTACTTTACCCAGCAGATTGAAGCCGCCAGCCAACCGCCTGCCCAAGGCAATCCTGAGCCGGCCCAGCCCAACTAGAGCAATTAATCAGGAAAAAGAGTAGGGACTACGACGGTTCACCCGTACATTTTCGGGAGTAATCCTAGCCAAATTTCTTGTAGAGACAAAATGAATTGCGTCTCTGCAAAGCTTGAAAGATTGCAATCAAAAAGCTGAAAATTACTAAAGTTAAAAACTAAGAGTTTAAACTCATCATTTTCAACTCTTAATTCTGTATTCTTAATTGTTCACCTTCTCTAGGAAACTCGGCAGTATGAGGAGTCAGCTCTAACGTTGAAGCTCCTGGTGTTGTCTGAGTTACACGAGGTGCGCTAACCCCCATCAGCAGATGTAACAAGAAAGTGATTGCTGCGGCTTGAATTAGTTTTGTACTCATTGCCTTCCCCTCCTCAACCTATTGGGGCTATTGTCAAATTTAGCCCTTGAAAGCGCATCCGCACCTCACCCTATTGTTTCCTCCACTAGGGTGAATAAACGGGCAATCTTTCCGTATTTTCAAACTTGACAGCTTTACCAAAATATACTTTCTGCATATGGGCGATCGCTGCTAAAACCGCCCGGTTTTACTAAATCGATATCTTCTTGTGAAATATGTTCGAAGCTACAAACCCTGAAGCTGCATTTCAGATTGTGTAAAGCCGAAATAACTAATTCTGCAGTTCACCAAATTCAAGACAACGGGTCAAGAAGCGAGCCGGAATCTCGAGATGCGCTCCCCAATGCAGGTGAATGTAAGAAGCATGAAGCTGGTGCGATTGCCACCCTTCTAGATACATCAAGCTGTCGGAATCATACCCTCGAAGCTGATATAAAGGCAATGCTGATTTGGCACTTAAGGCTGAACGATGAAATTCGTGTCCCCAAGTTTCTGATCCTGCTGGCAGTAGGGGGCTGTCGTGCAGCGCAATCGCCCGTCGATAACCCAAGGTTAACCGTCCTGTCATGTTGGCTGTCGCTGACAAGATGCCCACCATCTCCCAGGACTGTCCTGCAAAATCAGTAATTTGCTCACACAAATACATCAAACCCCCACACTCGGCATAGGTTGGCATTCCAGCTTGAATGGCTTGCCTGACACTTTGCTGAGCAGCTTGATTGTTTGCTAACTCTGCGGCAAATACTTCTGGGAAACCGCCCCCCAGGTAAAGCCCTTGCACCCCTGCTGGCAAACCGGGATCAGCCAGTGGGCTCCAGAATACTAGCTCTGCACCTAGTTGCTTTAGCAGGTCAAAATTGTCGGCGTAGTAGAAGCTGAAAGCGCGATCGTAGGCGATCGCGATACGGGTTGGAGGCTGAGGATTGGAGGTTGAAAGCCCTTTTCTCTGAGGAGAAGAATTTAGGGTGAGGGTAATAGGGCTTTGGCTGGAAACTGTGGTGCTTTCCGGAGGTGGGGAATTGCTTTGAGCTTTGAGGAGGGGAAGGAGGCGCGACCAGTCGAAGCAGGTTTCTCCTAAGTTTGCTAAACGTTTGATTAGGCTATCCAGGACTGGCAGTTCGGCAGTAGGAACTAGTCCCAGGTGGCGATCGGGGATGGTGATGTCATCGTGGCGACGAAAAACACCAAGAATAGGAAGGTTTAGCGGTTCTAGAGCGGCTTTGAGCAGTTCCAAGTGGCGATCGCTACCGACTCGATTCAACACGAGTCCAGCAAATTGAAGCCGGGGATCAAAGGAGCAATATCCCAGGGCGATCGCTGCGGCAGAGCGCGACAAGCGGCTGCAATCGATTACCAATAGCACGGGTAAGTTGAGTAAACGGGCAATGTGAGCAGTACTGGCAGTGTCATCCACTCCCGTTGCACCGTCAAACAGTCCCATCACGCCTTCTACCAGCGCATAATCCACAGTCTGGGTATGTTGGGCAAAACACTGCTGCACATAAACCTCGGAGGTTAAAACGGGATCTAAGTTCCGACATGCTCGCCCAGTCACGTAGCGGTGAAACATGGGATCAATGTAATCCGGTCCAACCTTAAAAGACTGCACGCTTAACTGTCGTTGCCGTAGAACTGCCAGCAAAGACAGCGTAATCGTTGTTTTGCCGACTCCACTGCGCTCTCCGGCGATCGCTAAAGCCATAGATAATTCACTTTGCTAGAGATCAAGCTGTTATGAACTTGCCAAAAAATAACCAGCCCAACCAGGCGATGTAGTGAAGTGCAACAATCACCCAAAACTCAAACTGATAAGACTCCTTGCTACTTTTGTGGTGGAGTCTTCGCTGGGCTACAAATCCTCCCAACCATCCACCTGCTAGTTCACATAAATGTAACGTCTTCTCTGGTGTTCTCCAGCTTCTTCGCTTTGCCCGAGATTTATCGTCAGCGTATAAAGCGAAAGTTAACAGACTCATCATAGGGTAGAGAATGAGTGGAAGCGGATTGGCGGTTGCCCAAGTAAAGTGCAATGACCCGACGAGGGGCAAAATCGACAGCAGCAATGTCTCTAATACTGGAAATGGAGAGAGAGATACATCGCTAGATAAAGCCTTATTTCTCGAAGCGGTCAAAGTTGGCTTACGTCTTGCTCCTAAGATAAAAGCTTTGTGAGCGCGAAATTTACCATCTTCAGCTACAGCATAGTAGTAAATCGTGTCACCTACTTTCGGGCGGCGAGTGGAGTCTTTTATTTCGGAAATGTGCAAGAAAATTTCTTGACTTCCATCAGCCGGTTGAATGAAACCAAAACCTTTAGCATCTTTCCAGGTTATCAGTTGCCCTTTAACAAGAACAGGTTCCATACAACAGCCTCATTTCATGACTATTTCAGAGTCTTCCCAGCTCAAGATCCAGATGACAACAAATTTCAATTACTGTTATAAGTCCTGACCTCAGATATAGAGTCTTTCACCCACCTGGTAGACCCAAAGATAACTCCAGTTTGGGATCCTAAGGCTTATCTATACGAATTTTTCAACGTGAATCAGGTGAAGTATGTTTGGAAATCAAATTAAGACAGCGGCTCTGTTGGGACTGCTGAGCGGACTAATTGTTTTAGTTGCTTATTATTTAGTTGGTGACGAGCAAGGACTGTTTTTGGGGTTGGCGATCGCCGCTTTCACCAGCTTAAGTTCCTGGTATTTTTCTGACCAGGCAGCCCTAGCTTCTTATCAAGCTCAGCCCATTACCCGTGAGCAAGCGCCTGATTTGTACGACATGATTGCTAAGTTGAGCGATCGTGCAGAGATTCCCATGCCAAAGGTGTTTCTGGTGCCAACGGAGTCGCCTAACGCCTTTGCTACAGGCCGCGATCCCAATCATGCTGCTGTTGCTGTCACACAAGGGATTCTCAACTTACTATCTCCTGAGGAGCTAGAGGGCGTTTTGGCGCACGAGCTAACTCATATTCGCAACCGCGATACCCTCACCCAAGCCGTTGCAGGGACATTGGGAGGCGCTGTCACGTTTGTCGGACGCATCCTCACCCTTGGTGCATTGTATGGTCCCGTGACGCGCGATACCCGTCGGGGCGCAAACCCAATTGGGCTGCTATTCCTGATTGTGCTGGCTCCTCTTTCTGCTGCTCTGATTCAGATGGCGATTTCGCGCACCCGTGAATTTGCCGCAGATTTAGGTTCAGCTCAAATTACCCAAAATCCGACGGCTTTGGCTAGTGCGTTAGAAAAGTTGGAGCAAGTCGGACACCAAATCCCGATGCACGGCAATCCGGCCATGTCGCCTTTGCTGATCGTCAATCCCCTATCAGCAGAGGGACTGCAAACGCTATTTCGGACTCATCCTCCCACCGAAGAGCGAATTCGCCGTTTGATTGAGATGGCGCAGCAAACCCAATCTGCGGGGACACCTGCTACGGTCTAGGAATATTAGTCGCAGGGCTGGCAGGTGGGACAGTAATAATATCGCCGCCCACCTGAAAATTCTTTAACGATCGCTGTTCCACAGATGTAGCAGGGCTCGTCGGCTCGGTTAAACACGTAATGGCGGTATTCGTTGCGCTTTTGCCCCTGAGCTTTGAGTTGGGCAACACGCTTAAGTCCATTCGTAATTCCGCCTGTTTGGTAAGACTGACGGCTGACGGAGAGGACAGCTTCTGCCAGGGCAGCAATCTGTTCAGAAGAACAGTCGGTAGGACGGCGAGTAGGATGGATTTTAGCGACAAACAGTACCTCACTGCGAAGGTAGTTGCCCAAGCCACAGAAAAAGCCCTGATCGAGCAATAGAGAAATAAAGCTGCGACGGTAGAAGCGTTTGTCGTGGAGGCGGGCGATCGCCTGCTCAACCGTAGTCGCTTCATCCAGGACATCGAGTCCCAATTTGCTCAGAAACGGATGAATCAGGATCTCAGGCTCGGTCAAGACTTCGATATCAGAAGCACTGTAAAGCAGGGCTGACTTCTTCTCGTTGTGGATGGCAAGCCGAAGTTGGCGGTTTGTCGCGGGATAGGCATGGGCGGCTCTGATTACCCATTTGCCATAAAGCTGATTGTGGCTGTAGATGCTCAGTTGGTTGTCAAAGCCAATTAGCATAGCTTTGCCTTTGGCAGTCACCGATACAACCCTTCGGTCCACTAGCTTTGGTTCGTAAGGCTTGAGTCGCTCAAAGGCAAAGAAGATCTCGGTAACGGGGCGATCGCCAATTGCTTTTGCAATCTGGTCAGCCGCCTGCTTGATTTCTGGACCCTCCGGCATCTACAGCACGCCTTTAGAACTGGGAATGGTATGCGCTCGACGGGGATCAACTTCGACTGCCATTCGCACCGCCCGTGCAAACGCCTTAAAGGTCGCCTCAATGATGTGATGAGAATTAATCCCATCCAATTGGCGAATGTGTAACGTCATTTGAGAATGGTTGACGATCGCCACAAAAAATTCGCGCACCAGTTGCGTATCGTAAGTGCCAACTCGCTCTGTGGGAATTTCCAACCCGTAGCTGAGGTGGGGGCGTCCAGAGAAATCTAGCGTGACCTGAACTAGCGCTTCATCAAGGGGAGCAAGGAAATGCCCGAAGCGGACAATGCCTTTGCGATCGCCCAACGCCTTTGCTAAAGCTTGCCCCAGCGTGATTCCCACGTCTTCGTTGGTGTGGTGGTCGTCAATTTCCAGGTCGCCTGTTGCCTGCACATCCAGATCAATCAAACCGTGTGAGGAAATCTGGTGCAACATGTGATCCAGAAATGAGATTCCCGTTGCTGCCGAGCAGTTTCCCTGTCCATCCAGGTTCAGGCTTACGTGTACGTCCGTTTCACCCGTTGTTCGGCTAACGGAGGCTGTCCGAGCAGGTAACTCTAAATTAAAGGAAGGACGCTTTTCTGAGGAAGTCGCTGCGGGGTCGCGGGTTTGCATGAACCTGAATCCAAATTGCTGGTGAAAAAACTATTTCTATTATCTCTTCAAGATCTTAGGAAATTTGTGGCAGGAAATTTAAACCCTTGGTAGGGGCAGATTTTGCCGAAGTTTTTGCATCGAAATAACAGAACTGTTGCTAAACCTGCCCCTACAGACATCCTGTTTGCTGGAAATTTCCTTACATTCCCATGATGGCGTAGCCCGAATCGACGTAGAGAACCTGCCCTGTAATGCCGCTAGAGAGGTCACTTGCAAGGAAAGCAGCCGTGTTACCGACTTCGATTTGGGTGACAGTGCGGCGTAGGGGGGCAATTTCTTCAACGTGGTGAATCATGTCTAGAATCCCACCAACGGCTGAAGAAGCCAGGGTGCGGATTGGGCCAGCAGAGATGGCATTCACGCGAATATTTTGAGGTCCGAGTTCTGCGGCGAGATAGCGGACATTCATTTCCAGAGCTGCTTTGGCGATTCCCATAACGTTGTAGTTAGGAATGACGCGAACACCGCCCAAATAGGTCAACGTGATGATGCTGCCGCCTTCGGTCATAAGGGGGCTAGCGGCGCGGCTAAGCTGCACCAGTGAGTAGGCGCTAACGTCCATCGCCAGGTTGAATCCATCGCGGCTAGTTTTGCTGAAGCCGCCGGTCAGGTCATCTTTGTGGGCAAAGGCGAGGCAGTGAATCAGAATGTCGAGCTTGCCCCATTTCTCCCCAACGGTTTTAAAGGTCGACTCGATCTGCTCATCGTTCTGCACGTCGCAAGGCAAGAACAAGCTGGGTTGGAGCGGCTCTACCAGTTCTGCCACTTTCTTTTCATACCGTCCCTTTTCGTCGGGCAGAAAGGTCACGCCCAGGTTGGCTCCAGCTTGATGAAGCTGTTGGGCGATTCCCCAGGCGATCGAGCGGTTGTTGGCGATGCCTGTGACGAGAGCGTTTTTGCCAGTCAAGTTCAGCATGAGAATCTGTGAAAAATCTTTATTTAGGCGCAACTAGGAGAATACTGGAAAACTAGGATCTAAGGATAGAGGATTCGTTTTGGTGTGGTCGTTTCACTTTAGGGCGATCGCCTTGTATCGTAGATAACACAAGCCTTTCGAGTCCCTTCATCAAAGCTCAAACCTGGCTTAATTTTGAACAAGTTCAGCGCTACCGACGCAAAGTTATGTGGATTTACTGAGGGACTTTCGATACAGGTTGGCAGATTTTGTATCGTCGTGTACAAAAAACAGTCTCGCAGTTAAGTTTTAGTGTTCTAAAGTCAGAGATCTCTCACAGGAAGCAGGGGATCTATGCATGACCTGATTCAGTCTATACGACAGTGGGTAGGGCGAGGGTATGGTAGTGACGCAAGATAGACCACCGCTAGCGAATGTATTTCGGCAGCTGAGTGGCGGGGCTTTTCCGCCTGTGGTGGAGTCGTTTGATCGAAGTAAGACTATTTTCTTTCCGGGTGATCCCGCTGAGCGCGTCTATTTTTTGCTCAAAGGAGCCGTGAAACTGTCCAGAGTCTACGAGGCTGGAGAGGAAATTACGGTTGCTCTGCTGCGAGAAAACAGCGTGTTTGGCGTATTGTCTCTAATCACGGGACATCGCTCTGATCGGTTTTACCACGCCGTTGCTTTTACACCTGTTGATTTGCTCTCGGTTCCAATTGAGCAGGTTGAGAAGGCGCTGAAAGATAACCCTGAGCTGTCGATGCTGATGCTCCAGGGACTTTCATCTCGGATTCTGCAAACCGAGATGATGATCGAAACGCTGGCACACCGAGATATGGGTTCTCGGCTGGTGAGTTTCCTGCTGATTCTTTGCCGCGACTTTGGCATGCCCAGCCCGGATGGAATCACGATTGACCTGAAGTTGTCGCATCAGGCGATCGCCGAGGCAATTGGTTCTACCCGCGTGACAGTAACTCGTCTGCTAGGTGACCTGCGGCAAGATAAGATGATATCTATCCACAAAAAGAAAATTACCGTTCATAATCCTGTTGCCCTTAGCCAGCAATTTACTTAAGTCAACGCATCGACTCGTTCACCTCGTTCAGAATGCAGTAGGCTGTATCTGGACTGTTTCTAACCAGCGATGACCGCTCAGTTAGTCCTGATTGCAGCAATTTTAGTACTGGGGGGGGTGATCGCCACGGTGGGCGATCGCCTTGGGATGCGGGTGGGTAAAGCTCGGCTGACCCTGTTTAACCTGCGCCCCCGACAGACTGCAACGATTGTTACCGTTCTCACGGGTAGCGTTATTTCTGCTTCTACTTTTGCGCTCCTGTTTGCCTTAAGTGAGCAGCTTCGTCGCGGTATTTTCGACTATGAAGAAATTCAAGAGAACTTAACTACTGCCCGCCAAGACCTGGAAGAGGTGAGCGAGGAAAAGCAGCAAATTGAGACTCAACGAGATCAGGCGATTGAGCAACAAATGGCTGCCCGGAGGCGACTGCGACAGATTAACCGGGATTTGGAAGCGGCGATTGCCCGTCAAGCCGGAACTGCTGCCCAACTTAACCAGGCTCAAAACCAACTTAACCAAACTCAGCGCCAACTGGGTCAGATCCGTTCTAGTTTTGAGCAGGCCCGTGCTCAACTGGGTCGGGTCACACAGCAGGCAAATAGCCTCCGGTCAGAAATTCGGGAGCTTCAGGTTGGGCGGCAGCAGTTAATTCGACAGCGAGAAGAAGAATTAGCGCTGCGGGATCAGGCGATCGCCGAACGAGAAGAACTGCTGCGTCAACTCGAAGCTCAAAGAACATTCCTCGTTCGAGAGGTGCAATCTCTTGAGCGAGAGTTTCAAGGCTTACGCCAGGGCAACGTTGCTCTCCTGCGAAATCAAGCTCTTGTATCTCGTGCCTTTCGCATTGTTGATCCGGCTGTCGCGCCTCAGGTAATTTATCAACTATTACTAGAGGCTAATCGAGTCGCAGTCCAAGAAATCTTACCTGATGCAGATAACTTAGATCAGCAAGTCATCGATATTACAAATGCTGAGGTTGAGCGTTTAGTCAGTCAAATTCGGGATGGACAGGAATATGTTGTGCGGATTCTTTCGGCAGGCAACTATGTCGTGGGAGAACCGTGTGTCGTAGCTGGGGAATCCTGTATTCAGGTGTTTGCGGCTGCCACCCCCAATCAGGTTGTATTTTTAGATGGAGAAATTGTAGCGTCCGTTTCTGTCAATCCATCCGCTGCCACGGACGAAGAACTGCTTGACCGAATTAGGCTATTGGCAGCGGCCTCCCAGTTTCGGTCCAGACAGGCAGGCATATTGCTCGATATACCTCAAATTGCAGATGGTCGAACTCAAACTTTGATCAACTTTCTGCGGCAGGTAAAGCAATACAATCAACCTGTTGAAATCCAGGCGATCGCCTCAGACATCACCTATACTGCGGGTCCAGTTAGGTTAGAGCTAGTTGCAGTTCGAGACGGTCAGGTTTTATTTGGGACAGAGCAATCATCGCCCTTATTTGTTCCACAACAACCCGACTCGCAGCCGCCCAGACTGGAACAGCCTGCCCCTAACCCAAGCAATTCAGACCGGAACAATTCAGATCGGAATAATTAGGAACAGTTCAACTGAATGAATTCTCGCAGGTTTTATTCTTCAAACCGCATGGTATCCCCGTTCTTTGACTCCAGTCAGCCAGCTATTTTGGGTTTTGATCCCGGTCGCCAAAAGTGTGGTGTAGCAGTCATGGGGCTAGACCGCAGCCTCTTTTATTGTGAGGTGATCCCCGCAGAGGAGGCGATCGCCACCATCCAATCGTTACGCCAACAGTTTCCGATTTCGATTCTAGTGATGGGTGACCAAACCAGCTCTAAGGAATGGAAGCAAAAGCTCGGTAGCAGTTTGTCAGAACCACTGCGAATCGTCATGGTAGATGAGCGGTTTAGCACCCTGGAAGCTCGCGATCGCTACTGGCAGATGTATCCACCCAAAGGTTTATCTCGCCTTCTACCACAGGGTATTCGTACCCTCCCCCGCCCAATCGACGACATTGTAGCGATTCTCTTAATCGAGCGCTATTTGGGCAGGTTGACGGCTTAGGCGGTTAAATCTCTGCCCGAATCGTAAACGAATAATCCCCACCTGGCTCAAGCTGGTAGTCACATTTTTCTAGGAAGCGACCTAGTGGTTCTTGAATCAGCGCTCTGCCCAGAGAAGGCTCAACCGATAGCTCTCCTCGGTTAAAGCGCCACTGAAACTGCCACTGATAATCACTCGCTGTCACCTCACCTTCAATTCTGCCCTGTTGCCAAGACTGGTGAGTGATGCGGACATAGGCAGTCGTTTCAGGTAGACGCTTGGAACTCACAGTTACTTCTATTTCCTACTTGAGCTATTTCCTACTGAATGGAGGATGTTCCTACCGGTTGCGCTTCAGGTTCGAGTACCCACAGCACCAGTCCTTTTGGAATTCTAGTTAACACAACCGTATTGCCTCGGTCAGTCATGCGTTGAGCTCCTCGCCGAGCCGCTTCCACGGTTGGGAAGAATTTGACAAACACATAAAACTGGTCTTCAAAAATAATGGCGCTGGTTGGTCGGGGCGTGTCAGGCAACAGTACATGACACTTATCAACTACTTTTTGAAACAAGATTGGAGTGGGTTCTGGTGAGCTAGCATGTTGGGATTCTAAACCAAAGTCGTTGAACATAAAGTGCTTTTTCGGCTAATCGAAAACCGGAGAAATTTAGCTCTAGACTTTCCTAGAATCTTTGAATCACAGCATTTTCAGCCTAAGTATCAACGCAGGCTTAGAGTGAATCTAGCGAAGGTCTTAGGATTAAGCTAACAGCCTTAAGGCAGAAATGAGTAAAGTCTTTGGCTTTTAGCAAGTTATGCAAGGCTATTGTCAGCAGCAACAGAGCGACTGTTATAGAGGCTCATCGCTTTGGAAATTCCCTGTTTTAGGCTTAACTCGACAGATGATAAGACCATCTGCAGCACCTCTGACATAATCTGCGCTTCTGCTTTAGAAAATTGCCCTAACACATGAGAAACGGTGTCTTTGTCAGAGGAAGCAAAGTTTTTGGGGCTATCGATGCCAATGCGGAGGCGAGGAAAGTTTTGCGTACCCAAGTGAGCGATCGCTGACTTCATACCCTTTTGCCCACCTGCTGAGCCAGAGAGCCGCAGCCGAATTTTGCCCACTGCTAGATCCATATCATCGTAGATGACCAGCACCGATTCTGGCGGTAGCTTAAACCAATCGGTTGCTGCCCGAATCGACTGCCCTGAAAGATTCATGTAGGTTAGCGGCTTCAGCAATCGAATTTTTTCACCGTGCGGGCCGCGTCCTTCGCCAAAAACTGCCTGAAACTTACGATTTTCAGACATACTGATGCTCCACGATCGCGCCAGCAAGTCGATCGCCTCAAAGCCAATGTTGTGCCGAGTTTTGTCGTACTTTGCTCCCGGATTGCCCAACCCCACAATCAACTGTGGAATCACTAACTCAGGAGCCGCAGAAGTGTCTGTCATTTGAAGTGTCTGTCACTGCTGGCGATCGCCCATTCCCCTCTTACCCAATCCCTAATTTCTAACTTTGAGTAACTTTCTCATCGGCACTTGCTTCAGCTTCAACCGCTTCAGCGACTTCAACTGCTTCAGCAACTTCAGCCTCAGTTTCAGCTTCGGTTGTGGTGGGTGCTAGCGCCTTGCGCGAAGACGGAGTTTCTAGCTTAGCCTCCATCGGCTGACTTACTGTCTTTTCCAGCCGCTCCGCTTCTTTCTTAAATTCGTTTTCAAATTCTTTAGAAGCTTCCTGGAAGCCTCGAATCCCTTTGCCCAAACTACGACCGATCTCTGGTAGCTTCTTGGGACCAAAAACCAGCAGGGCAACGACCATAATCAGCGCCATTTCTGGTAGACCAATTCCAAAAACATTCATGCTGCTTCCTCCTAAAACTGCGGGTGGGCGATCGCCCCTCTAACGACAGACTCAACTTTTTAGTATAGGGCGAACAAAAAACCCCGGACGAGCCGGGGCAGGTATTCATCCAATATCCACAACCAAAGGAAAACTTGTAAGCAATTTGCTGAAAGCTATTTGCCTAGCGTGCTCCAGTCTACGTCCAGACCTTCGAGCAGCAAGGAAGAATTGTAAATTTGCAGAATGATCAGCAAAAACACGAAAAATAAACCCATAAAGACAGCCATCAGTGGTGTCGTTCCCCAACCGGGAGCAACCTTACCGTATTCAGAGTTTAGAGGCTTGAGGAGATTACCCAACCGAGTCTGTTGTGCCATGAGTGACCTGCGATAAATCTCAATATTTTTAACGATCCGTAATATTATAAAAGAATACTACTCATAATTGATCGCTTATGGAACCCGCAACAGTTTTTAGCATTTCTATTGGTGTTTTCTTGCTAGCCGTTACAGGCTTTTCTATTTATACATCGTTTGGGCCCCCTTCCAAAGAACTTGGCGATCCATTTGAAGATCACGAAGATTAGAGAATGCTTAAGTAGGACGGGCGTTTGTAATCAAACGCAAACTTTACTGCAGTCAAATCTACTGGTAGCGTTCAAGTGTGGCTCTTTATTACGGCCGCCTTATCTTGAGTAGGTAAAATTGGCGTATCAAGTCGGTAAGAGGTTTTCAAACCCTTAAACCTCTTACCCAACGATGCCAGTAGGCTGCGGTCTTAGAAGTCTGTTTTAAGATAGTGTCTGGAGACGGAGCGGCTGCCCAGAATTCTAGAGAATAGGAATCTACTGACTCTTCTTCCTCTAACACGGTATCAAGTAAACTGCCACCGGTCATATTGTGAGCGCAGTAACGCACACGATAGGTTCCTAATGAAAGCGGAATGTTGCACACGCACTCGCCATTCCAGTTAAACAAACGAACTTCTTCTCTTCCTACGGTGAAGGGAACCTCCACTATTTCTTCCCAGAACTGATCAATGGGTGGAGGAGAATCAAATATATCGAGGGTGAAATTGACCCTGCCTGTGTGCAGTCCGGTCAGGAGAAAGAGTGAGCCTGGTGAAGCAGCACCGCACAGTCCGTTATTTTGCCCAACAAATGAAGTTTCCAGTTCACTAAAAATTCTATCTCCAGTCTCAATATAAGCTTGTCCGTAATGCACATATAATCGTCCCTCAAAAATTCTTGTCATAGGTTTCATCAGAGTTAATGTCACAACTCTAGCCCTGCCACAATCTCAGCAAGATGGGGAGCAAACTGTTGAGCCGCTTCATCACTGGAGAATGATCCAGCAGGGGAACGGCTAATCACGCCTGTGACGATCGCATAAAGCGTCGTGCCATCTGTCGCAACATATCCTAAAACCTGATCGATCAAAACTCCGTTGGCATGGGTGATGGTGTAGCCGTAGTGTAGTCCGGGCAGGCTACCAACCGTTACCTCTTCCGGTATTTCAGCCACAAAGCTGATGGTGCTGTCATTTGCTGTGCGATCGCGCTCAGTTGAATTGTATTGGGACTCAGTCCATGCTCTAAGTGCAGCTATGGGTTCCCCTTGAGATTCAACCAGCATTGGTTCAAACTCTGAGCCATCAACAGGTTGGCTAAACAGGATGACGGTACCAAGGATTTCGCCATTTTCATAAACGCATAGCAAGGTTGGATTTTCACAAGGAGTGACCTGCCAGCCTTCTGGAGCGGAGGTTTCTCCCAAAACGGCAGACCAACTTAAGGTATCGGATGGAGTGGTCGTTGTTTCGGAAAGTTGGGATTGGGCGATCGCCTCATTAGGCTTTGTAGAAGGAGTTACCTCTAGTGGCAAAGGCTGAGGTTCCATTTGCAGTTCGGTATAGGCAGCCATTCCCAACGCAGCGAAAGACATTGCAGCCAAGGGCAGGAAGAAGGCAAGAATTTTCATCTGGAAAGCTACTTTCCTAATAACAGTACAAAGAGTCCTTAACAATCGAGCAAATTAGTTGGGCTGTCCTTAGAGGTTCTCCATCTAGCCAAAGCGCAATTCCGTCCCCTTTTGCCAGAACCACTTTAAGGATGATGAATGACATGTAACCTAGTCGCTTTTGCGTCATTCACACCTCAAAAGGTGATTCGAGTACAAAATTTATCTTCTACTGTTAAAGAGAACATTGTTTTGTAGTTGCAGAAACTGATACGTTACACCGGGATTAATCTACTGCTCTCTTCCAATAGGTGAAAAGCTTAAAGCGCTTGTATAACTGGCATCGGAGCCGTTCAGTTTGCAGGGTGGTTTAATGAAGTGAACAAGAGATCGAAGTAAGGCAAGTCACGATGACCATTGAGGAAGCACTGGCTATTTTAGATACAGCCTTACAGCAAGAGCGCCTAAACGACGTCCAAGAAATCGTCTTTCGCTGCTGTTGGGAAGGGCAGACCTATGCTGAAATTGCCGATTCAGCGGGGTATGACCCTGGTTATATCAAGGATGTCGGCTCCAAACTATGGCAGCTTCTATCAGAATCTCTAGGCGAAAAAGTCAGCAAAAGCAACCTCCAGTCCGTCCTCCGAAGAAACCTCCATCGCCTTCCAGCCACCCCAGAACTTACCGATTCCACCCCCGTACCCTCAACCCCTCCTCCCTCTAGCCCCCAGTCCCTAACCCCCAGCCCCTTTTCTCCCCATTGCGACTGGGGAGAAGCAATCGACGTTTCCACCTTTTACGGTCGGGCAGAAGAGTTAGATACATTAAAGCAGTGGATTTTGGGCACTCAGACTAACCAACCTTGTCGCCTAATTGCCATGTTGGGAATGGGCGGCATTGGCAAAACGTCCCTGTCAGTGAAGCTGGCACAAGAGATCGTTGAGGGTGTAGGGGTGACAGAGACGTCTCCTCATAACCCGTTCGAGTTTGTGATTTGGCGATCGCTCCGAAACGCTCCCTCAATAGAAGATATCCTCGCCGACCTAATCCGTATTCTCTCCAACGATCAGGAAACTGAGGCTAATTTATCCAAAGAACTCAGCGCTAGAATTACTCGGCTGATTCACTATTTCCGCACTCACCGTTGCTTGCTGGTATTGGATAATGCCGAAACGATCTTGCGTGGTGGTGACTATGCCGGATATTACCGTGAAGGCTATGAGGGCTATGGCGACTTGCTGCGGCGAGTGGGAGAGGTGACTCACCAGAGCTGTCTGGTGATCACCAGTCGAGAAAAGCCGAGGGAATTTGTCTCTCTGGAAGGCGATACATTACCCGTGCGATCGCTGAACCTGATTGGCTTACGGGGAACTGACGGACAGGAAATCCTCAAGGCAAAAGGTGAGTTTGTTGGTTCTGAAGCTGAATTAGAAGCACTCACCAATCGCTACGCTGGGAATCCACTGGCGCTGAAGATTGTCGCTACCACGATTCAAGACTTATTTGATGGCAGCATTGCCGAATTTTTGGCCCAGGGTACTGCTGTCTTTGATGACATTCGCACCCTGCTAGACCAGCAATTTAACCGCTTGTCAGACTTAGAGCGAGAAATGATGTATTGGCTAGCGATCGACCGGGAGCCCGTTGCTTTCGCCGATTTGCAGGAAGACCTGCTGGTACCTGTAACTAAAACTCAGCTGATTGAGGCAATTGGCTCGCTGCGGCGGCGATCGCTAATTGAAAAAGCAACCTCTACACCGGGCGATCGCCAGTCCAACAGCTACACGCAACAGCCCGTTGTCATGGAGTATGTGACTGAAAATCTAGTGGAGCAAATTTGCCAGGAAATTCTCACTGAAAAGCTCTCACTGTTTATCACTCATGCGCTGCTCAAAGCTTCAACTAAAGACTACATTCGGGAAAGCCAGATTCGGATTGTTCTAGAGCCGATCATCAATCAACTTACGTCCCGATTGCGGACGAAACCAGACGTTGAGCAAAAGCTAAATCGGGTCTTGGAAAAGCTGCAAGAGTTGGCTGACCAGAGCGGCTATGGTGGCGGCAACCTGATTAACCTGTATCGGCAGCTTAAGACCGATCTGACGGACTACGATTTTGCTCAAGTCAAAGTGTGGCACGCCTATCTAGCGGATATGAGCCTGCATCGGGTTGATTTTACCGACGCGGATTTGGCGAAATCTGTATTTGCTCAAACGTTGGGCAGCATTCTATCCGTTGCCTTTAGCCCCGATGGAACTCTCCTGGCTACCAGCGATGAAGATGGCGAAATTCGGGTTTGGCAGGTGGCAGACGGCAGACAGCTTTATACCTGTCGGGAGCACACCGAGTGGGTCTGGTCGATTACCTTTAGCCCGGATGGAGAGGCGATCGCCAGCAGCAGCAAAGACAAAACCGTGCGGCTGTGGGATTCTGTTACGGGACAGTGTTTTCAGGACTTACAGGGGCACACGGGTTGGGTCTGGTCGTCCGCTTTCAGCCCTGATGGTCAAACCCTGATCAGCGGCAGTGAAGATCAGACGGTAAAACTGTGGGACGTTAACACAGGCGACTGTCTCAACACCTTTGAGGGGCACTTGGGCGGGGTCTGGTCAGTTGCTTTTAGCCCAGATAGTCAACACTTTGCTAGCGGCGGCGTAGACCAAATCGTGCGGTTGTGGGATGTAAACACAGAGAAATGTCTCCTCTTGGAAGGACATACAAACCGTATCCGATCCGTTGTGTTTAGCCCTGATGGTCAGCTTTTGGTGACGGCTGGCGATGACCAGTCGGTGCGGTTTTGGCAGGTCAGCACGGGGGAATGTTTGCACGTTGCGCCCCATGATAGCCGCATTTGGTCAGTAGCATTTAGTCCTGATGGAGAGCTGGTGGCGATCGCCAGTGACGATCAGACCATTCGCCTTTGGGAGGCTCACACCCGCCAGTTTCTCAGAACCTTTCAAGGACATAGCAGTCGGGTTTGGTCAGTGGCATTTAGTCCTGATAGCCAGACACTTGCTAGCGGCAGTGATGACCAGACCATTCGCCTCTGGGAAGTTCACAGCGGGCAGTGCCTTCGCAGCTTTCAGGGACACAATAACTGGATCTGGTCAGTCGCCTTTAGCCCCGACGGAAATTCCCTTGCCAGCGGCGGCGAGGATCGGGCAGTGCGATTGTGGGATTTGCAAACTGAGAAATGCTTTAAGGAATTGCGGGGACACACTGGACGCATCTGGTCGGTCGCCTTCAGTCCGAATGGTCAGCTGATTGCCAGCGGCAGTGATGACCAAACCATTAAACTGTGGCAGGTGAGAACCGGACGCTGTCGTGCTACGCAGCGTGGACACACGCGCCAGGTGCGCCTGATTGCCTTTAGCCCCGATGGTCAGCTTTTAGCCAGTGCTAGCGGCGATCGCACGGTCAAACTTTGGGAAACCAGCACCGGACAATGCCTTAAGACGTTACGGGGACACACAAGCTGGCTCTTTTCTGTTGCCTTTAGTCCCGACGGTAAGCTTCTGGTAACCGGCAGCGATGACCAAACCGTTCGGCTATGGGATGTGAATACAGGCGAATGTCTAACCGTGCTGGAGGGACACACCAAAATTGTTCTATCGGTTGCCTTTAGCCCGGACGGCAACACCGTCGCCAGCAGCAGCGACGATCAAACTATTCGACTGTGGGATGTCAGCACGGGGGAATGCACTCGCACCATTTCCCAGGAAGCGGGTTGGGTACAGGTTGTCGCCTTCAGCCCTAATTCTGAGCCCCCCATTCTCGCTAGCAGTGGCAATGACCAAATGATTAAGCTGTGGGATATTAGTCAGACTGAATGCCTGAACCAGTTGCAGGGGCATAGAAAGGCCGTGAATGCGATCGCCTTCAGTCCCGACGGACAGTATCTTGTCTCCGGCAGCGAAGACGAAACAATCAAACTTTGGCAAGTCAAAACCGGAGACTGTCTTAAAACGCTCAGGGCCGAACGTCCCTATGAAGGTATGAATATCACAGGCACAACTGGACTAACCGCTGCCCAGAGAGCGACTTTGAGAGCATTAGGGGCAGTAGAGTTTTGATTGCTGGTCGTTATGTAAATTAGAACTAACATCGTGTCACCAGGAAGGGGTATGTCCATTCTCGATAACCTAACGGCTGAAGGTCGGGCAAGACGAGTTGAGCAAACTGACCCGCCGCGATCGCCCCGCGAAACCCTGCCCACCATGTATGATTTGCCCAGCGAAGATCCAGAGGAGCCTGGTTTGCCCGACGAGTTTCACGACCTGCAACCGCAACTGCTCAGCCGCACTCTACGCCTCAGTCGCTACGGCCGCGAAAACTGCTTCACCGCCTCCGACCTTAACCTCTATTACGATGTCGCTCACCCCCTGTGGCAAAAACGCCCAGACTGGTTTTTGGTGGTTGGTGTGTCTCGTCTTTATGAAGGCCAGGACTTGCGCCGCAGCTATGTAGTGTGGCAAGAAGGCAGGTTTCCCTCTGTCATCGTTGAGTTTTTGTCTCCTGGCACCGAGGCTGACGATCTAGGTCAGTTTCATAGTGCCGTTACAACTGCAACCTCACCTGAATTGAACGGAGAGTCCTCCCAAAACATAAGACCTCCTGGCAAGCTAGAGGTATACGAGCAGTATTTGCGAGTCCCGCACTACATCGTCTACAGTCGTTACACTAGACAATTGCGTTACTTCAAGCTAGAGGGTGGACAGTACCAGGAGCAACCCGTTGGTGAAGTGGCTCCATTCATCTGGCTAGATGATCTGGAGATTGGCTTAGGAATTTGGCAAGGTGAGTTTGAGGGTGTGCCGGACTCCTGGTTGCGCTGGTGCGATCGCGAAGGCAACTGGTTGCTGACCGACACCGAACAGGAACAGTTTGAGAAAGAACAGGAACGGCTTGAAAAAGAACGGGAACGTGCTGCTAGAGAGCAGGAACGGCTTGAAAAAGAACAGGAACGCGCCGCTAAGGAACAAGTTCAGTCCCAATTACTCCAGACTGCCCGCAATCTGCTAGCAACCGGCATGGAACTTGAGCAAGTGATTGCTATTGCAGGATTAACAGAGGAACAAGTGCAGGCGCTTGATAATCCTGAGCCTTAAAATTCCTTAAAATCTCAAAGCTTGGTGCAACAGGTCTTGGTGCATTAAGGCTCTGTCTCGAAGGGAGTGGAGTTGGTCAGCAGAGAGTGGGTCACCGTTGGCGTACAGTTCTAGCCAGGTTTGGCAGATTTGACTCGGATCGTTGGGAATTTGGTCAAGTGTCCAGCCAGGAAGGTCTAAGTCCTGCATAAGCTGGCTCACTTTGGGGTCATAGCTAATTGCGAAACAGCGACACTCAGCTGCCGCTGCCATGATGAGTCCATGAAAGCGCATGGCGATCGCCATTTCCACTCCCTCAAACACGCCTCGCAACTGCTGTGGATCTTCGAGCGTCAGAATGTGACTGGAGCCAGGAAGCTGGGGTTGAATTGCTTGGGCGATCGCCAAGTCTTGCTCAGGCTGAAACGGAATCAGCAGCAAACAGGTTTGAGTCGCCTTTTGAAAATCAGCCAGAGCACGAGTCAACACCTGGAGTCGAGCCGGAGTTAACTCTGGATGCGGACGCAACACTACTGCAACTCTAGGAGCAGGCAAATCCCATAAACCCGGAACGGACTTAGGCTCCAGTGCCCAAACCGGATCAGGCGCTAGCGTACAGGGAATCTTCCAGTCCATCAGCAATCTAGCAGAAGCGCGATCGCGCACACTTACCGCCGCACAACCCGTAAAAGCCTTTTCTGCCAAGCAACGTGTTGAAGCACGATTTAACGGGCCTATTCCCTGGGCCCAGGCGATCGTCTTGAGTCCCATCCGTCGTGCCAAACCCATCAGTCCTGCATAGTAAACCGGACTGAGGGCACTGGTCGCATCCTGCATCAGACTTCCGCCGCCCCAGATGAAGGCATCCGATCGCCTTAAAACTTGAAAGACTGAGGAAGACATGCGATCGCCCGCTGCTACTCCATAGCGTCGTGTCGTTTCAGTCGGATTGCCCGACAGCACAAACGGCTCTATGTGGGCAGGTAACATTTGCAGCAAAGCCGCTAAAAGTGCCTCATCTCCCCCATTGCCCTTGCCATAGTAACCGCATAAAACCGCCCGCATTCGCCGTTCCAACCATCCTGAACAACATACCCTTTACAATACCTGATTGAAAGGGTTGATTTTTCGTACTCTGAGCTGACGACCAATCAACTTCTAAAACAGCCTCTCAACCCTAATATGCACGCTCTCTCTATCCCCACCTGGATTATTCACATCTCAAGTGTGATTGAATGGATCGCCGCAATTTGGCTGATCTGGACGTATGCAGAAGTCACGCAAAATCAGGCGTGGCGGGCCTTGTCGTTTGGAATGCTGCCTGCGTTAGTTAGCGCCATGTGTGCCTGCACCTGGCACTTGTTTGACAATGCGCCTGAGCTAGAGTGGATAGTCACTCTGCAAGCCGCTATGACCGTCGTGGGCAACATTACACTCTGCCTTGCTGCCTGGTGGATCTGGCGATTAGCGCCCCGCGCAACTCCGCAGGAACCGCCTCTTCAAACAAAAGACAAATAACCTTAGCCCCTAACCCCTAATCTCCCCTATCCCTCCCATGCCTTCTAAAGAAACCCTCTTCGCCCTCTCGCTCTTTCCTTACCTTGGCTTCCTCTGGTTTCTGACCCGTTCTGGTCAAACGCCACGCCTTGCCCTAATTGGGTTTTACATGACGCTTGTGTTTGTTGCGGTGACTATTCCGATTGGCATTTATGCTCAAGTTGCCTATGGAGAATCTCTGGCAAATGTAGACTTTTTGCATGGTGGGGCAGAAGTTTTCCTAACACTCTCAAATGTGTTGGTTCTGCTAGGATTTCGGCAAGCAATTCAGCAAAGACAGCAGACTATCGAGAATCAATCCAAAAAGGATTCCGAGAATCAAGCAGACACCGGTATTGCTGATATGGGATAAGTGTAATTTCAGTTTTTAGGAGCTAGCTCTGTGAAATTGGGTCAGTGGCTTGGCTTTCTATGTTTGGCGATCGCCCTCATGATCCTCTGGCAAATCCGTCAAATACTGCTGCTGGTGTTTACAGCCGTGGTGCTGGCAACTGCACTCAATAGTCTAGTGCAGCGATTCCGAAGAGCTGGAATGCGACGTAGCGTTGCAGTAGTGCTGACCCTAGGGTTATTGTTGCTGGTCAACATCCTGTTTGTTGTTTTAATTGTGCCCCCCTTCCTGAATCAGTTTTTGCGACTGGTCGATTTGTTGCCTAGAGCCCTGACCGAAGCGCTGGAATGGATAGAAGGGATGGAAGGATTGATCAATCAGCAGCCCACTTGGCTGCCAGAATTAGAGCTACCCACGCCCTCCAACCTGACGCGAGAACTGCAGCCGCTGTTCAGGAATCTGCTCGAAAACTTCTTTGCATTCTTCTCAAACTCACTTACAGCAGTACTGCAATTTTTGCTGGTGATCGTTCTGACGATCATGTTTCTGGCAGACCCGATCTCTTATCGACAGGCGTTTTTGCAGCTTTTTCCCTCATTTTATCGGCGACGGGCAGACGAAATTTTGGTGAAATGTGAAGTTTGCTTAGGAAACTGGCTGGCTGGAATTTTGATTAATTCTCTCTTCATTGCTGCCCTTAGCGGCGTTGGACTGTGGATACTACAAATTCAACTGGTGCTAGCCCATGCCCTGTTAGCGGGACTTCTCAATTTCATTCCCAATATTGGACCAACGCTGAGCGTAGTCTTTCCACTGACGATCGCCCTGCTCGATGCACCCTGGAAGGCTATTGCTGTGCTCATTCTTTATCTGGTGATTCAGCAGATTGAGAGCTATTGGCTCACCCCTACTGTAATGGCGCAGCAAGTCTCACTTTTGCCTGCCGCCACTCTGGTCGCTCAAATTTTCTTTGCTAGCTTCTTTGGCTTTTTGGGGCTGTTACTCGCTTTACCGCTAACGGTTGTAGTCAAAACTTGGATTGAGGAAGTATTAATCAAAGACGTCTTAGACAAATGGGATAAGAAACCCCAGTGGATACCTGTGGGAGCAACAGAAGGTTTAGCGACATTGCCGCTCGTAGACCCCGTTAAGAGAGATTTCCCCTTTACAGATTCCTCGGAAGGTTCTGTTGCATCCAAAGATGGGCAGGCGGACCCCAACCGTCCTGAGAACGCTCCACCCAAACCCCCCATCTAGGTAATTTTGAGAAAGGTATTTGTCCTACCTGTAGGGGCGTTTCGCGAAACGCCCCTACCAGTCCGGCTGAGCTTATTGAAGTGCCTGACGCTGCAACTCCAACAGTTCCTGAATGCCTTTTTCGGCTAAGTCCATCATCTGGTTAAGCTGAACACGAGTAAAGCTACCTTCTTCTGCGGTTCCCTGTAACTCGATGAGGCTCAGATCTTGATTTAAAACAACATTAAAATCAACAGTTGCGGCGACATCTTCGGGGTAGTTGAGGTCTAGGAGAGGAACTTCTTCGATCAGACCAATGGAAACAGCAGCAATCTGATGATGCAGGGGCGATCGCTCCAATTCTCCCCGCTCTATCAGTTTTTGCAACGCATCACTCACTGCGACATAGCCACCCGTAATTGCAGTTGTGCGCGTCCCGGCATCCGCCTGCAATACGTCAGCATCCACAATCAGCGTGCGTTCACCCAATGCCTTCATGTCGATCGCCGATCGCAAACTGCGCCCAATCAAGCGCTGAATTTCCTGCGTCCGTCCCGACAGTTTCATAAACTCTCGTTCTTGGCGTTGCGGCGTGGCTCCTGGCAACATTCGATATTCTGCGGTAAGCCATCCCTGCCCCGTTCCTGCTAGGAATTTGGGCACTCCAGGTTGAACCGTGACCGTACACAGCACTTGAGTATCACCACAGTGCGTTAAAACCGAACCAGCCGCAAAGCGAGTAAACTGTCGCTCAAACCGAACCGGACGCAGTTGGTCAGGTTGCCGACCATCAGGACGCTGCCACATTGTGATTGCCTCATCTGTGCCTCTTCTCCTCAGAAGGATACAGCGTTTTGGGGATTGGGGTTGAGAGTTAGGCGAAGAGATAGGGTCGTGTAGGGGCATAGCATTCGGGCAATAATGCTTGCTCTATTCCAAAGATTGTCTGCCGAATGCTACGCCCTTAGGGAGTTTTGCTTCTCAAACACATTCTAATCACATTCAGCAAGTAGCTCTTGATCAGTTGACGACTGTACATCTGTAGTGTTTGATAGAGGGAAAAATCAGGGAGATGACGCTACATTTTGTTTTTTCTATCTGGATTTATTCAGGCAAAAGCCGTATGCTTCTGAGTAACGTATCCTTGTACTAATCCAGTACCAACCAACGCTTTACGACCCGTCAAAACCCGATTCGCTAGAGTGATTTCCTATGGTTTCCCAACTCGAAACCCAAGCTACTGGTTCTAATCGCCATTCCTACACCATTGGGGGATTGATTCAAGTTTTTACATCTCCCTACCGCAGTTTCTTCACAAACGTGATGGCGCAAGCATTAGGCATTGCCGGTCAGGGAAGAACTGTCTTGGTAGTGCAGTTTCTCAAAGGCGGCATTGGACAGGGGCATGAGCATCCGGTAAAGCTGGGGCAAAACCTAGACTGGCTGCGCTGTGATTTGCCTCGCTGCATTGACACCGCTGAGATTGAAGACACTGAAATGCTAGCTTTGCTTGACCTTTGGCGCCACACCCAGAGTGTTGTTGCAGAGGGCAAATACTCGCTGGTGGTGCTGGATGAATTAAGTTTGGCGATCAATTTTGGGCTGATCCCAGAAACGGAAGTTTTAGCGTTTTTGGAAAATCGTCCGTGTCATGTAGACGTAATTTTGACCGGACCAGAAGTGTCTGAATCCATCCGAAATGTAGCTGACCAGATTACCGAGTTAAGGCGAAGCGATCGCCCCTAAGCACAATTCAAAGTTGCCCTTATTATTCTCTATTCCTAAAAAATCATGATTAAGAATGACACCTGGATTGCTCAGATGGCAGCTCAGGGCATGATTGCCCCATTTGAGCCAAGTCTAATTCGAGGCATCAGTTCAGAATCAACGGCAATGCGTCCGGTGATTAGTTATGGGCTTTCTTCTTACGGTTATGACATCCGCTTGTCCCCGACAGAGTTTCGCATTTTCCGCCACATTCCCGGTACGGTTGTCGATCCCAAGCATTTCAATCCCGATAATTTAGAACCCGCTCGACTGCACACTGATTCCAGTGGCGAATTTTTTATTCTACCTGCCCATTCTTACGGGTTAGGAGTGGCGCTAGAACGGCTGCAAATTCCTGACAACATTACGGTCGTTTGCATTGGCAAGAGTACCTATGCGCGCTGTGGCATCATTGCGAACCTAACTCCCGCAGAGGCGGCATGGCGCGGACATTTGACGCTGGAGTTTTCTAATTCCTCTAGTGCGGACTGTCGGATTTATGCGAATGAGGGAATTGTGCAACTCCTGTTTTTGGAGGGAGAACCCTGTGAGGTCAGCTACGAGACGCGTCGGGGTAAGTATCAGGATCAGTCGGAAATGGTGACGCTGGCAAGAGTTTAACGGCGGAAGTTGAACCAGCTTTCTAATAGGTTCTGTTGGAAGGGGTGGTGATCGCCCCACTTCCTTTCCCATTCCATTGCAGTCTGCTGCACGATCTCTGACCAGGTTGGAGAAATTGTCGGCAGGGTTGCTAGCGCTTTAATGTGCAGGTTTTGGCGAATGGCGAGGGCGATCGCCCCGACAATTTCACTTACGTTTGCGCCAATCAGATGTGCGCCTAAAATTCTGCCATTGCGATGCACAATCAGTTTGCAGAAGCCTGTTGTTGCACCACAAATCTGAGCCTTTGCTAACGTTTTGAAAGTCTGTCGCAGCACGATCACATTCTTATCAAACTGGTCCCCAAACTGTTGAATCACTTGCACTTCGGTTAGTCCCACTCGTGCCAGTTCGGGGTCAGTGAAGATTGCCCAGGGAATGGTTCGGTAGTCTGTTTTGGTGGAAGGAAAGAAGAGTGCATTTTTGAGGGCGATCGCCGCTTCATACTGTCCTAAATGCGGAAACGGGTAACCACCCAACGCTTCACCACAGGCGTAAATGCGGGAATTCGATGTTTGCAGTCTGTTGTTAACTGGAATCCCCTTTGCCGTAAACTTCACCCCAGCAGCTTCTAAGTTAAGTGAATCAAGTTGAGGCTGTTGTCGCGTCGCAACTATGACTTCGTCAGCTTCCAGGACGCGATCGCCTGCCTGCACCCATTTCTTATGGTCCAGTTGCTTTACCTGAGTCACCTGAGTTTGACTGAGAATCTGCACGCCTTCTGACTCCAAGTGGGCTTGCATCAAGTGAGCAACCTCAGTGTCTTCGTGGGGCAATAAAGTTTTGACGATCAGCGTCACCTGATAGCCAAACCGCACCAGGGTTTGAGCCAACTCCAGTCCGCTTGGTGCGCCACCCAGAATCACAATATGTGCGGGCAATGGCGGAGGGGTGACCCAAAAAGTCTCTGGAGTGCAGGGTTGGGCGGTAGCTAGTCCATCAATTTTGGGGATTACAGGGCAAGAGGCTGTTGCAATCAGATAGGAGCGCGATCGCAGCGATCGCCCATTTACCCCAAACGCTAAGTGTGGACGACGGATAAACTCACCCGTACCTACAATCACGTCTACGCCAGAAGCCGCCAGAATGGGAAGCGATCGCTCTCCTTCGTCCTGCACCTCTGTCACCCACTGCGCCCACTGAAGTGAGGCTGACCACTGCACGGGTGCATCAAAATTTCCTCCAGACAGCCCCCACTGTTCAGCTTGTCGCATTTGCCGAGCAACTCGCCCAACATGGACTAGGGTTTGATGGCGCAGGGTTTGATTCCCTAAGAATTCAGGTTCTACTAGGGCGACACGAGCTTTGAGGCGACTTGCAGTTAGGGCAGCATAACGCGCAGCCGCAGTTCCGCCGATGATAACCAGGTTGTAATCAGGAGGCATAGACAAGAGGGAACTGGGGCTAGGGGCTAGGGTTTCACAGGTAAGTTGGGTTGAGGGTACGAAGCCCAAAGATATAAGTCAACAATAGAAGGTTGTGTTAGATTCCGCTTTGCTTCACCCAACCTACTTCAGCGCTTCTAACAGTCGTTGGTTTTCGGGTAGTGTGCGGACAGCCACACGGAAGTAGCGATCGCCCAATTCGGGGAAACTCATACAGTCTCGAATCAGGATGCGGCTTTGCTTTAACAGTTGTTGCTGAAGCTGCATGACGGAATGGTCGGATTGCACCAGTAAATAGTTTGCTGCACCTGCAAGCGGAGACAAACCAGGCAGGTCTGAAAGCCCTTGAAAGAGCTGCGATCGCGCTTCTGCCAACCAGTCCCAGGTTTGCTGCTGAAAGGTAGTATCTTGCAAAACGGCAACTGCGGCGGCCGCCGCTAGGGTGTTAACCGACCAGGGATCGCGCCACTGTTGCCAGCGCTGGAGGCGATCGGGGTGAGCGATCGCATAACCAATTCGCAGTCCTGGCAAGCTGTAAAACTTGGTGAGCGATCGCAAAATGACCAGATTAGGATAATCTGACACCCATTCGATCAGGCTTTGCTGCTGGTCAGGTGGCAGAAAATCCATGAATGCTTCGTCCACAACCACTAGCGCAAACTGTTCTAAATAAGGCAAAATCTCTTTGCTTGAAAATAGCCAACCTGTTGGATTGTGTGGATTGTTTAACAGCAGACCTATTTGGGCTGGCTGAGAGGGCAAATTTGACAAAATTTGAGGTAAAACTTGAGGCTGAAATGACGAAACGACCTTTGCAGAAGCTTCTACGGAAACTTCTACAAAGGTCGTTGCTGATGAGGTATCCAGGTTTAGTGGACAGCGAACAATTTTCGTATTAAAGGCTTTAAGCGATCGGAGGTAATCTCCAAACGCTGGAGTGAGGAGGTAGGTTGCATCCAGTTCTGCTAGCTCGCGGCTTGCCCAGGTGAGCAACTCCGCAGAGCCATTTCCCGGCAAAATCCAATCAGGCGACAGGCGATGAAACTGACTCAACGCCTGTCGCAACTCTTGATAATTGGGGTCGGGATAGTTTCGCAGATCGCCTAAATGATTATGTATGGCGGCGATCGCTGAGTGAGGAGGTCCCAGCGGATTAATACTTGCAGAAAAATCGAGAATCATAGAGGGGGAACAACCTGCCAGCGATGCTGCCCAAGTTAAATTTCCCCCATGTCGAGGTCGCACTGAAGATACCTGCACGGATATTTTTGCACGGACATGGTTGCGAGAAGCCCTCGCAGGAACGGTTCTATTTTGGGGGAGCGACCTTCTCTTTAAACAGCTTGCCAGCAGAAAAAGCAGGCACTTTCGTCGCTGGAATTTCCATCGCCTCGCCTGTTTTGGGATTGCGACCCTCACGGGCTTTGCGTTCACGTGGTTCAAATGAACCAAAACCAACCAGCGTTACCTTTTCACCCTTAGAAACCGCTTCCATGATGGAATCGATGGCAGCAGTCAAAACGGCATCGGCTTGTTTTTTGGTTACATTGGCTTTTTCAGCCACGGAATCAACTAATTCGCCCTTGTTCATGGGAATCTCCTTGGAGCTATGAGCTGAGTAGATAAGGTATTCCAGAACTCAAATTGAGATCTAGAGTAGAAAATCGAGTGGAAAGTTGAGGCAAAACCGCTGAAACTCCCGCAGACTCGAATTTTCAATGCTTTATTCTAAGGTCAAGTTGAGCGATATGGAACGGTAAAACCTTTAATTTATATAGATTTGAGCACTTTTTAAGCAATTTCATCCAAAAAATTAGAAACTTAAGGGTAATTAATGAGCTTAAATGAGTCAATTTACTCATTGCAGAGGTGATTAGTTATTCATTTCGGATTAGCAATTCTCCATAGATGACAAATAGTAAACCTGCACAATAAGCACCCTCAACTCGTAAATTTCACACCCTAGACGGTAGTTTAATTTGACGATCTGCACTAACAGTTAAAGGGTTACTTGATATTTAACCCAATGACAGATTTCGGCAAACTGCTCAGCCCAAAAATTGATGGCATTGTAGAGGACTGGATCAAAGCGGTCTATCAGGATGAGCAGATTGAAACAACCCGTGAGCTAACTCATAAGGCAGTGCGAGATAGTCTTCCTAGAGTGCTAGAAGCAATGGCAACGATGCTATCTCAGTCTGAGGTGAGTGATGTACAAACACTGGTTGACGCGAGTCTAGAACACGGGGTAGTGAGGGCAGAGCAAGGATTTGAGCCGTCAGAAATTGCGCGAGAATATCGGCTTTTGCGATCGATTCTATTCTCAGCGCTAGAAACAGATTTGTTGCAAGGTTCACCTAGAGAGATGCTGCGGGCTGTGCGGCTGATTGATATGGTGATTGATGAGGCGATCGCCCGCTGCTTTGATAGCTACACGCAAGGACGACTGCAAGAATTAGAGCAGTTGCAAAATGAGCTTCGGTTAACCAATCAGGAACTGACGCGACTGGTTCGAGCTAGCAAAACGAACTTGTCTCATCTTGCCCACGAGCTAAAAACTCCTCTGACTTCAATCATCGGCTACTCTGATTTGTTTCTGCGTCAACATCGCCAGAACCCTGGATTGCGAGATGCGGTTCCTAATCTAGAAAGTATTGAGCGTGTCCTTACGGGAGGACGGCAGCTTTTGCGTCTGATTAATGATGCGTTAGAAATTTCGCGCTACGAAGCTGGACAAATGCAGCTTCAGGTGACTGAGATTGAAGTTCGGCCTTTAATTCGGTCGGTGGTGGAAATGGTTGAAACCCTGGCTAACGCCAAAAACTTACAGCTACAAGTGGACTGCGATCGCGCTCCCACCCAAGTAGTAACCGATCCACTAAGGCTTCAGCAAATTACCACTAATTTATTGAGTAACGCCATTCGCTACACCGACGCGAAGGGATCGGTGCAGTTAACTTGTGAGATGGTTTCAGACCAGATGTGGGCGATCGCCATTACAGACAGCGGCATTGGGATTAGCCCCGAAGACCAAAAGCGAATTTTCGAGCCCTATTTTCAGGGCAGCTTGGGCGATCGGGAAAAGGTTCCAGATAGTACTGGGTTAGGACTGGCGATCGTTTCCCGATTGGTCAAACTGTTGTCCGGTCAACTTGAAGTTGTCTCTCAGCCAGATGTTGGCTCTACCTTTACCGTTAAATTTCCTTTAGAGTTGCCTCTTAAGAATTGAGGCGATCGCCTATATAAAAAGGGCGATCGCCTCAAAAACGGGATGGACGAAGGGCAATTATCTTTGCCCGTTACAGGAGTTTAGTGAGATTAGATGGGTAAAGCAAAGGGGTGCTTACCCTACTGCTAGCGCACCTTTCTCTTAGATTTGGGTGCTTTGGGGTGAACCACTACCCATTGGCAATACAACACTCTTCGCAAAGGTAATCTTGTCCTCCAGGCTGAGCGGCTTCAGTTGCTCTAGGAAGCCTTGCGCCTGTTCGGGTAGATTGTAGTCAGAAGGCACTTGAATAACAGAACCTTCATCCATGCTTTGTGCCAGCGCATACCAGAAAAACAGCTTGGTGCTGGAATCTAGAGCACCATATTGGTGGCTGTATTCAGTATCTTTGCGAGAAGCAATGTCTCGCTGAATTTGAAGCTGTTCTTCCTTAGGAGCTTGCTTAATCTGATTGACCCAGCTTCCGGCAATCGGAGAACCGGTCGAGTTGTCGTTTGGCTCTGGCGAAATCTGGTTGCCAATATCCTTGTAAAGATACCAGAGAAGGGCAAGCTGCTCGTCTATATTAAACTGCTGGAATGCTTGCACAGCTTCCTTTTGGTTGTTCTTGATGTTGGTAAATGTCATAAAAGGGTTACTCAAATTCGTCATAGGTGTCTTCACCTGAACAACAACGTAACGAGATTTTAAGGATGGTTAACTCTCCTATGGGCATAGATGGTGAAGTGACCAAAGTTTGAGATTAGTTTAGCTTTGTAGCAGTTTTGTAAGCCTTGACGCAAAGAAGATGGAATTTAAATCTGCTGCTATATAGTGATGTACACTACCGAACTTAAGAGCAAAACGAGTTTCGGCTCAGTTTCACTTCTCATTTAATTCTCATTCTTAAGAAAGACGCTTTGACTATAGTCTTGGCATTGAATAGGGAAACTATTTTGCTGGCATTGCTCTAACTAGATAGCCGTTTGCCCTGTAACTGCCAGTAATCAGCGATCGCCCCTGGACTAAAGTCAGATTCCAAATTCTTCAGCCTTGCCGCTATAATCCTGAGAATACAAGCTGAGAAGCGTTCACATAAATTAATAAACTTTGTTACATTTCTTTTATACAAAAGGACGATTAACAAGCGATGAACTCATCACATCAGACTCGGCTCATCAATTTTCTGCGTGAAGACCTGGCAGTTCCTGCTGATGCAATCGCTGTAGGCTTGCGTCACCACGACCAGGGCGTGAGTTTCTTGCCGATGGTGTTGTGGCAGTACGGGCTGATCACCCTGGAACAGCTGGATAAGATCTTTGACTGGATGGAGACGGCTTAATTCTTGAGCGGCGCACTCTAAGGAAATCGTCAATCAACTCACCTCACATATTGCTTCTGAGGGCAACCCTTTGGTCACAGTCCTGTAAGAATGCGTTGGAACTCGTCCTAGAAGTATCCTTCGTAGCAATCGCAGCAAAGCTTACATACGCAGAATTGAAGAGTGGAACTTGCGAAGGTGGGTTTCGTTCGGGTAGTGGTTTTTATCGCCACTCACCTAATCGTGCGTGCGGTGCATTCTGACAAAATGTATCTTCCGGCTTAGAACCTGGATAGCCGGAAATCCGCCCATACGCGTCTAGCCTGCTGCCTAGGCATTCATCTTAGAATGATTGAGTTATGTGAAGTTAGGTGTGATGCAAGTGTTAGAAAACTTGCGATCGCCTTCTTTCCATCCAAGCTCTTTAAGAAAAGAGCATAAAAAGGAGCAACTAGATTTATATGCCCATTAAAAAAGACCAATCTCAGCCTCCTCGTTCTCGCCAAATTGGCAACATTCTCCTGCTGCTGTCAGGGGTATTTTTGCTGGTCAACATCTTTTTCCCTAGCTTGTTTGGCCCGCGCGTTCCCCAAGTACCCTACAGCCTATTCATTCATCAGGTGCAGGATCAGGAAGTTGCTCGCGCTTCGGTGGGGCAAAATGAGATTCGCTATCAGCTGAAAACAGATGCTGATCAGCCCGGACAGGTGTTGTCTACCACACCCATTTTTGACCTAGAGTTGCCTAAGCTGTTAGAGGCAAAAGGCGTTGAATTTGCCGCTACGCCACCCCCTCGAAACAGTTGGTTTACCAACATTTTAGGTTGGGTAATTCCGCCGCTGATTTTTGTAGGAATCTGGCAATTCTTTCTCAACCGAGGCGGCGGTGGCCCGCAGGGTGCACTCTCGATTGGTAAGAGTAAAGCAAAAGTATATGTAGAAGGTGAGTCTGACAAGATCACGTTTGCGGATGTGGCAGGCGTTGAGGAAGCAAAAACCGAACTGGTTGAAATCGTTGACTTCCTTAAAACACCCAAGCGCTACACCCAAATCGGAGCCCGCATTCCCAAAGGCGTGCTACTCGTTGGACCTCCTGGTACAGGTAAGACGCTGTTAGCCAAAGCGGTTGCTGGAGAGGCAGGCGTTCCTTTCTTCAGTATCTCTGGTTCTGAGTTCGTGGAACTGTTTGTTGGGGTAGGTTCTTCACGGGTGCGTGACCTGTTTGAGCAGGCGAAAAAGCAAGCTCCTTGCATCGTGTTTATTGATGAGTTGGATGCGATTGGTAAGTCTCGTAACTCAGGTGGTTTTTATGGCGGCAATGATGAGCGAGAGCAAACGCTCAACCAGTTGTTGACCGAGATGGATGGCTTTGCGGCAGGCGATGCAACGGTGATCGTGCTAGCAGCTACCAACCGCCCCGAAACGCTTGACCCAGCGCTGCTCCGTCCCGGACGGTTTGACCGCCAAGTATTAGTTGATCGCCCCGACCTATCAGGACGGCAAGAAATTCTCAACATCCATTCTCAAAAAGTGAAATTGGGACCGGATATTGATTTGAAAGCGATCGCCACTCGTACTCCCGGTTTTGCTGGAGCCGACCTAGCCAACCTGGTAAACGAAGCGGCTCTATTAGCAGCCCGTCGCGGCAGTGAAACCGTTGCTCAAGAAGACTTTGCTGAAGCGATCGAGCGAGTTGTTGCGGGTCTAGAGAAGAAGAGCCGCGTGCTCAACGAAAAAGAGAAGAAGATCGTGGCTTATCACGAAGTGGGTCACGCCCTCGTCGGCGCACTCATGCCCGGAAGCGGTCGGGTTGAAAAGATCTCGATTGTGCCACGCGGCATGGCTGCTCTGGGTTATACCCTGCAACTGCCGACCGAAGACCGCTTCTTAATGGATGAGGCAGAGTTGCGTGGACAAATTGCCACCATGCTGGGCGGACGCTCGGCGGAAGAAACTATCTTTGGCAGCATCACCACAGGTGCATCGAATGACCTGCAACGCGCTACCGACCTGGCAGAGCGAATGGTGATGACCTACGGCATGAGTAAGGTGTTAGGGCCACTTGCCTATGAGCGTCAGCAGGGAATGTTTTTGGATAACGGTGCGCCGAATCCTCGTCGCGCAATGAGTGAGCAAACCGCCGAAGCGATTGACCGTGAGGTGAAGGAAATTGTAGAAAACGCTCACCAGCACGCACTCGATGTCCTAAACCAGAATCGGGAACTGTTGGAGGCGATCACCGCCAAGCTGCTCGACACGGAAGTGATTGAGGGTACGGAGCTACATGAATTGCTAGCTCAGGTTAAATCGCCGACTCCAATTCAAGAAGCGATTCACGTGTAGGGCTAAAGTACACAAAACATAAGGTAGAAGGGGGCACACGTGCCCCCTTTTTTTATTGATGTATGAGAGGGTGTGTTGCAAAAACAGGTCAATGGTAAGGTGAGAAAGCCTAAACCCCTGCCCTTACCTTTTCTATCAACGTGTAAGCCATGATCGACCGTGAGCAAATATGGCAAAAACTCGTTGATGCTGGACTTGCCCGTGTTGCTGTTGATATCGCCCGACTTGCTCGTCCCTGCATCAGGTTTCGTACTACGCCGAGTAACGATGATGAAATCCCTGTTGGCGCATCGAAGTTTGGTGGGCTTCCCGACGTGCCGAAAGACTTTTTGTGGCCCGAATGGGACAATCAACCGCTCTCATTTCTGGGACAAATCAACCTTGCTGCGATCGCAAAGAATTCCATTGTGTCCCCGCTTCCCTCAAGCGGTCTGCTATCTTTCTTTTACGATTGTGAGCAAAGGACGTGGGGTTTTAACTTGAAGGATAAAGGCAGTTGGCGCGTTTATCTCTTCCCGAATCAATTGCTACATCGAGCTTCTTACCCAGCATCGATTCCTGATTATGCTCGATACAAGCCGTGCAAGATCTCTACTGACAACGGACTAACATTCCCTGGATGGGAAACGTTATACATTAAACCTTTAAATCTCACTGATGAGGAGCACGAATTATATTGGGCTTTTGGCTCCACTGAGGGCGTGCAGGACTACGGGCATCAACTTCTCGGTCATCCACAGGAAGTTCAAGGCGAAATGCAACTCGAATGCCAGTTGGCTTCTAATGGAGTTGATCTGGGTAATCCAGAGTGGCATCAAAACCCCTGCGTTCCTGAACTAGAATCTAAAGCATCGCAATGGACACTGCTATTTCAATTTGATAGTGATGATGATCCTGGTTGGATGTGGGGATCTGTAGGGTGTTTGTACTTCTGGATTACAGAATCGGATTTAGCGTCCCAGTGGTTCGAGAACGTTTGGATGGTTCTTCAGTGTACCTGAGATTTAAGTAGATGAGCGATGCGTTAGCGGTAGCGTAACGCATCCTACGGAGCCTGTATAAGATAAGGCTTTTTTATTGCTCTATGAGATAAGGCAAAAACAAAGCTCGTTCTTCTGGCTGAAGCCTTCTGGGTCGCATGGTTTGGCGATCGACAAATAATCCTTTTTGCTGTCCTTCAGCCGCTAATGTTTGGTGTTGATTAAAGAAATGAATCTGCATCACCGCAGAAGCATTTCGCAGTTCAGAAAGCCACAGCTCAACGTGGACGCGATCGCCTAATAGCAATGGTGACTTATAGGTAATATTTGTCTGCACCAACACTGGTGCAAATCCTTGCTGAAAGATGGTGTGAAGGGGCATTCCGATCGCTTCTAGCAGCTTTGTTCGCCCAATTTCCATCCACTGGGTATAAACCGTGTTGTTCACATGACCTAAAAAATCAATGTGAAAGGAATACACGTCTAGCTCAAAGGTAATTTTCTGCATTGAACGAAGCGCTGTATTGGGTAGTACTGAATGAATTTGGGCAGACTGAAGTTCGTAAACCTAGCCAGGGGAATCTATCTATGGCAACAAACCAGATTAGCGCAACGTTGACTCAAGCCGACCGGGATGCCGCATTAGCAGCGATTACCACTTTAAAGGAGAAGCTGCCGTTTTTGGTTGATTTGACAGCGGAGGAGCGTAAAGCTCTCCCCAAGATGGGCGATAAGAGCCGAGCGTTTGTCAGCAAGGCATTGGAGGTCGCAACCCAGAATCCAGACTTTTTGCCCAGGTCATTTAACCTGGAGGAAATGCGAAAAGATGTGCAACTGTTTGAGGCGATGTATGCGATTGTGATGGCAGTAACACAGCTCCAGGAATTGCTGGATGATACGTATACAACGGTGGGCAGTGAAGCCTATTCAGCCGCATTGCAGGTGTATAACTACGCCAAAGCCAGTGGACAGGGGGCAGGGCTAGAGACAGTAGTGGATGAAATGGGACAACGCTTTGCCCGCAAAGCAAAGAAGACCAAGCCGCAATCTACAAGCGTGTGATCAAAAGTTTGAGTGTCGCGTAGGCGCGGGTTTACGGATATCTTTGTAAAGTTGGCGATCGCCCCTCTAAACCTGCCCCTACAGTCTGAAAGTTATCCAATTCAACTCTGACCAGGAACGTTCCTATTTGCGGTAGGAACGTTTTTGTTTTAAGAGCCATTCATCTCGTTTGAAGTGAGACGATTCTCGTTTGAAACAAGAACATTCTCATTTGAAACAGCAATCATCCTGTTTCAAATGAGAATGGTCTAGCTTAAAGTTGGAATGTTCCTGTTTGAAGTGAGAATGTCTCTGTTTGAAGTGAGGATGATTGCGGTTAAAACAGAACTGATGCGGTTTGAAGGGGGAGCGATCGCAATCCGTCTTGGTTGAGAGTGCTGTAAAACCAACTTCAACAGCACCGTAGGTTGGGTGAAGCAGAGCGCAACCCAACGCTTGATTAGGGCTTGTTGAGTTACGCGTTCGCTTCACCCAACATACTAACCCGCAAAGGTAAGTGCTGGAGTCTTTCGCACAAATACCAAAGATTAGCGGAAAAAGTCACTTTGCCAGAGTAGAAAAGAGATAGCAACCCGCCCATTTGCATATTTTTTGCCAAAAATCCAAGTTTTTGCAGAAGCAGCTTGATGCTAGAGGTCAACAAAATCCTGCCTCACCCCAGACCTTAATCCCTCTATGCCTGCCCCATGAAGGATTTCTTTGTTAGCTATAACCGTCACGATCGCGCCTGGGCAGAATGGATTGCCTGGACGTTAGAAGAAGCAGGATACACGACGGTGATTCAGGCATGGGATTTTCGTGCAGGCGGAAACTTTGTGCTGGATATGCAAAAGGCAGCATCAGAAGCGCAACGCACGATCGCCGTCCTATCAGAAACCTATCTAAAGTCTGCATTTACGGCACCGGAATGGGCAGCGGCGTTTGCCCAAGACCCGACCGGGAAGAATCGAACACTGATTCCAGTGCGGGTGAAGGAATGTCAGTTGTCGGGGTTGTTAGCTCCCATTGTTTATATCGATCTAGTAGGTGTCGCAGAGGCAGAGGCGCAGGAGGTGTTGCTGCGATCGCTCCTTCAAGACCGCGCCAAGCCTAACCAAAAGCCGCATTTTCCGGGGAGTGCAACAGCGCAGAACGATCGTCCGAAACCCGTGTTTCCGCCTAACATTCCGTCCAATTTGCCGATCGCAAGCACCATCTTTGTTGGTCGAGACGACGAGCTAGAGCGGCTACACACCCAAATGCAATCGCAAGCAACCGTCGCTATTTCAGCAGTCTCCGGCATGGGTGGAATTGGCAAGACCGAACTTGCCGCCCAATATGCTCTGCAACAGCGAGACATTGGCACCTATCCGGGTGGAATTTGCTGGCTGAGGGCACGGGAAGACCTGAGTACCCAGATTGTCCTGTTTGCGCAATCGCAGCTAGGGCTAACGATTTTAGAAGATCTGGAATTAGCGGAACAGGTGTCTCTGTGCTGGCGCAACTGGCAGCCCGGAGAGACGCTAGTTGTGTTTGATGATGTGCAGCAGTATCAGGATATTGCCTCCGTGTTGCCGCCTCAGCGATCGCAGTTTCGAGTTTTGCTGACGACGCGGTTAACGCTGGGAACGCCTGTGCAAAACTTTGAGATCAAGGTGCTGTCAGAGGAGAAGGCGATCGAATTGTTGCGGGCATTTGCTACCCAGGGCAGAGCGGGCAACGATCCTCGTTTCCCTGAAGCGATCGCAGACCTGGAGAAGCAGCTTTGTCAGTGGTTAGGCTATTTGCCGCTGGGACTGGAGCTAGTCGGGCGCTATCTGGCGCGAAAACCCGATACATCCCTGGAAACCTTGTGGCGACGCTTGCAGGATAAACGCCTAGAGGCGAAAGCCCTGAAAGATGCTGCCCCAGAAATGACCGCACCCCTAGGTGTAGCCGCTGCCTTTGAGTTGAGTTGGGAGGTTTTAGACGAGTCAGCCCGACAATTAGCCGCATTTCTCAGTCTGTTTGCCTTGGCAGAAATTCCCTGGACATTGGTGGAAGCGTGTTGCCTAGAGGAATATACAGAGGATGTGGAAGATTGGCGGGATGCGTCGCTGCTCAACCTGCATCTACTGGAGCGAACCGGAGAGGGCACCTACCAACTGCACCAACTGCTGCGCGAGTTTTTTGCGGCAAAGCGAGAGCAAGGGGCAGAGGCAGACGAAATGAAGCAAACCCTCTGTCAAGTTATGTCGGCAGCCGCAGAGCGAATGCCAATAGCCCCAACCCTGGCCCAAATTGAGCAATTTACACCCGTCATTCCCCATCTCAAAGAAGTAACCACGACCCTACAGCCCTGGCTCGCCGATGCCGACATATTCAAGCCCTCGACCCGCATCGCTCAATTTTATGAAGGACAGGTAGACTACCGTGAAGCACTGTTCTGGTACCAGCACTGCCGAGAAATATCCGAAAATCGGTTAGGAGCCAACCATCCCGATGTCGCCACCAGTCTCAACAATCTGGCAGGACTCTACTATTCGCAAGGACGCTATGGGGAGGCAGAATCGCTGCGTTTAAGATGCCTAGCAATTGAGAAACAAACCTTGGGAGAAAATCATCCTCAATTTGCTGATAGCCTTAACAATCTGGCAGAACTCTACCGCTCGCAAGGACGCTACCCAGAGGCAGAATCACTCTTGCTGAGGGCACTGAAAATTTCTGAAGCCCAGTTGGGAGCAAACCATCCTGATATCGCAACCAAGCTCAACAACCTGGCAAACCTCTACTATTCGCAAGGACGCTATGGGAAGGCAGAATCGCTGCGTTTAAGATGCCTAGCAATTGAGAAACAAACCTTGGGAGAAAATCATCCTCAATTTGCTGATAGCCTCAACAATCTGGCAGGCCTCTACGAATCGCAAGGACGCTACGCCGAGGCAGAACCGCTCTATCTGAGGGCACTGCCAATTTTGTTCAATGCTTTAGGAACCGACCATCCCAACAGTCAACAGGTCTGGCAAAACTTCCTGACCTTCCTGTTGCAGGTCATTCAGGCAGAGCAAACCGCCCAACTCTCTGACCATCCGCTGACACAAGACCTACTGCGGCAGATGCAGATGGGGAAGGCTAAAGCCTGAAATGAGCCGCTTCTTCGGCATCCTCATTGCCATGTACTACAATGACCATCTACCGCCCCATTTTCACGTGCGGTATGGTCAACAAAAAGCCAGAATTGAGATTCAATTACTCTCAATTCTGGAGGGGAAACTTTCCCCAAGGGTATTGAGATTCGTCATCGAGTGGGCCCAGATCTAACGTTGCCGCAACCTTCCTGAACGCAAGATATTGACCGCCAACCAAAGCCCCAGAAAACTCGCAGCGCCAAACAGAACATTACTGATCCAGGACAAGCTACTGCCCTCAGCAGAAATAGTTGCAGCCCCCATGATCAGTGAGCCAACCAGAATGCTGAACGATAAGCGGTTAGCAGAGTCATCCATTGTTAATCGCAGACCATCCAGATCTTTTAGCGTTAGATTCCACTTCAACGTTTCGGATGTCACTCGATCGAGCAACTGTTCTACCTGACGGGGCGATTGAAGTGAGAGACTTTTCAGGTCGAGTGCAGTTCTCAATAAGGTTTGCAGCGGTTCGTCGCCAATTAGCTGTCTGCGGAACAGGTCGGTCATCAGTGGCTTAATCTGGTCAAGCAGGTTGATTTCGGGGTCAAATGTTCGTGCCACGCCTTCCAGATTTGCCAGTGCTTTTGCATATAGCCCCAGGTTGCTAGGCAACTTGATTTTGTTGACGCGAGCAACCTGGAGGACTTCGTAAAAGACCTGGCTAAAGTTGAGTTCTGCAATGTTGCGGTTGTAGTACTTTCGCAGCAGGCGATCGTAGTCATTTTCTAGCCGAGCCAGGTTTACGCCCCGGCTTGATTCTGCCAGTTGTAGCGTCAGTTGAACGCATCGCTGAGAATCCAGGTCAACGATCGCCAACAGCATTTCAGTCAAAATTCGCTGCGTGTTGGGGTCGAGTCGTCCAATCATGCCGCAGTCGAGCAGGGCAACCCGACCATCATCGAGATAAAACAGATTGCCCGGATGCGGATCGGCGTGAAAGAAGCCGTCGATGTAAATTTGCTGGAAAAAGGCGCGAAATAAGATCGTTGTGGTGGTACGACGATTGGAGACGGTGTTTCCGTTTTGAGGCTCATCTGGCACTTTAGCAGTGAGCAGCGGAACGCCATCTAGCCATTTCATCACCAGCAGATTTTCGGTGGTCAAATCCCAGTAAATCTCAGGGATAACCAGTTGTGTGGGGTCAAACCAACTGCTGTTAGCCATGTTGCGGCGCAACTGATCGGTGTAGCTTGCTTCTTTGAAGAAATCTAGCTCGTCACGGAGGGCAGTCGTAAATTCTTCTGCCAGAGCTTTGATGTCATAATCTTGTCCCAGTGAAGAACGGGAAGCCAGATCTGCCAAACTTCTGATCAAAGCAATGTCTTGATCAATGATCAGGTCAATGCCAGGACGCTGAACTTTGATGGCAGCTTCACGTCCGTCTGCCAACGTCACCCGATGCACCTGAGCAATAGAGCCTGCGGCGACCGCCTGCTGGTCAATCTTCGTAAAGGTGACTTCTAAAGGCTCTCGTAGCTCTCGCCGCAGCACGACCTCAATTTCAGACCAGGGAACAGGTGGAACGTCACTTTGCAGCGTGGATAGAGCGTTGATGTAGTCGGCAGGTAAGACATCAGGACGAGTACTCAACAACTGCCCCAGCTTGACAAAAACTGGTCCTAAGTCAATCAAAATGTTGCGGAGAACAGCGGGGGTCGGTAAATTTGGCGCATCGGCTTTACTACCGGTGAGCAGCCGTCGCGCATAGTCCCAACCGTTGCGGAAGACAACTTCAAGAATTTCTCGTTGTCGAGAGCTTGTTTGAGTCAAGCCTGAAAACATTCTGCCTCCTGCCCTGCGATTGGCTGGCTGATAATGAGATGCCTACATTCGCATGATAGTAAATGCAACTGGCAATCAGGGGTTGTTAAAACTAACACCCCTTGATTTTGTAGCGGTTTGAGGCGATCGCTGCCAACACTCTAGAGGGAGAGATTAGAGGGTTATGGGTTGTCGGTCAATGGTTGATAGTTATCAGGTATGAGTTTTTAAGCGTGAAGGGTAGCACGGCTCAGCCACACTACCCTTCACGCATGAGGTCTAGTGACTAATCAAAATCAAAGCAAATCGCTCAGTTTTGGATTGTCCTTCAGCGCTTTGAGGACTTGTTTAATCTCCTGTGTGCGATGCTTGTCCACAATCAGGGTTGCTTTGCCATCGCGGACGATTACCACATCCTTAAGTCCAATGGTGACAACCACTTCATCGGCGTCAGCAGCGTAAACCAATGAGTCTTCTGTATCGAGTCCAATGTGTTGGGCTAGCTCGACATTGAGTTTGTCTCCCTTAAACAGGCGTTCGATCGCATTCCAGTCGCCCAGGTCATCCCAGCCAAAGGTTACGGGCAGGACACACGCCTTACGGGTTTTTTCCATCATGGCGTAGTCAATGCTTTTCTTGGGTAAGTCGGGGTAGATGGAGGGTCCGTGTTTTTCTAGCGGTTCAATGATTTCAGGGGCGTGGGTGTGCAGTTCTGCCAAGGCTACACCTGCCCGGAAGATAAACATGCCGCTGTTCCAGCTAAAGCGTCCGCTCGTGATAAACGACTCCGCCGTAGCGCGATCGGGTTTTTCGGTAAAGCGATCGACTTTATAAGCAGGAAAACCACCAAAAGAGCCAATGGTTTCTCCCTGTTCGATATAGCCATAGCCCGTAGAAGGGTAGGTAGGGGTGATGCCCAGGGTGGCGATCGCCTCCTGACTGCTAGCCAACTCGGTTGCAGCTCGGAGGGTTTGCTGAAACGCTGCTACATCTGCAATCCAGGGGTCAGCAGGGAAGAAGCCAACAACCGTTTCTTCACCATAGCGACGAGCGACTTCTAAGGTTGCCCAGGTTACTGCCGGAGCCGTATCGCGTCCCTCAACCTCGACTAGCAGATTTTCTGCTGGCAAATCAGGAAGCTGTTGTTGAACACCTTCAGCTAGATGACCCGAGGTAATCACCCAAAGGTGGTCCCAACCCTCTGCCAAATTGAGCAGGCGGGCTGCGGTTGCCTGAAGCAAACTCTGACCGCTGCCATCTAAACTCAAAAACTGCTTGGGACGGTGCCGCCGGCTCAGGGGCCAAAAGCGCTCTCCCTTACCACCAGCCAAAATCACAGGTATCATAGCCTTCTCGCTTTGTTTTAGTTTGCCTTGAGGTTTCTTAGATAGTCTGCACGGATCTACATTGTTAGTCCGTAAAATCTACCCAGAAAATCTACTGAAATAGTTTTTTACGCCGTAAATGCTATGTGCAAAACATTAATCAGTTGATGGCATCGCTTACACTGAAATGTCAAGATTCCTAGATTTTGCCCGACTTTTCTTAAGATTGTTTTGGTTTATGATTTCGCAAAACTAGGTTCGCAAATGCTCGTTGGGCTTGCCATTAGGCAAATTGACCGCGTAGAATTCGCCAAGTGCCTCATGGGTGCGGGTTAGGAATTACATCTGCAGGTAGGGGGGTGGCGATCGCGCTCCAACCTACCATAAAGACGGATACATTACGAATTCCTTAAGGTCGGTAGTATACGCATAGCTACAGTACAAATGAGGTCAAGGTGAGAGACGGAGTGGACGGTTTACAAAATCAGTCTGATCAGTATAAAACGCAACAATCCAGTCCTGTTCAAGTGTCTGAAGAGCCTAGCGACTCTAGCCACATACCTAGCGCTTCAACAGCCACAGCTACAGCTTCCGTTGCTGCTATCACACCTGCTCAGTTGTCCGATCAAGCTCGCCTGGTTAGAGTGCCGGAGCGATCGCCATCTAAGCCTAACCCATTGCGCTGGTTAGGTTGGGGTGCTGCTCTAGTAACGACTGGAGTAGTCTCTGGAGTACTAGGTGTCGCTCTGTCCTGGCTTACTCCCTTGCCTCCTACGCTCGCTTCTGATACAGACCCACAGCTTTCGCTCAGCGATCTGTGGAGCAAAGGGTTTCGCTACAACATTACTCGCCCGGTCAACATTCTGGTCATGGGCATCGACCGAGTACCTGATGTTCCTCCTGATTCACCTGAGGTGCTCAACGGTCGCAGCGATACGATGCTGCTGGTGCAAGTTGATCCCGAAGACAACTCGATTAACGTTCTTTCCATTCCCAGAGATACTCAGGTTGAAATTCCGGGCGTTGGGTTAACCAAAATCAACCACGCCAACATGTTGGGCGGCGATAGCCTGGCAGCCCGTGTCGTCAGCCGTAACCTGAATGGGGTGCCGATTGATCGCTATGTCCGGGTTAGCACCGAAGCCTTTCGAGAATTAGTAGACCTGCTGGGCGGCGTAGAGGTGTTTGTGCCTCAACGGATGTCCTACACAGACGAAACCCAGAAGCTTTACATTGACCTGGAGCAAGGCTGGCAAAACTTGAATGGCGATCAAGCAGAGCAATTTGCTCGCTTTCGGGCAGACGGCAACGGAGATATTGGTCGGGTACAGCGGCAACAGCAGTTAATTCGGGCACTGCGCGATCGCATTACTAGTCCAGCCGTGATTCCTAAGCTGCCAGAAGCGATTCAGCTTGTCCAAAAGTATGTCGACACCAACCTTTCGTTAGAAGAAATGCTGGCTTTGGCAAACTTTGGCGTCAGCCTGGAGCAAGACAGTTTCAGAATGGTCATGTTGCCGGGCCGTTTCAGCACCCCTGATGAATTTGTTGCTAGCTATTGGATTACCGATTCTGATGCGGTCGATCAGGTCATGCAGGAATATTTTCAGGTTCCTTCAGTCACCAGTTCTGAAGAGCGCCGCGCCCTCAACCACCTGTATATTGCCGTCCAAAATGCCTCAGGAGAGCCTCAATTAGGTAATCAGGTTGCAAGCTACCTGCAAGAGCAGGGTTTTGACAATGTCTACGTGATTCAAGATTGGCCCGATCGCCAGGTGCAAACAGACATTATTGTGCAGCGAGGCGATATGCAGGGTGCAGCCTTGCTAGAAAATGTACTAGGACTAGGTCGGGTCGTCTCTGCCTCAACAGGAGACTTACAATCAGATCTAACCATTCGTGTAGGAGAGGATTGGGCTGATCGAATTGATGGGTAAGGAGGTTAGAAAGATGAAGGCGATCTTGACTCGCTGTGTTGGTTTAATTCTAGTTCTGGGTCTGGCTTGTCTGTGGATTTTGCTTAGCGCAACACCAGCGCTAGCGGCGACCGACACAGTCAACTACAACAACGCTAACTTGCAGAATCAGGATTTCTCAGGCACAGACCTGGTTGGCAAAGCCTTCGTCGCCGCCGAAATGCGGGGCATCAACTTTGAGAATGCAGACTTAACCAACGCAATTCTCACCAAAGCCGTGATGCTGAATGCGAACCTGCGAGGCGCAAACCTAACTGGAGCTTTAGTTGATCGGGTGTTTTTAGTCGGTTCAGACCTGACGAATGCCATTTTGCAAGAAGCAACGCTCTCTCGCACCAGCTTTGAGAACGTAACCGTTACCGGAGTTGACTTCACCGACGCAATTCTCGATCGCTATGAAATCAGTCAACTGTGCGATCGCGCCTCCGGTACCAATCCCACAACCGGTGTTTCAACCAGAGATAGCTTAGGCTGTCGATAAAGATTGCTGATGTACCTGATAGATCAACAGATCAACCTAAACGTACCTCAATTCATCTACCGCATGCTCCCAGACTCCAAGGAGTTACCACCGATGCGAAGCGTGCCTTGCAGCCCATCTCCAATCCCTTCGGGGGGGTTTGGGGGAAGCGGGCGTCCCCCAATGGGGGTTTGGGGGAAACCCCCAAGGCTCGGCTCCCAACATCAAAAACCACAAAACCAATCCCTGACTTCAGAGATCCTTGATAGACTATAAAAGTTCTAACGTAACTCCGTCTTATGCAAAAGCGTTCTGCCTTTGACACCACTCACCTGATGCGCCGTGCCGAAGACCTAATTGGCGCTGCGTCAAACCGCTATCGGATCACCGTTCAGGTTGCCAGTCGGGCACAGCGCCGCCGCTTTGAAGAATTCGATAGCCTGGACGACCCCAAAATGAAGCCCGTGATTCGCGCCATCATCGAAATGTCGGACGAGTTAACTCAGCCCGAAATCATCGGCGAATAGGTCACTTTGAAGTCAGAGCTAGATTAGGCGATCGCCACTGTACTAGCCAAACTGCAAAAAACCGTATCTTCCGGTACTGCTATTCCTGAATCAGAGTGGAGATATCCAGTCATGGAATAGCAGATCAATGAAACACATTCAGGGAATTCGTTCTGTTGCGCTAAAAGACAGTTCGGATGTGGGATTAATTTATGGTTTTTTGGGAGTGCTGGGATTTAGCCTGACACTCCCTGCCACTCGCGTTGCAGTGCTGGATTTAGACCCCATTTGGGTTGGCTTAGGGCGAGGTTTTGTCGCTGCAATTTTAGCAGCGATCGCCCTCCACCTGACCCGTCAAAAATTTCCCACTCCTCACCAGTGGCGCAGCTTGGTTATCGTTGCTCTGGGAGTCGTTTTAGGGTTTCCGCTATTGTCTGCCTGGGCAATGCAACGCTTACCCGCAGCTCACGGTGCAGTCGTATTGGGGCTGTTGCCCCTGGTAACAGCGATCGCCGGAGTGATTCGAGCGGGCGATCGCCCCAGCCGCCAATTCTGGATCGCTAGCAGCCTTGGCAGCCTCACCGTGATTGGATTTGGCATCTTCTCAGGAGCAGGGCACCTCCAGCCCGCAGACTTAGCTTTGTTCCTTGCAGTTATCGCTGCTGCCTTTGGCTACGCAGAAGGAGGAAAATTAGCCAAAACACTGGGTGGTTGGCAGGTGATCAGTTGGGCACTCGTGCTAGCAGCTCCGGTGGAAATCTTACCGATGATCGTGAGTACTTCACAACATGGGCTGACCGCTTCCCCTGTGGCATGGTTAGGCTTTGCCTATGTCAGCATCGTGAGTCAATTTGTTGCCTTCTTTGCCTGGTATCACGGCTTAGCCAAAGGTGGAGTCGCCAGAGTCGGACAGATCCAACTGCTCCAGCCCTTTTTGACCCTGGTAGCATCCTTCTTCTTATTAGGTGAAACCATTACACCCTTTACGATTGGTGCTGCCTGTTTAGTAGTCGCTAGCGTTGCGATTGGGAGGCGTTCGCCCATCAAACGGGTCACTTGTGAACAAATTACGTCACAATAAGTGGAACCTTGCCCGAATGTAGCCTCAATCATGACTTCTCCTGACCTGCGACAGTATGCCCCTGCGACTCAACGCAACCGAGAGCCAATTCTAAATGTGTTGCAGCAAGTCTTACCCCCCCAGGGCACAGTCTTAGAAATCTCTAGCGGTACGGGAGAACACGCTATCTTCTTCGCCCCTCATCTGCATCCTCGTAAGTGGTTGCCCTCTGACCCTAATCCTTCAGCACGAGCCAGCATTGCTGCATGGCGGCAACATTGCCCCACCGATAATGTGTATCCACCGATCGCCCTTGATGCGCGTGATCCGGTTTGGAGTGTGGAGCAAAATGAGTTGCCAGAAACTTTACAGGGGTTTGAGAAGGGTGAGATTGGGGCGATCGCCAACATCAATATGATTCACATCGCTCCTTGGTCAGCCTGCTTGGGCTTAATGGCAGGAGCAGGGCGAATCCTGCCTCCAGATGGTGTTCTGTATCTCTACGGCCCTTACAAACAAAACGGTAAACATACAGCTTCCAGTAATGAAGCATTTGATCAGAGCCTTCGTGCCCAAAACCCAGAATGGGGCGTGCGAGATCTGGACGAAGTGATAACCGTTGCCCAAACCCAAAACCTCTCATTGCTCAAAGTCGTCCCCATGCCTGCCAACAACTTATCCGTTATTTTTAAACGGAATGAGTAGTGTTCAATCAACTTTAAACTTGGGCACTCACGATGAAAGCACAAGCCAATCCGATGAGTTTTGAAGCGTTTCTAGAGTGGTATCCAGAAGACGGTAAGTGGTATGAGCTAATTGAGGGAGTAGTCGTAGAAGTGTTACCAACAGGTAATCACGAACTTATTGCAGGATTTCTTGCTGAGGAACTCACGTTAGAAATCCGTCGACAAAACTTGCCTTACACCATTCCTAGAAGTTGCCTACTAAAGCCTGATCGCCCCGACTCTGGATATCAACCTGACGTTGTGATTTTGGATAAAACAGCCCTGGTTAATGAACCACTCTGGCAAAAATCATCTACTATCCAATTTGGAAAAACAGTTCCATTAGTTATTGAAGTTGTGAGGCCAAACTGGTGGGACGACTATGGACACAAACTGGTGGAATATGAAGCGATGGGCATTGCTGAATACTGGATTGTAGACTTTTGCGCTCTAGGAGCCATTCGCCACATTGGTAAGCCTAAACAACCGACTGTCACCGTATGTCAACTGATTGAAGACGAATACCAGATGCAACGGTTTATTGCAGGACAACGATTGAAGTCGGGTATTTTTCCTAACCTAGAGTTGTCAACTGATGCAATCTTTCAAGCAGCGGAATTGTAGCTGTGTAGCTTAAGATTAGCGATCGCTTGAGAAAGCGGTAGGTTGTTGTACGTCGGGCAAGAACCTATTGATGTTTAAATCATGCTGTACGAAAAGGTGTCCTTGGCTTGGGTATCTTAAAATCCATAACACCCGCAGGATTTCACCTTCTTCTAGATAAAAATGTCACAGCTTACCTCCATCAGACAACAGAACGGAATTTTTGAAGATCGGGCATTTACTCGACCGGCGGAGGGGGAGGTGCTGTCTTGCTCGATTTTAGTGGTGGGTGGCTCGACAGCAGCATATTCGGCAGCACTGGTTGCAGCTCGTGCTGATTTGCAGGTGTATTTGGTGCAACCGACGAAAATAGTCGGCGGACAATTTACCACTCAGGCATTGCCTGCGTCGGATGATGGTGACTTGTTGCGGCATCGGGCAACGGCGACCAGTGTAGACGGCGAACGGTTTGCAATTTCTAAGCTGCAGCGGCAGTTTCGGGTAAAACAGCGATCGCTTCAACCGGTCAAAGGCAAGAGCGTTGCTAATCCGGGAGGGGGTTGGGTGAGTCCGCTGTGTACGACTCCGGTGGTAGCGGCGACGGCAATGAATCAGGCGATCGCCCCCTACATTGCTCAGGGTAATCTGAAGCTAATTCCCCTCGCTGAACCGATAGAAGTTTTATTTGAGCAAACGCCAGGGCAGCGACGACGCGTGACGGGTGTAGTGTTTGAAGATCTGCGGGATGGCCGCACCTTCACCGTTAAAGGGCAAGTCGTGATTGAAGCGACCGACTTAGGCGACCTGCTAGAACTGGGTAACATCGAATCGCGGATTGGGCAGGAAGCCCGCAGCGAAACAGGCGAACAGCGTCTTCCAGAACATCCGCTGCCACGCTGTCAGCAGTCGTTTACCTTTGGCGTTGTGGTTGAGCGAACGGCTCCAGGCAAAGGTGTACCGATTGGTGCCCCTACAGGTTACGGAGCGCAACGCTGGCTCAATGCTCAGGAGTTTCGCCACAAGTTTTGGGCAAAAATCGGTGGCAATTGGGAACTTGAACCGCGTGATTTTTTTCATAGCTTCGGCATTTTTCGCTATCGTCGCCTGCTGCGAGTAGCAGAGGATGAAAAAATAGTCAGCCCTGGTGATGTCACCGTCCTTAACTGGGGACAACACAAGGATGGGCACAGTGGACCCATGTGCTGTGGCAATGATTATCGAGTTGGGTTGTTGGTTGGGGTGAATCGTGCCGAGCGCAGACTGCACCTCCAGCAAGCTCGCGATCGCGCCCGCGCCTACGTTCATTTCCTTCAGACCAATGGTGTAAAGGATTTGAAGCCGCGAGGTGATTTAACCTGGACGCCAGATGGCATTGCCCTAGAGCCTTACATTCGAGAGGCACGACGGGGTGTTGCACTTACCACCATTCGCCACGAAGATGTCGGTGAACCCTTCTTCCCAGGGGAAGCCCGCGCCAAATGTTTTAGTGATAGTGTTGGCATCGGTCAATATCATTACCTTGACCTGCACGGCAATGAGGAAATTGGTCATGTCAGCCTTCCGGGCAAAAATGTCTATGCGCTGCCCTTTTCCGTAGCCGCTGGGGCATTAGTGCCGATTAATGTAGATGGGCTAATTCTCTCTGCCAAAAGCATTGGCACAACTCACATCACGAATGCTGCTTATCGAATGCATCCTGTGGAGTGGGCGATCGGAGAAGCCAGTGGGCACCTGGCGGCATTGTCGATTTGGACGAATGCCCAGCCTCGCGATATTGTCACAAATGAAGCGCCCACGCGCAAGCTTCAGGGACTATTAACTCGTAATGGCATTCCAATTTTCTGGTTTGATGATGTGGCGCACGACGACCCCGATTTTGAGGCAATTCAACTGCTTGCAGTGGCAGGAATTGTGCGAAGTGAGAACAAAGATAACTTACATTTTTGCCCCGAAAGACCGGTGAGTCGAGCGGTCGTTGCAGCCGCACTGGTAAAGCTACTGGGGTTTGAGAAAGTATCTCCTGCTGCAGCCAGTTTTATCGACTTGCCAACTGACCATTGGTCCTATAGCAGTGTCGAAACCTTAGTGTCTAAGCAGATTGTCTCTGGTGTGGGCAACAGGCGGTTTGCTCCAGATCAGGCGATTACGCGACAGCAACTCTTTTTCTTGGTGAGTAAGGCAATGCCAGCAGTGGGCGATCGCGCCTTTTCCGAAACGCCAAAAGATCGTCAACTTTTGCGTCGACGCGAACTATCTAGAGTATTGTATGGAGTACTCCGCGCAAAGCTAGGAATCTAGCTGCGCCATACCTGAGACTGAATGGCTATGCAGCAACCGCGATCGCCCCGCTGGGTCGTCCCGACCACTGCCCAAAAAATTTGGCATCAGTTCTGGCGAGATTGCCACAAGTTACCGACTGTTGTGTGGCGACGCTGGTTTGGCACGCTTGCTTTGGGGTTTGGGTTAACCGCTCTGCTAACCGCGATAATTACCCTGGTCGCAAAATCGCAGCAGGCGAAGGGAATGCAAGCCTGGGATGAGCAAATGCTGCTGGCGATCGCCAAGCAAGCCCCGCTTTCCTTTGCTCAAGGAATTACCTGGGAATCACCTGGCAGTTTAATTGGAATGCTGCCCGTAGTGGTGACCTTTGTGGCGATCGCTGCCTCTCGATCTCGCCCTCTGACTGCCGCTACCATGACGGTTGCCTATGTCCTTCAGTTTGCCCTTGCTTGGTTGGGTTGGGGACTGTGGAATCGCGAACGCCCCGACCTGATTGCAGGTGGAATTGCTGCCCCTAGCTTACACTCCTTTCCCTCGGGACATGCTCTAGTCGTCTGCACAGTTTACGGGCTGATCGCTTTTCTTTGGATACGAGCCTCTCGCAGTTTGTTTGAACGAATTGTGGCGATCGCCATTTTCCTGCTTGGTGTTGGGCTAATCACGGTTTCCCGTTTAGTTTTAGGAGCGCATTGGCCCACCGATATTTTTGCTGGATTGGCGATTGGGTTAGTTTGGGCCATGTTCTTGGCGATCGCTCTCAGCCGTGCCGAAGCCGCATCTCGGTAAATATTAACTGCAGCTATACAGAGAAAAAGGGAGGAAGGACAAAGCCTTTCCTCCCTTTTTCTAACTGAAGCAACTCAGTATCAAACCAAAGTACCCGCGTGGGTACTGCCACTAGCTAATTAGTTGTCCAGAATGATGAAGACGGTGTGAGAGTCCTCAAGACGAGCTTTTTCGAGAGTGACAGCAACAAAGCCAGTCTTGATTGACCCACCGTTTGATGCTTGATCATTGAGGCAGCCATGCCATGCCAAGAGCTATCTGAAAACCAAGCCAAACATTCTAGCTTCAGCGTTTTCACTCAGGGGTAATCCCTCAATGATCGGTTTGTTTTAAGCGAAAGTTCGACAGACATTGCCTTTTAGGGAGAGAGGAAACCATGCGAAAGATTCCTTTTCAGTTTAGCCATGGCAGTTACATTCGAGAAAAGCTTGTAGAAAGAACCGTTGAGGGAACTGGTGCAACGGCGATCGACGTAGAAACAGATTTTAATTACCTTTTCCCAGATCTGGCTAAAGATCCCAATAGCCTGCTTCCGGCAGATAATCCGGCAGATACCATTGCTAAGCTGAAAGACCTGGGCAATGCCATGATTGATGCCCAAGAGCCCATCGATCCAGCAGAAGCAAACTCAGATATTCCCCCGGTTTACACTTACTGGGGGCAGTTCATCGACCACGATGTCACTGCCAATACCGATCGCGCTTCCCAAGATTTGCAAACCGACATTATCAAAGATGACTTTCAGCCCCTAGCGCCCGACTTTGTTGCTGAGAAGCTCAAGAATCTGCGCCGTCCTGTGTTTGACCTGGATAGCGTCTATGGGGATGGCCCAACTTTGAATCCCACAAACCCAACCGAAGCGAAAGACTTTTACCAGGAAGATGATCCGGTGAAGTTCAAGATCGGTCAAAACGCGCTCAAGAACTCTGCAGGTGATGACGTTCCCGGAGAAAGAATTCCGCCAACAGATGACCTGATGCGCGACCTGCCTCGCAAAGACAGAAACGCCATCATCGGTGATAGCCGCAACGACGAAAACCTGATTGTTGCTCAGCTTCACACTGCTTTCCTGCGATTCCATAACGCAGTGGTCGATTGGATTCGGACAAACGAACCCAAGAGCTTTAAGGATGAACAGGGTCTGTTTGAGCGGGCGCAAAATCTGGTTCGCTGGCACCACCAGTGGCTTGTAGTGAACGATTTCCTCAAAACTTTAACTGTAGATGGAACAGTAGACAACATTCTCAAGGGCGGGCTGAAATTCTACGACCTGCAATATCGCGACATCTTCATGCCCCTAGAATTTTCTGTTGCGGCATACCGTTTCGGGCACAGCATGGTGCGGGCTGGCTACGACTACAATCGCAACTTTGGACTTGAAGCTGTCCTGATTCCCAGCGCCAGCTTTGAGTTGCTGTTTTCCTTTACGGGCAGAGGTAACATTGGTGAGCGCAACGGTCCCGGTGCGAACGATACCTTGCCATTCAACTGGATCATTGAGTGGGATCGATTTGTGGACAAAACGGCTGCTGCTGAGCGGCAAAGACGTTCTGCCCGCAAAATTGACACTCACTTGACTCCACCTCTGTCCACCATGATCAACGAAGGGGAAGATGAACCCTCAACCATGATCAAAGAACTGTTGAAGCACCTAGCTAAGCGCAACTTGCTGCGCGGTTATCTGCTCAGCATTCCCACCGGACAAAGCCTTGCGGCAAAACTGGGTGTGCCCAAGCTAACCCCAGAGGAGCTAAAGCAAGACAACTCTGATGCCATGAATCAAGCGCTGGAACCCTTCCTGGAGAAGACGCCTGCTTGGTTCTACATTCTCAAAGAGGCTGAAGTTCGGGCAAAGGGAGATACGTTGGGTGAAGTGGGTAGCCGTCTGGCTGCTGAGACATTCATCGGTCTAATGATGAATGACCCTGCTTCTTACTTGAATCAGCGCGATTACAACAATCAACAGTGGGAGCCTGGTAAGGGTGTGAGATTGCCAGATGGCGGTGAGATCCACACAATTGGTGACTTCCTCAAGTTTGCAGGTGTGATGCTGTAAGGCTTAGTGCTAATTACTTCACAACTGTGGATTAATTAACCTATATCATCTCTCTGTTAAGGGGTTTAGCAATGCTAAGCCCCTATTTCAATGTCTGGTTTCTGGGAGAGACGGGAAATGGGCAAGAGGCAGAGCCTCGGGTATGGCATTACAAGGCTCCGCCTTGTAACGAAGAACCTCAACTTCCTCACACTAAAATCGACATTGCCCCATCAGAAAGCTTTGCTGCTTCTACCTTGAGGTAGTCCAAGAAAGTGCTGGCGACAACTGAAAGCTGTTTGCCTGAGAGGGAGACGGCGTACCAGTTGCGGTGAATCGGGAAGCCCTGCACATCTAAAACAGTGAGTTCACTATTGGGGATTTCGGGGGTGAGGGTGTGGCGAGAGAGGACGGATAAGCCTAAGCCCCCGGCGATCGCCTGTTTAATCGCCTCATTACTGCCCAACTCTAGCCGTACCCTGACGGATATTCCCTCCTGATCAAACAGCTTTTGCACCGAGCGGCGAGTGCCTGAACCTGGCTCTCGCATAATGAAAGGCTCTCCAACCAACTCCGATATAGGAATATTCTTCTTGCCTGCAAGTGGATGAGTGCTGGGAGCAACTACGACTAGTGGGTTATCCATAAATGGATAAGCTTCAATATCCATGTGTTCAGGCAATTGGCTCATGATGTAGAGGTCATCCTGGTTATCTGATAACCGCTCGATCACCTGCTCATGATTGGTCACAATTAGCGAAACGTCAATGCCAGGGTAGATTTGACAGAATGGGCCAAGCAATCGAGGGACAAAGTACTTGGCGGTGGTGATCACTGCTAACCGTAGCTGTCCCTGTTTCATGCCTTTCATATCTGCGACTCGCATTTCAAGTTGGTCGAGCCGACTAAAAATATCCTGGCAGGTAGAAAACAGTTCGCGTCCCGCATCTGTCAGGTAAAGCTTCTTGCCCACTTGCTCAAATAGGGGTAACCCTACGGCTTTGGTCAACTGTTTTACCTGCATAGAAACCGTTGGCTGAGTCAGAAATAACTCTTCCGCAGCTCGGGTAAAGCTGCCGTGACGAGCCGTTGCTTCAAACACTTTGAGTTGATGTAGGGTGGCGTGGATCACCTGAAAACTCCTGCGTCAATTTCTGCCTGGGCAGGTTTATGGATAAAAGTCTATCACAAGCGCTCGAACTAGTGATTTTTATCTATGGATTTTTCGCACAATATTTCTTTGCCCGCAATGTGGCTGGGTGGCTAGAAGCTATACAGCATAAGAGTTTCTCTCTTCCTGCAAGTTATTATCATAGATAAAAATCTATGCAAAAGATAAGGACTAGTGATTTTTATCTATGGATTTTAAGAGTACTATTGGGATTAACAGCAAATATACAAGTTCCCTTCCATAGCGCTGTACGGTTACGGTAAGTTACTAGCTCAGAAAGCACCTGGTTCCCACTCCCGCAGGCAGTTGGTTTTTCTGAAGTTTTGCTAGTACTTTCGCCGCAATTGTGCAGCGCTTTTCTTTTGTTTATTAAAAGTCCTACATTGAATGAAGTCCCCATTCACGCTTCAAAACCAGGGTTAATTTCTAGTGCCAAAACATCCTTACCGCTATCCCCCTTTCCCTCTCTAGGAAGTGGTTTCTCATCAATGAGATCGTTATGGTTTGAAGGTGAGATTCCAAAGCGGAATCCGCAGTTGAACGAGGAAAGAGGTATGCGGACTCAAACAGAGCGGCGATCGCTAGGTCCAAAGCTGCACGATATTGGAGTAACTTTTCGGTGGACAGGATGGGCTACGTTTTGGCTGCAAATTGGATTAGCCATTGTTTCATCGCTCATTCTAGTTTTTGCTGTTACTGGACAAAACTTTAGCGACGAAAATACTCCAGGCATTGGGGTTGGTATCTTCTGGGCGGTTTGTGGCGTTTTAGTGCTGCTATTCGCCATCTTTCTCTCATTTCGATACACCCGCACAGGTAAACTGTTGCTTGATTCCGATCAAGCAAATCCCCATAGAGCAGACGTAATTAAAGTGCTGCGGCTGTCTCTGCTAGTAAGCTTGATTGGAATGCTGCTGACGATTTTAGGAGGTGGTGCGACTCTGGGCGTGCTGTTGGGTAAGGTATTGGCTCAACCTCAAGGAATCGCGGTTTATGACCCACAAAAGATCATTCGTGCTTTGGATATTCTAGTGGCAATGGCGAATATGACAGGCATTACGGCCCATTTTGCGGGAGCGATCGCCTCCCTCTGGCTGCTAGAGCGGGTCAAACAATAACCTCCACCAGTTTGGGGTTACAAAAAAGGGTAGGACTAAGTCCTACCCTTTTTTGTAACTAATTTAAAACCAGATATTGGAACTTGTCCCGCGTACGCGGGACAAGTTCCAATATCTGGTTTTTTGTACAAGTGGTATGAGATAAACAGCACTATAGCTCAGGGTTTTGGGATAATTGAGCCAATGTTGACCAGCGAACAGAGAACGGATTTCGGAGATATTTTTGAGCCAATGCTTGTCGCTCAGTTTCCTCTAAGTCCTCTAGAGTTCGAGCATCTTCTGGAATTTGAATTGCAATGGTTTCTAACATTTGGAGTTCTCCTAAAACAAAATATATTGTGCGAAAACTTGATATAGAAACGATGGCTTAGAGTCTGAAGTATAGTTCTGCAAAGCCGTCACCTCTGACTGACCGCTCTAAGTTACGATTTAGTCTAACGAAGATAGGCGGTGAAGTTCCCTAAGCTAGCTCATAAGCAACACCGCTAAATCAGGTTTGTGAGGAGTAAACTTGAACTGTTTCTCACAACTATCAGTATCTTAAAAGGAATATAGGAGCTTATAGCTCGGCAGATAGGATGAAACAAATACCGAATGTAATAGACCTTAATGCTTATTTTCAACGCATTGGATATAGTGGCGATCGCTCTCCTACCCTGACAACGCTCCAGGCAATTCACCTCTGTCATGCAAAGGCGATCGCGTTTGAAAACCTCAATCCATTGCTCAAGCAACCTGTTCTTCTAGACTTAGAATCTTTGCAGCGCAAGCTAATTTATGAAAGACGGGGAGGCTACTGTTTTGAGCAAAACCTGTTGCTACGGTCGGTGTTGCTCACCCTTGGCTTTCAAGTGAAAAACTTGGCGGCTCGTGTACTTTGGGGTCTTCCCAAAGGAAGCATTATGCCTCGTACCCACATGTTGCTACGAATTGATCTGGATGGAGAAACCTATGTTGCAGATGTTGGATTTGGTGGCTTAACCCTTACAACGCCCCTGTCTCTAAAGCTAGATTTTCAACAAAGTACTCCCCATGAGCTATTCCGCTTGATTGGAGAGGACAGTACCTACATCATGCAGGCATTTACCGGGCAGGAGTGGAAATCTCTTTATCTTTTTGATCTGCACGAACAACAGCTACCCGATTATGAGGTAAGCAATTGGTATATTTCCACTCATCCTAATTCACCCTTTGTGAATTCACTTATTGCTGCCAGACCCAATTCAGATCGGCGTTATGCTCTACGCAATAACCAGCTTGCAATCCATCATTTGGGCAATCCTACCGAGCGAAAGACGTTGAGTACCGCAACCGAGCTGCGTTCTGCACTTGAGGACTTATTTCAATTAGAGTTGGGGGCGATCGCCAACCTAGACACGGTCTTGCAACGGCTAATTGATAATCCCCTGAATGCCTGATGTGATTTCACGTTTAAGGTAAGAATGATGAGTCGAATCCTTTACATGCTAATTGCTCCAAAAGGAGCAGGAAAGCCATACATTGGAACTCTCATCAGTCAACATACAGAAATTTGCTTCAACAATAATCTGGCAACTGATGCCGAAATCTCAATGGCAATTCAAGCACTTCTGTAGCCGCTAATTTCGCCTTGCTTTATTTGCTAGAGCGAGTCAACGCTTGCTCTTCGCAGGTGAGGTCTAACAATTAGGCTGACTCCAACCGCCCATCCAATCGAAACTAGCCACCCAGCCAAAATATCGCTGGGGTAGTGAACTCCTAAATAGATTCTTGTCCAACCGATCGCCACAACAAACAGTCCGCCAACCGTTAACACCCACCCCTGCCAGCGACTGCCCCAGGTTAAGACAACCAGCGCCGCAACGAGTGACATGCTCGACATGGCATGTCCACTAGGAAAGGCAAACCCTGACGCTGCTGGATAAAGTGATTCCCATAGATGAGGACGAATCCGCTGCATCATGCCTTTTGCGGCAAGATTGATGGCCGAACTACCTAAAAGCGTAGTGAGCAGATAAGCAAGCGATCGCCACTGTCTTTGCCTCAGCAAAATCACGCCAAGCACAACGGCAAACGGAAATACACCCCAATACACCCCAAGCTTGGTGAACGTTGACGCAAATAGATCGAGATGGGGGTTTGCTGTCTTGTGAAGGTACAAGAGGATGGCAACATCCCAGGGAAAGCCACTTTCATAGTTTCCAATCTTCAGCGCTAAGGTCTCAAATCCTAACAGTGGCAGGTAAACACCTAGCAGCAACATCAGTAGAGAAGGCCAACGAGAACCTAATAGCCCTTTAAAGAACCCCAGAAAAGCCTGGGCAGGCTTCCGAAAGCCAAATCTAAAAGAATCAGGTTCAAGCATAGACAAAAATCCTTGATAGTAATCTTCGCTTCCAAGAGTATTTACTTGAGTCTTGCACCATTCTCAATCACATTCCCTCCTACCAAGAAGGGAATTACCCTGACTTTTTTTCCCCATAGGAAAATTTGGAAGAATAAGCCGAAATACTGCCAAAATGCTAAAGAAATTACGGTAAGTCACAGAAGATACTGTACTTTTGGTACACGAAGCTCCATAATAACAAACATAAAATACGGCATTCCGACCGAATAACTGTATTTATCTCGATTACCGTTTGGAGGCTTCCGCGTGGGCATTACGGTTGAAAACGTATCTAAGCAGTTTGGCAATTTTTTTGCTTTAGACCAAGTAAGCGTTGAGATTAAGACGGGTGGACTCGTTGCGTTATTAGGTCCATCGGGTTCTGGAAAGTCTACCTTGCTGCGAGTGATTGCTGGGCTAGAAGAACCAGACAGTGGCAGAGTCTATCTGACAGGCAAGGATGCTACACATCAGAGCGTGCAAGACCGAAATATTGGGTTTGTGTTTCAGCACTATGCGCTGTTTAAGCATCTCACCGTTCGCAAAAACATTGCGTTTGGGCTGGAAATCGCTAAGTGGCCAAAGCCGCGCATCCAAAACCGTGTAGAAGAACTGTTGGATTTGATTCAGCTCCAGAGTTTGGGCGATCGCTATCCCTCCCAACTCTCTGGCGGACAACGCCAACGAGTTGCACTGGCGCGATCGCTTGCCGTAGAACCCAAAGTCTTGCTGTTAGACGAGCCCTTTGGCGCACTCGATGCCAGAGTGCGTAAAGATCTGCGAACCTGGCTTCGCAACCTGCACGACAAAGTTCATGTCACGACCGTATTCGTCACCCACGACCAGGAAGAAGCGATGGAAGTGTCTGACGAAATTGTCGTGATGAATCAGGGAAGAATCGAGCAAATTGGTAGCCCAGCCGAAATTTATGACAATCCTGCTAGTCCGTTTGTCATGAGTTTCATCGGCCCAGTGAATGTCCTTCCTGGGGATGCCCGGATTTTTCAGCAAAGCGGCATTTCGACCAGTCAGCCCCAGCTTTTCTTGCGTCCTCATGATGTCGTAGTGCAGCTTTCACCCGACGACTCTACTGCACCCGCCAGAGTGCAGCGCGTGGTTCACTTAGGTTGGGAGATTCAAAGTGAGTTGGCGCTTGAGGATGGTCAAGCGGTTACGGTTTATCTGACCCGTGAAAAGTTTGATCAGCTTAATCTGAAGCCCAAACAGCAAGTTTTTGTGAAGCCCAAAGATACAAGATCTTTTGCATTACAGCGCTAGGAAGGATGCTTCGTAAAAACGCAAGAATTGTGAAAGGGAATTCTTTAGGGGATTCCCTTTCTTAATGCTACATATTCGTGACAAACCGTCAGTGATAAATCGTCCAGTTTTCAGACGAAATCGGACTTGTATCCTTTGAAATAGTTCACGCTATTTTACTTTTGTTAGTTACAACTCTTGTATAAGTCATTACTTTTTGTTAAAGCTGATACTGAAATATGGAGCTCAAAATGCTGAAACTCCTCATTTCAGGATAAACCACAAAATATCCTAAGTGTCAACCCCCCTTTGAGATAATCTGTTAGATGGATGTAGTGGAAGAAGGTTAAGGATGAGGATGAAAAATAGAGAGTTAAATTGAATATGAATCTGCAATCTTTTGTTTCGTTTTCTTCAGGAGATGGGTTTGTTTGCCCGCACTTTAATTAGGTAAATTAGTTTGACTTAGCTAGCCGTTGCAATAACTTTAATCAGGCAAATCATGCTGGTGCGGGTGTTTCACCTGTTGCACAAAGCGATTTATTACCTGTTTTAGTTTGCTATTGTTAAAACAATGTCAGAAGCATTATTGCTAACGCATCTTTTGACTAGGCAAGGCTAAAAGAGTTGATAAAAATTTACCTCAAGTGAGACAGCAAATATTTCTGAAAGTTGAGAAGTTAGATATCTTTACTTTGGTTCGAACAAATTTCTGATATCCAGATTTGCCTCACTTTCTAACTTTGATTTAGAGACAAATGCGTTAGCAGATTTAGTTTTTCATCTAGCTCTCTTCTGGCGATTTCTGGGTGACGAATGTGAAGAGAGTAGCGATCGCAATCAGTTTAGCGGGATTAGTTGGCAGCGCTTTAGTTGCCTGCACCGACCAGCCTCCTGGTAGTCAAAGCAATCAAAGCAATGGCACTCAAGACGGGGAAAGTGCAGAACTCACGTCAGTTGGTGTTACGGTGGGTGACCTAGGCAATCCCTTCTTTGTTCAGGTTGGAGAAGGGGCAGAAGCTGGAGCCAAGCAGTTTGGCGGTGAGAACGTACAGACAACGGTTGTTTCAAGCGGCTATGACTTGAATCAACAACTCAACCAGATCGAAAACTTTGTTTCTTCTGGAGTTGATTTGATCCTGCTGAACGCAGCAGACAGTGAGGGAATTGCTCCCGCAGTAATTCAGGCAAAGCAGGCAGGTGCAACAGTAATAGCCGTTGACGTGGCGGCTGAAGGAGGCGTAGACGCAACCGTCACGTCTAACAACGTTCAGGCAGGCGAATTAGCTTGTCAGTACATTGCCGATCGCATTGAAGGTCAAGGCAATATCGTCATTATTAATGGTCCGCCTGTGTCTGCGGTAATCGACCGGGTAAATGGCTGCACCGATGTTCTGGCAAAATATCCTGACATCAACATCCTTTCCCAAGATCAGAACGCGGAGGGCAGTCGTGAAGGTGGACTGAGGGTGATGAGTGATTTGCTCACCTCCTTCTCTGATATTGATGCTGTATTTGCCATCAATGACCCCACCGGAATTGGGGCAGAGCTAGCCGCAAAACAAGCCCAGCGAGATGAGTTTTTCATCGTGGGGGTAGATGGTGCGCCCGAAGCCGTTGATGCCCTCAAGAATGAGGATAGTTTGTTTGTGGCAACGGCAGCTCAAGATCCTTTCCAAATGGCAGTTACAGCGGTTGAGGTAGGCAATGACATTGTGCAGGGCAACCCACCTCCAGAATCAACAGTTCTCGTTCCGGTAGAACTGATTACCAGAGACAACATAGACCAGTACAAAGGCTGGACAAGCGAATAGTTTCGCCATTTGTCCTAGCAACCGATGACCTTTAACCAAGAGTGCTTGGATCTCCGACTTCTTCAAGAAGTTGGAGATCTCAACCTCTACATCAGTGCCAATGACCAATGACCCAGAACACTTATGACTACTAGTAATGTCGTTTCTGCCCCCACTCAGCCTGTACTGCAAATGCGGGGCATTAGTAAAAGTTTTCATGGTGTGTATGCGTTGCGGGACGTAAGCCTAACCGTTTTCCCTGGAGAAATTCATGCACTCATGGGTGAAAACGGAGCAGGCAAAAGCACACTAATGAAAATATTGGCAGGGGCTTACACTGCCGATACGGGTGAGGTTCAAATTAACGGTGAGATGGTTCGTATTGCCGACCCCAATGATGCCCGAAAGGCAGGCATTACGCTGATTTATCAGGAGTTGAACGTTGCGCCAAATCTCACCGTTACGGAAAACATTTTCATGGGGCACGAGCGCACTAAGGCAGCAACGTTTTTGCAGCGTGATCAGATGCGGCAAGAGGCAGCAGCCCTGTTGAAAAGCTTGGGTGCCGGTTTTGGTGAAGATGCGCTGGTGTCTACACTATCCATTGCTGAACAGCAGCAGATAGAAATTGCCAGAGCGCTGAAGGACAAAAGCCGAATTTTGGTGATGGACGAGCCAACTGCCGCCCTGTCTGATCGGGAAACGGAACAGCTCTTTCGGCTAATTGGTCAGTTGCGAGATGACGGAATTGCAATCATCTACATCAGCCACCGGATGGCGGAGGTGTATCGGCTCGCCGATCGCGTTAGCGTTTTGCGGGATGGTGAGTACGTTGGCACGTTAGAAAAGTCTGAAATTTCTTCAGAGCGTTTGGTGCAAATGATGGTGGGTCGTGCTTTGGGTGATTTCTATGAACACAAGTCGCACTCATCATCCCGCACATCAGCAGATTCATTAGTGGATTCATCCGGAGAGGCGATCGCCCCTTCTCCTTCTGCACCCGTTTTGGAAGTTAAAGGGCTAGCCGATGGACGCAAGGTCCAGCCCGCCAGTTTTGAACTATACGCGGGAGAAATTGTTGGGCTGGCAGGATTGGTCGGAGCTGGACGAACGGAACTGGCTCGGCTGATCTTTGGGGCTGATCCGGCAACAGCAGGAGAGGTTTTCCTGAATGAGAAGAAGTTACACATTTCTAGCCCCAAAGATGCGATCGCCAATGGCATCGCCTACGTACCCGAAGACCGCAAAGATCAGGGACTCTTCCTGGAAATGACTTCTCGCCAAAACATCACCATGAATGTTTTAGGCAAACGATCCACGGCAGGGGTGATGAACTTTGGTGTCCTCAAGCAGATTGCCGCTGATGCAATCAATAACTTGGGAATTCGGGTTGCCAGTCCTGCGACCAGAGCGATAGACCTGTCAGGCGGCAACCAGCAAAAGCTGTTAGTGGCTCGCTGGCTAGCCATCAATCCCAAAGTGCTGCTGTTAGATGAGCCGACTCGGGGTGTGGATATCGGTGCCAAAAGTGAGATCTATCGCATCATCAGTGACCTAGCAGCGCAAGGGGTAGCGATTCTGATGATCTCCAGTGAGTTACCGGAAATTGTTGGAATGAGCGATCGCGTCTTAGTCATGCGCGAAGGGCACTTGGTCGGCGAAGTCGGCGGCACCACCGGAACCAAAATCACCCAGGAAAACATTATGGCCTACGCTACGGGAGCTAAGGAGGTTAGCCAGTCATGAGTCAAACCCAGCTAAGAGGTAGTGAAGAAGCAAGAAGGAGCGATCGCCGCACCCGCAAGCGTCAGTCCCTTCGCACCCTATTTCAGCTTGCAGGTATCTTGCCGATTTTGCTGATTATCTGCATCTTGTTCTCCGTCCTCACGCCCAACTTTCTCTCGACAGGCAACTTAATCAACGTGGTGCGTCAGGCTTCGATTAACATCGTCCTGGCGGCTGGGATGACGTTTGTAATTCTGACAGGGGGAATTGACCTCTCCGTTGGCTCAATTTTGGGCGTCACGGCGGTCGTCTCTGTACTGGTTTCCCTCATCCCAGGACTGGGCGCGCTGGCTGTTCCGGCAGCTCTGCTGGCAGGCTTGGGGCTGGGGTTAGTCAACGGGGCGCTGATAGCCTACCTAGATTTGCCGCCTTTTATCGTCACGTTGGGTTCCTACACGGGCTTACGCGGACTTGCCTACCTGATCGCCAACGGTACAACGGTAATCAACCGGGAAATAAATTTCGCCTGGATTGGTAACTACTATTTAGGTCCAATTCCCTGGCTGGTAATTATTGCTCTAGCAACGATAATCGCAAGCTGGTTTATCCTGCGGCGTACTGTGTTAGGCACTCACATTTATGCCGTGGGTGGCAACTCACGAGCAGCACGCCTGACCGGAATTAAAGTGAGTTGGGTCCTGCTATTTGTTTATGGCGTAAGTGGCTTGCTTTCTGGTTTAGGTGGCGTGATGAGTGCTAGCCGCCTCTACAGCGCTACTGGAATGCTCGGTCAGGGCTATGAGTTAGATGCGATCGCCGCTGTCATCTTGGGTGGCACCAGCTTCACAGGTGGCATAGGCACTATCTGGGGGACCCTCCTCGGTGCCCTGATCATCGCCTTGCTCAACAACGGTTTAACTTTACTCAACGTCTCCTTCTTCTGGCAGTTAGTCGTCAAAGGATTAGTGATTATCATTGCGGTGACAATTGATCGACTCAGGACACGGTATCAGACGTGAGGTGAAGGGGTTAGGGGCTGGAGGCTAGGGCTAGGGTGTGTTTCAGCCTTTTTCCTCTAATCCTCCTTAATTCCTCAATAAAGAGAGAACTGAATCGCTCAAAGTCTCCCTTCCTAAGGGGGTTAGGGGGATCTCCGAAAACATTAAACTCCCCTAAACTCCATAAAACACACCCTAGCCCCAAACCATAACCCCCAAACCCTAAATGCAACACATTGCTTATCTCGGTCTAGGAATTATGGGTAGCGGCATGGCCCAAAACTTGCTGAAGTCAGGCTATAAATTGACGGTTTGGAATCGTCATGGCGATCGCTGTAAACCACTGGTTGAGCAAGGTGCAACTCAAGCAGAAACCCCAGCCCAGGCTGTTGCAGAAGCAGATGTGGTGATGTACTGTTTGGGTGACGATGCAGCCGTTGAAAGTTTGGTGTTTGGGCAAGATGGCGTATTGTTAGGTGTTCGTGCAGGTCAAGTTGCGATCGACCTGAGTACCGTTCACCCCAAAACCAGTCACCGCGAAGCTGCTGCCTACGCCGAGAAGCAGGTTGAATTCCTGGATGCGCCTGTATTTGGCAGCAGAAATGAGTCCGCAGCAGGTGGACTTTGGATCGTGGTTGGCGGCAAACGTAAAGTTTTCGAGCAAGTTAAACCTATCCTGGAGCCACTGAGCGAATCCCTTCACTACATGGGTGAAACGGGCAAAGGTGCAGCAATGAAGCTGACGGGCAACTTGATTGTGGCAGCTCAAATTGAAGCATTAGCAGAATCTCTCATTTTGGCAACGAAGGCAGGTCTTAATCCACAAGATGTGCTAGACGTGTTGCGAGTGGTAGACTTCCGATCGCCCCTATTCGACGGCGTTGGAGCGGCACTGATGAAGCGCGACTTTAGCACCAGTTTTGCCCTCAAATGGATGCTCAAAGATGCCAATCTAATCGCCCAATTTGCTCAAGACCTGAACTCACCGATTCCGGCAGCAGCAGCCATTCGAGAAAACTTAAAAGCGGCAGTCAATCAAGGCTGGGGCGAAGAAAATGCGTCTGCCTTGGTCAAAGCACTAGAAGCTCAAGCAGGCGTAACAGTTGGCAAGACTTAAGCCATAGCGTAGGGCGGTTCGCGAACCGCCCCGCAAGAATTTTTGGTTTATAGAGGCATTGCTCACCATGAACTGGTATCCACTCAAACTCACCGCTCACATTCGGCACTATGTTTTTGGCGAAAGGTTAATTCCTGAACATCTCGGCAAGCGTGATTTGCCAGAGGGAATCATTGCCGAAACCTGGGAAATCAGCGACTACCGCGATACCACGGGAACGGTGACAAATGGTTCATTGAAGGGCAAAACTCTACATGAATTAACGCTTGCTCATCCTGACGAGTTAGTTGGAAAAGATTGGCGCGGTCCTCACTTTCCGCTACTGGAAAAATTCATTGATGCCTCTCACATGTTGCCTGTTCATCTCCACGCTGATGATGAAACAGCCGCTCGAATTCATGGTGAGCCAAATGGCAAAACCGAAGCGTGGCACATTCTCTGGGCTGCACCGGGGGCAACCATTCTGGCAGGACTCAAAGGTGAGTTTAGCCGCAGTCAGCTATTTGATGCATTCGTGGCGCAGGATTACGATTCGGTGATGTGTCGCTATCCGATTCAGGCAGGAGACACCATTTATGTGCCAGGAGGAATCATCCACTCCTTTGGACCGGATGCACTGGTGTTTGAGGTGCAGCAAACCTCTGACTTGGGGCAAATGGTGATGCCAACTGACCTCTATGGAAGGAAACATAGTGAGGAGGAATGGCACGCTAACATCAATGCGGCTCTAGATGAGTTGCGAACTCACTATAATTCTCATCCCAACTCTGGACTTCGCTTATCCGAAGGCAAAAATCAGCGGGTTGTTTGCTGTGCCGGACCCTATTTTGCGCTAGAGCGCTGGACGCTGACTGAACCACACGTAGAACCATCTCATCCCCATCGCTGTATCACGCTCTCTAATGTGGGAGAGGCAGTGCAGCTTGAATTTGAGGGAGGCACAGAGCGACTAGAAAAAGGAGAATCATGCATTTTGCCAGCGGCGATCGCCCCTACTCACATTATTCCCACCACCTCTGAAGCTAGCCTGATCGCCTGCTACGTCCCCAACCTCCAGCAAGGTATCATTGAACCCTTACGTGCTGCTGGATACTCTGATCAACAAATTCAAGCTTTAGGCGAAGTGAGTCTTTTGTAAAACTTTACTCTATTGGAATTTAATACACCTTAACTCGTGTATCAGCTACCGTGTTCAGAGGCTGAAGTGACACTCCAGATGTCTCTCTGGTTTGCTCCACTTCACCATGAGCCTTGAGCAAAGCCGCGATCTTCTTGCGAATTACAATTCCTGGTTTATCCGTAAACATGTGCTGCTCTTTGTTGAGCGTGAGCGGCACGTCGTAATCCGTAGATTCCAAAATGAGTTTATCTTCTAGCGTAACGGCGCGATCAAATGCAACCACGTCACTACTTTTTGTCTCGGACTCGGTGTCGTTTCGGACGCAAAATTGCACCATTTGAGAAGTGCCATCATCAATGGGAGTCATGGTATTCACGATCATATGAACTAACCCGTTTGGATAAGCAATTCGTAACGACACAGTAAACGGCATAAACCAATCCATATCCAGTGTGCGGTAGGTTATGCTGTCACTCATTTTTAGGTTTTGCTGTTGCAACTCAGGATTCACCACACCCAACACACTGTGAGCATGGAGTCCATATTCCGTTTCCGTCACATCAATAAAGTCTGGAGTTGGATGCTCTTCACTGCCAAAGGTTGTGGTGTGAACAAAGGTAGGATGAGCTAGATCCATCTCATTTTCCATTACCCTCAGCCCTGCACATTTCCAAGGTTCGTAAAACTCATGGATTAGACGATAAGTTGGATCATCCGCTTCAGCGATCGCAGGAATATCAGCCAGGGGTTCCCCTAAACACACCCAAGCATAGCCATAACGTTCTGTACAGCGATAGGCATCTACTCTATAGCTAGAAGAAATTGCGCCGTCTTTAGATTGGGGCATGTGGACGCAAGCTCCCGATCCGTCAAACTCCCAGCCGTGATAAGGACAGCAGATATTGCCTTCAACCACTTTACCCAGAGAGAGCTTAGCAGTGCGATGACAGCAGCGATCGCGCACTACCGCAGGCTTTCCTGATGCATCTAGCCACAGCACAATCGGTTGCCCCAACAGCACAAACGGTTTAGGGCCATCTGCCAACTGCTGCATTGGGATAACCGGATACCAAAATCGCTGAAATACAGGCTGCTTGGTAACTAGCATAATTGTACTCATTGGATGTGAATCAAGATTGACCCAGTATAAGCAGCGTTTCCGGGGAATTTCGTGATTCTACATACAAAAGGTTTGCACTCACTGCGTTCTATTCAATGTTCTATTCAATTTTGTACTCAGAACCAGCAGCGCCCATGAGAAACTAGAGTTAAGTTCAGAGAGAAGGGCGTGGATAGAGCCACGATGAACGTGCAAGATATACAGAAAGAGGCAATCTTGAGCAACCAGGCTGAGGATTTTCGCTGGCGGTTTTGGTTTACCTTGCCGCTTTACCCCTACGGTAAGAGACAAACCATTCGTCAGGAAGTAGTGCCTGAAACGGTCTGGACGTTTGATCAGATTCAAGGCATCTTCTACGTCACGGTGCCCATTCGGATGACGGTCGTAAAGCTTGAGCAAGGCGGGCTATTGGTCTATGCTCCGGTCGCGCCGACTCCAGAATGCATTCGTCTGGTTAAGGAATTGGTTACCGTGCACAGCGATGTAAAGTACATCATCCTGCCAACTATTTCAGGGCTAGAGCATAAAGTCTTTGTTGGTCCGTTTGCCAGACAATTTCCCACAGCGCAGGTTTTCATTGCCCCAAATCAGTGGAGTTTTCCGTTCAATCTACCGTTGAGTTGGCTGGGGTTTCCGGCAAAACGGACGCAGGAATTGCCCCAAGACAGCAGCAAAGCACCTTTCGCTGAGGAATTTGACTATGCCACTTTAGGTCCGATTGAGCTTGGCCCAGGCAAATTTGAAGAGGTGGCATTGTTTCATCGGCGATCGCACACCCTACTCGTCACCGATTCCGTCCTCTCTGTGCCCGAAGACCCGCCCGCCGTTGTCCAACTCGACCCCTATCCGCTGCTGTTTCACGCTAAAGACAGCCCGTTCGAGCCGATCCAGGACACTGAAGCCAACCGTCATAAGGGATGGCAGCGAATAGCCCTGTTTGCGTTCTACTTTCAGCCCAATGCCTTAGAAGTCACAGAGACGTGGCGATCGCTTCGAGAAGCCTTAAAAGCTCCCGATCGCTCCAGAAAAGCCCTCTTCGGCTGGTTCCCGTTTCAGTGGAAGCCAGACTGGAAGCGATCATTTGATGCCCTCCGGGGAAATGGACGACTCTTCGTCGCGCCGATTCTGCAAACGCTAATTCTCAACCGCGCCCCCCAGGAAACGCTGGACTGGGCTAACCAAATAGCTCGCTGGAATTTTCAGCGAATTATTCCCTGCCACCTCGACGCACCCATTCAAGCCACTCCCGAACAGTTTCGGCAAGCATTTGCTTTTCTGGAAAAACAGCCTGTCACTGAAGATTTACCCTTCAATCACAGCGCTGCATTGCCACAAGAAGACCTTGAATTTCTCAGGACAATCGACAAGACTTTAAGCAAAACCGGCATTACTCCACCCGCTAAAGAGAAAGTTTGAGAGACGGGAACACTCGTCTTATACCTACTTCACCCTGCTCAATAGCTCTCCTATGTGAATGGCGATTCCACTGCGCTACCATTCACACTTCAAAAAATGCTTTATGCAGAGAGCCTAATTTTGTTATAAAGGAAAATTTTGCGAATTTATGCCAAAAATCGTCATTAAGAGCGATTCTGCCGAAGCTTCAAGCTTTGACATCCATATTTAAGGAATTAGACTAGAGCAGGGCGCTTTGGAAAAACAATGTTTTATTAGCATTTAACGCTCCGACCCCTTCCCTACAGGGTTTGCACTGCCTTTAACTAGCTCAATTGCTTTAACGCAAGCAGAAATAGGTCTACACCGTTTACAGACAGCTAGCTGTCTAACTGTGTGGCGCAATTTGCACAGTCGTGCAGTATTTTGCTGCGAATAATTTCATGCGAATTGTTCATGTGAATTGTGTGATTCATGTGGATTGTGTGAACTGCGTTAATTGCCCGGTTTCTGGACTGCACTAAGCGAATTTTGACTTTGACCGCAAATCACGTTAGGAGAATTCTCGATCATGGGTTTACGTAAGCGAGTCGCGCTAGGTGGCGCAATGTTGACGGCGATCGCCGCTGGTCTAAGCCTTTCAGAGAAGGCGATCGCCCTTCCCCTCGCTGATCAGACCGATGGACAGCTCATCAGTCAAGTACAAGTCAATCCAGCCAATGGGTTAAACCAAGTACGGGCTGAGGTCGTCAGCGTCTCTAACGATGGAGACGTGCGAGTCCGACTAGCCAACGGGTCCTACCGCACGCTGCCTAATGTCAATCCGCAGGTTCTCAGCAGCCTCCGACCTGGGGATGAAGTCCTCGTGACAACGACACCGGGCAACGACATTGTGAATGTGGCGCTCGCTCCCGATACGGTGCAGCAAGCCCGTGTTGACGAACCAGACGAAACTACTCAGGCAGAAACGGTAGACGAAACTGAGCAAGAAACCGTCCGCGAGAGTAGTGAAACTGAAACAATCGTAGAACGAGAAACCGTCCGCCAAGAAACGACCCCACTACCCGTGTCAGAGCCAGAAAGAATTACTCCTGTGCCTGTCACCTCTACGCCAGCCACGCCACCCCCTGCCCCTCGCGCCCTCTGGTAACGGGAGCAGTCCACCTAAATTTATAACGTCACTAACGTCACTATTGAGCGCGAAATCACGGGTTTCGCGCTCAAGTTTTATTCCAGTACCCCGTAGGGGCACAGCGTTCGGCAAATAAATTCTGTCACAGACAAGGTTTCTGCTCGAATGCTATGCCCTTACAGCCGTTTCCACCTGGATAAATCACAAATCCCTGTAGGGGGCGTTCGCGAACGACCCCCACGCTATGGCTTACCCATCGGAAAATGGCTGTAAGTCAGGTGTGCTACCCAACCAGCAATCGACGATAAGCATTAACTTCAAACGTGAACTCGATGAGACGACAGGCTATCGAGAACTAGCAACTTACTCAAACGATGCGCCGTGCAAAAGCAGCAAAGTCGATTAGGCGAGCTGCAAAGTAGTTTGACTTTGTTCATGATTAAAAGAAGATAACAAAGGAATTGCTTCGTTAAACGGACTAAAAATTTTGAAACTGTTGAAGACTCTTAGCCCGAAGCTACAGCATGATCTGCTAGTGCTGTTTGCAGCGGGGCTTTTATTTTGGTCAGGTTTAGCGGCACTTTTGCCAACTTTACCGCTTTACATTCAGGATGCAGGAGGTACCAGCCAAGACATTGGCATTGTCATGGGTGCATTTGCAGTCGGGCTGTTAGCGTCTCGTCCTAGTCTGGCGACACTAGCCGATCGCCGGGGACGCAAAATAGTTCTGCTAATTGGCATTGCAGCGGTGGCGATCGCCCCCCTCGGCTATTTGCTTACCGACTCAATTCCGCTATTGATAGCAATTCGAGCCTTTCACGGCATCAGTATTTCTGCTTTTGCGCTAGCCTACACTGCCTTAGTCGTAGACCTATCGCCCGTCGAGCATCGGGGCGAACTGATTGGCTACATGAGCTTAGTCAATCCGCTAGGGCTGGCGTTAGGTCCAGCAATGGGGGGATTTCTACAGGAATGGGTTGGCTATGAGCCAATGTTTTTAGCAGCAGCGGCGTTAGGCGGATTGGGCTGGATCTGTACCGCCCGGATTCAGGAACCTGAGTCAGTTCACCCACTTGATCCATCGTCAGCTCAACCGTCTGGTCAGTTTTGGCAGATGCTCGGTAGTCCGCGCATTCGGATTCCAGCTACCGTGCTGCTGTTGATCGGGCTAGCATTCGGTACACTCAGTACTTTTGTGCCGCTATTTATCAAAGAAGTTGGAGTAAACCTGAACGTTGGATTGTTCTATACTGCAGCGGCGATCGCCAGTTTCGGCATTCGCATCGTTGCGGGTCGGGCTTCTGACCGCTACGGGCGAGGTCCATTCATCACACTCAGCTTGGTGTTTTACACCACAGCAATGATGTTGCTGTGGCAGGCAAACAGTGCCGCTTCGTTTTTGCTAGCTGGAGCCATACAGGGTGCAGGCTCAGGAACGCTAATCCCGATGATTTCAGCGCTGATGGCAGACCGATCGCACGCTAATGAGCGAGGCAAAGTCTTTGGTTTGTGTATGGTTGGCTTTGATGTGGGAATTGCGATCGCCGGACCCATTGCAGGAGCGATCGCCACTCAGACGGGCTACAAAAATGTCTTCGGTTTGACCGCAGGGCTAGCATTCCTCAGTCTGATCGTTTTCCTTACCCTATCGAGCAAAAGCTTAGGACATTCCTTCCGATTTGCTACCGGACGCGGCGAGGACGTTTATGCGATCAAGTAGCGGTTTAGCAATACCAAACCCTGCACAGCAAAAAAATAGGGGATTGGTGTTACCAATCCCCTAAATCAAACATATTGGACGGGCTAGGAGGGATTCGAACCCCCGACACCGTGGTCCGTAGCCACGTGCTCTAGTCCACTGAGCTACAAGCCCTTGCTTCGAGTTACTATCCTATCATAACTGAACGCCATGACAAGAAATTCTTTCCCCTCCGATTTTTCCCAGCCATCCCTGACCCATCTCGATCAGCAGGGGCAGGCTCAAATGGTAGACGTGTCAACAAAAACGGCAACTGTGCGACGGGCGATCGCCGCTGGCCGAGTGCGAATGCTGCCAACCACGTTTGCTGCTATCCAGTCGGGAAATGCCCCGAAAGGAGACGTTTTGGGCACGGCAAGGCTAGCAGGAATCATGGCAGCCAAGCAAACCGCTCAACTGATTCCACTCTGTCACCCACTTCCCCTACAAAAGGTGGAAGTGCAGATTTCACCAGACGCGGATTTGCCTGGATACCAGATTCAAGCAGAAGTGAAAACAAAATCAGAAACGGGCGTAGAAATGGAGGCTTTAACAGCCGTTTCAGTTGCCGCACTGACGCTCTATGACATGGCCAAAGCGTTGGAAAAATCAATTCAAATTGAGGCAATCCACCTGCTCAGTAAGACTGGCGGCAAATCGGGAGATTACATCAGCGAAACAGCAAGTGATACTCAGGCTTCGTCGTAGGCTTCCAAATCAAGCAGATAAAGGTAGGGTTCTACCATCTCCGGACGGTGGAAAGCGATCGCCCGCAGTAAGTGCCAGTCGTTCAGCCCTTCAAAAGCGTCTGTGTATTCGTCTTGCTCTAGCCGTTTGGCTAGTTCAGCCACTTCTGTTTCAGTGAACTTTGCAAGGTTAGGTGCAGAAAAGTGCAGTGTCTTCATGGCGGTCCCCCTTAGAAACATCCGTGCCCAGTAACCCCGGTAGGATCACAGATGCAATTCTCTCTAATATCCTATGTCGTTCTACGCTTTCTCGCCCAGCTTTATAACCTTCTCGCGGATGAAGTTTTGCATAAGCTCTAGGACTACTGGTCGAATTTCGTGCCCCATATCTAGTTCGTGATACTGCACAGTTGCCCCTAGTCCTAGTAGGCTATCTCGCGCTTGCTGTGCGGCCCGCAGCGGCACCACCTGATCTTGCCTGCCATGCACCATGAGGATAGGCGGGAATTGTGAAGTTTGTGTTGCAAGGGGAGCATGGAGATAGCCACTCAAAATCATCAGGGCTGCTAATGGTAACTGTGTACCCACGTCCAACGTCATCGCACCTCCCTGAGAAAACCCCGCCAAGATGGTATGGGAAAGAGGAATTCCAGTAATTTCAGGCAAGGATTTCAGCCATTCTGTGAGCTGCTGTCTACTTTTGGCTAAGTCAGGCTGATTGCCAAAGACGTTGCTCTGAAACGTGTAGCTTTGCGGAAAGCTGTACCACATCTTGCCCTGAGGCGCATAGGGGTGGGGAAATGGTGCATCGGGGAAAAGCATCTGGTAGCCAGGCAAACGCAGCATTGGAGCCAGCGACGCCACGTCTTGAGCACTTGCGCCCCAACCGTGCAGCGCAACAAACAAGCCTTGAGGCGGGTTAATGGCAGAGGGAAGAGCGATCGCTTGTAAAGACATCCGCGTTAAGTAATTTTGCTCTTGTAATCATATTTCACAGAAGCGGCAATTCCACCTATCCTGGGAAATGCACAAAAAACTGACTACCCAGAGGTAGGGCTATCATGGCGCGTCTGGCATTGCTGAGTACATCGGATAAGACCGGGTTAGTTGAACTAGCCCGCGTTCTAGTAGAAGAATTTGAGTTTGATCTGCTCAGCAGCGGCGGAACGGCTCAGGTGTTGAAACAGGCTGGCATTCCAGTTACCAAAGTTTCTGACTACACCGGATCGCCTGAAATTTTGGGCGGACGGGTAAAAACGCTGCATCCTCGCATTCATGGCGGCATCTTAGCAAGGCGAGATCTGCCCCAAGATCTGGCAGACCTGGAAGCAAACCAAATTCGCCCGATTGATCTAGTCGTGGTGAACCTCTACCCGTTTGAGCAGACGATCGCCAAACCAGAAGTAACGCTGCCGGAGGCGATCGAAGAAATCGACATCGGTGGACCAGCTATGCTGCGAGCTTCTGCCAAAAATTTTGCTCATCTGGCAGTCTTGTGCAATCCGTCGCAATATGACAGTTACCTGCAAGAATTGCGCCAACAGGGCGGGGAAACTTCTTTAGAATTTCGGCAAGCCTGCGCTCAACAAGCTTTTTGGCACACGGCGAATTATGACCAGGCGATCGCCCAATTCCTCAGCAGCCAGACAACCGAAAGCAAATCAGATGGGGAGCAAGAAACTTTGCCCCAACGTTTCACCCTGTCAGGACAGCAGGTGCAAACTTTGCGCTATGGCGAAAACCCACATCAACCCGCAGCCTGGTATCAAACCGGAACAGTTCCTTCTGGTTGGGCAGCGGCTCAAAAACTCCAGGGCAAGGAACTGAGTTACAACAACCTGGTTGATCTAGAAGCAGCTCGACGGATTATTTCGGAATTTTCTGAGACGGCAGCAGCGGCAATTCTAAAGCACACCAACCCTTGCGGTGTAGCAGTCGGGAATAGTCTGTCAGAAGCCTACGAGAAAGCATTAAATGCCGATCCAACCTCAGCATTTGGTGGAATTGTTGCGCTCAGTCGCTCCATTGATGCAGCTACCGCCACCGCCCTGACCCAAACTTTTCTAGAATGTATTGTCGCTCCAGGCTGCGACCCCGAAGCTGAAGAAATCTTGACGAAAAAGTCAAAGCTGCGAGTGCTGATTTTACCTGACCTAAATCGAGGCGCAGCTGAAACGGTAAAGGCGATCGCAGGTGGTTTCCTCGTTCAATCAAGCGACGATTACCTCACCGACCCAACAACCTGGCGCGTCGTCACAGAACGCCAACCCACCACAGAGCAGCTAGAAGAACTCATGTTTGCCTGGAAAGTGGCAAAACACGTTAAATCCAACGCTATCGTCGTCACGAGCGATCGCACCACACGCGGCGTCGGAGCCGGGCAGATGAATCGCATCGGTTCTGTCAAAATCGCTCTGGAGCAAGCAGGCGATCGCACCCAAGGAGCCACTCTAGCCAGCGATGGCTTTTTCCCGTTTGATGACTCTGTGCGGCTAGCAGCCTCAGCGGGGATAGAGGCGATCGCCCAACCTGGAGGCAGCTTGCGCGACCAAGATTCTATTCAGGCGGCAAACGAACTGGGACTGGTTATGATCTTCACCGGAGTACGCCATTTCTTACACTAAGCAAGCAGTTATAGCACTGAGTGTTTAAGTTAGAACAAGGAAAAGGCTGAGGGTTAACCCTCAGCCTTTTCCTTGTTCTAATCTTTATGAAAACAGGCATAAATCAATATGTTAATTATACAAATCGACACTTTAGATAGGCTATGCTACCGCTAGCATTTTACTTTGAAAAATCCTAAATTCCCTGGGAGATCTATGCTTCGGCAGAGTGCACCTCTCCCAATTTGTTCATCTCATAAAAAGTTTGAGACTGCCATACATTTCATTCAATCATCTTTTTACACTTCCCAACCTAACTATCCTTCCTAGGCTCCAAATCGGAGCTGCTAAGAACGAGCACAACTGCTCAAATGACCCTATTTGATCTATGTCTTTGCTCAACTAGGGAATGTGACACTAATTCTTCCTGAAACTAAACAGCACAGAGCCTTAAGCCCTATTTGCAAAGGGAAGACTCTGTGCAAGCTCCAAGTCAAGTTGGTATAAGCTTTCATCGAATAAAAGCAACAGCAGGATTCGTTTTCAATTTCTTTTAACTCTGTCAGACCCTACCTACGAGGGATCAAAGACAATGCAAATACAGCAAAACCTTCCAAAAATTCTCAATGAAAGAGTTTTATGGATTACGGCATTATTAACTGCGCTATGTCTTGCAGCGGGACTTGTATCTTACTTCTTTTTGCCAGTAGAATTTGGCTCCACTACGATTGCCAATAACTTTGGGCAGCAATTTAGACTGGCTTTCTCACGCACTGGTTTTGTGTTTTTGTTTATTTACCTGCTGCTGCTTGCCACTCATAACCGTGAGTGGAGTCAACAAATTTTCAGCAACTTCTTTAATGCTGTAACCTATCCTCTCAACCTGGCAGTATTTCGCATCTTTTTCTTTGCAGCACTGTGCCAATGGATTGATTTGGGCACGACCCTTAGACTAAGCCGTTTACCCGCTGAGTTGAGAGTTGCACCCTTTGGTCTAGAGTGGCTAACTCCCATTATTCCTATTAATGAACCATTAGCAAGATTTGCGTGTTACCTACTTTTCCTTGCTAGTTTTGCAGCCTTAATTGGTCTATTTACTAGCATTTCTGCATGGGTAACCGTAATCGTTGGAGTTTATGCCCTAGGAATTCCTCAGCTTTACGGCAATGTGGGCCATTATCACCATCTCATATGGATTGCGGCAATTTTGGCAGCTAGTCGCTGCGGTGATTATTTCTCTTGCGATGCAGTCTTTGCTGCCTGGAAGCGAGCTGACCGGGGAGTTGTAGCTCCACCTGCTGCTTCTCAAGCCTACGCTCTACCGCTGCGGTTTGTCTGGTTGGTTATTGGCAGCGTTTACTTCTTTCCGGGTGTGCGAAAGTTCTGGATCTCTGGGTTGGATTGGGTATTTACCGATAACTTTAGATATCATCTTTATCGCAAATGGCTAGAAAACCATTGGGTACCAGGTTTCAGAGTTGATAACTATCCTGCTTTGTTTATGCCAATGGCTCTCAGTGCCATCCTATTTGAGGCTGCATTCATTTTCCTGGTCTTTCTACCCCGCTTTCGTCCTTGGATTGCGCTCATCGGCTTCTCGTTTCACTCGGCTGTCGAGTTTATTATGCGGATTAGCTTCTGGACGCTGCAAGTGTGCTATGTCAGCTTTGTAAATTGGTATGGGCTTCTAAAGTGGGTTGGTCTACGTTTTTATCCAAGGGATATGTACGTGGTGTACAACGGCAACGACAAGCTCTTTCGTCGCGCGATCGCCACTATAAGAGTATTTGACTTGTTCGATCGCATTACTTACGTCAATGCTTTGGATAAGCCAGCACTAGCAGCTCACAATCTGACCTGGCTTGACCCTGGCGGTATTCTTGCAGATGTACATACTGTCGTTAGTCAAAGCACCTGGAAAGGGTTTGCAGCTTATCGGGCGCTGTCGTTCCGAGTGCCAATTTTCTGGCCAATTTTGCCACTGCTGTATATTCCTCCCGTTCTTGCAGTTTGTGATCGCATTTATTGCACCATGACTGGCTCTAGAACCTGTGATCTGCGCCAGACTACCTCTAATCTTGACGACTTTAGAGCTAATCAAGTGTGGCGATCGCGCACACTGGTTGTGCTCAGCACATTTCTAATTTTCGTCAATGTCCCCTTTGGCATCGCTGGAATCAAGTCAGCCTGGCCCTTCGCCTGCTATCCCACATTTGAAGTTATCCTCGGAGCTCAGCGACAAACGCTTGAAATTGTTCCTCTAGGAGCATCAGGCGAAATAATCAACCTCAACCAAACTTTGAAACAAGAAATTCCGTTCAACAGCTACCGGGGTATGGTCAGGCACATTCTGACAGGCAGCGAAGAATCACTAGTAATAGATAGAGACATGGGGCAAGAAGACCGCTTAAAAGCACTTTGGCAGGTGGCAACTCGTAACAGCGACCAATCAAATGAAATCGTGACCGTTCAATTTTACAGAGTAACGCTATGGAGTCCTCCCGAAAAGTGGGAAGAAAACCCTGCCTCCCGCGAATTGCTGTTTGAGCTTCAGGTTTGACGAAGCACACGCATCATCTTTAAAAGATCCAAAAGAAAATTGACGTTCTCAATCCAGGTATGAATTTTAGTAAGGGTGCCGCGCTTTACGCGGCACCCTTACTAAAATTCATACTTCAACTTTTTATGGTGACAACTACAAGAAGGCGATCGAATTAAATGTAGAGTGGAGCGGTACAGCAAAACCCTTGTGAGTCTTGGCTTTCACCTTTTATTCTACCCTGCACTCGTCTTGTTACACCTGCATAAAAGTCATCACAACGTATCTCTGAATACAGAGTTGTTATAACAAGCTCGGTTTACTACCAACAGACTCTCTAGCGTCTCTGGAGGCATAAACCGTGACTGGAACCTTAACCAAAACCGATACTCTGACCCAGCTAGAAGCTTACGTTGCCAAAAAAGGGCGGGCTGAACTGGTGAAGCAGGTACGTGCCAAGATTGACGAACTGGGGATCAAATACATCTACTACCAGTTCATTTCAGTTACGGGGCGAATTGTGGGTAAGGGCGTGCCCACTGACCACTGGGAGGCGATCGCCGATCGCGGCATTCAGCTTGTTTACGGTGCGACCGCCAACCTATACCTCGATCGCCATCGCAACTACATCGGTTACGGACCAGAAGCTTCAGAACTAGTCGCTATTCCTGATCCCGATACTTTCTGCCAATTGCCCTGGGATCATCGCGTTGCTAGAGTCTTCTGCACCTGCTTCCGCAACCGGGAAGAGCCAGTGGACGCGGGAGCTTATCTCACTTCTGATTGTCGCGGCAATCTCCGTCGAATTCACGAACAGTTTCAGCAAGACCACAACGGACTGCACCTACGGCACGGCTGCGAGCCCGAAATGATGTGGCTGAAAAAAGGCGCAGATGGTTTACCCGATGGCGGTGCAACCAAACCCAACTGCTATCACATCGACCAGTTTGAAGAATTGCGCCCCGTGTTTTTGCGCGTGATTGAATACAGTCAGGCAATGGGACTGGACATGATCCAGGGCGACCACGAAGACGCACCAGGACAGCTAGAGCTTAATTTCACTTTTGATGATGCGTTAAAAACGTGCGATCGCCTCGCCACCTATCGCCAAATCTGCGCTCAGGTTGGACGCGAATTTAACCTGATTGCCTGCTTCATGTCCAAACCCTTCATGGGCGTGTCCGCAAACGGCTGTCACCATAACCTGTCGCTCTGGTATGGCGGTGAGGCACAGGTAAAAGATTTTGGCTATGAATCGCTGCCAGGAATGGCAAGCACGTTCAGCTATCTCAAAGACGGTGAGAATACTTTCTTACCTGACCCTGAACGCTCTAAAACTAAACCAGGGCCAATTGGGCTGAATGCGATTGGTGGAGTGATAGAGCATTTGGGAGCGTTGACAGCAATCGGTTGTTCAACTGTCAATTCCTATCGTCGCCTTTGGGATACCGGACTGTGGGCACCCGTCTACGCCGATTGGGGTTTCCAGAATCGCACCTGTGGCTTGCGCGTTTCCGCTCCCGGTCGGTTTGAATATCGAGCCGTTGATTCAATGGTGAATCCTTACCTGATGGCAGCAGCAATTCTCAAAGCCTTTGACGATGGCATCAAACGCAACCTCGACCCCGGTGAACCAGAACATCGCAATCTCTACGAAGCAATGGAAGCTGGAAAACAAGTGAAAAAACTACCCATGTCACTGGGTGAAGCGCTCGATCGCTTAGCTGCCGATGAGGTGATCAAATCTGCCCTTCCTGGAGAAATGTACGACGTTTACACCTGGTACAAGCGCGATGAATGGGAACGCTTCCTCGCTACCACCAGCAACTGGGACATGGAAAATTACATTGATTGTTTGCCCTAATTGCTCGTTCAAGTTAGATATCATCAGGGGTATGCCACACTCCCCTACCTCTCAAAGAAAGCAGCGCGATCGCGCCAAACTCTGGCAAGATCCCGACCTTGCAGGGATTGATATCCTTCACGCCCACTATTTCACTCACTCATTTAGCCGTCATACTCATGACGGCTTTGCCATCAGCATCATTGAGGGTGGAGTCGGGGCTTTTTGGTATCAGGGAAGTGTTCATGCCTCTCCGGCTGGCTATCTCGGACTGCTCAATCCAGGTGAACCCCATACCGGACAAGTTTTGAGCGAAGCAGGCTGGAAGTATCGAGCCCTCTACGTTGCGCCAACTGTTCTACAGCATGTTGCGACAGAAATAGCAGATCGCTCCTGGAGCAACTGTTGGTTTCCAGAACCAATCGTGTATGACCCGCAGCTTGCTCAAACGATGCGAACTTTGCATCAACTGTTGAGCGAGACAAGCTCAAGGCTTGAGCGGGAAACCGTTTTGCTCTCTGTGTTAGCTCAGGTATTGACTCGTCAAGCCCAAAATGCTCCTCATGTGAAACATTTAGAACAAGAACATTGGGCTGTAAAGCAGGTTCGAGAATACATCGAAGCCCATTACGCAAGTAACATATCGCTTCAGCAGCTTGCTCAACTGGTTGACCTAAACCCTTTTCATCTAGCACAGGTGTTTTGTACCACGGTTGGGTTACCACCTCATACTTACCTCAATCAAGTACGGGTCCATCAGGCAAAAAGGTTGATTTTAGCAGGAGAGGCGATCGCCCAAGCTGCCTACCTAACCGGATTTTTCGATCAAAGTCATCTAACGCGCCGCTTCAAACAAATTCTTGGCTGCACACCCGGACAACTACTCAACCATTAGAAGTTACCCGTCCCCAAGATCGTACAAGACCACCTGCTAAAGATTGCTCGATAGTAAGGGAATCGAGAACAGGAGGTGCTTCATGGGCAAATCAACCGACAACTCTACACCCCCCACGCTGATTTTTATCAAGCTAGCAGCAATGACCGTGATTTGGGGCGCAACCTTTATCGTGGGGCGTGTTTTAATGCAGTCAGTTGCCCCCTTTACTGCTGCGTTTTGGCGATATGCGATCGCCACTCTCTGTCTCCTGCTATTAACAATCAAACAAGAAGGGCGACTGCCGCCCCTGCGATCGCAGCAAGTATTGCCCCTGGTCATTCTTGGGCTCAGTGGCATCTTTGCCTACAATGCCTTCTTTTTCCTAGGACTACAGACCACCGATGCAAGCCGAGCTGCTCTCATCGTCACAACCAATCCCACTGTCATTGCTCTCAGTGCAGCCCTACTTCTAAAAGATAAACTCACTCCGTTTAAGCTGATCGGCATCTTTCTAGCACTCACAGGTGCCGCGATCGCGATTTCTCAAGGAAATCCACTGGCGATTTTAGCGCAAAGAATTGGTTCTGGAGACTGGTTTTTGCTAGGCTGCGTTATCACCTGGACGATCTACACCCTGATGAGCAAACAGGTAATGAAAACACTCTCCCCATTTGCTGCTACCACCTACGCTTGCCTGATTGGAACTCCCATCTTTTTCATACCTGCTTTACGGGAAGGGTTACTCCAAAGCTGGCAAACCTTTTCTGTTTCTGTCTGGCTCGGAATTCTATACCTGGCATTGTTAGGAACCGTTGCTGCCTTTTGCTGGTATTACGAGGGTGTAAAACTCATTGGTGCCGCCAAAGCAGCCGTCTTTATCAATTTGGTGCCTGTCATCTCAGTCATCCTGGCAGCACTTTTGCTCAACGAACCCCTTACACCAACACTCATCCTCGGCGGTTTATGTGTCGTTCTCGGTGTTTCCCTAACTAACCGTTAGCAGGTTCCATGTATCTCCTTCTTTCCCAGCGTGAAGAGGGGATGTAGCACGTACTGGGAGGTATAGCCGATCGCATTAAACGCATAGCCTTAGGAGAAGATCGGTCAGCATAATCTCAGGATGTTTTAATAAAGTAGGAAAGAGGGTTTACTTAACTTTCCAAGGATAACTGAGCAAAGATAACTGGCGATCGCTAGTTAGCAGGAAATAGGGATTAATCCAAAGCTTGAACAGCCTCAAAATGAGTAGTGTAAACACAACTGCCAGCGCAGTCATTCAAAAAAAGCAGACAAAATACTGCTGTCAGACACTAGTACAACCAAAAGCCCAAAGGGATTTGAGTCAACCGAATTAGAACATACTAACGTCAGTTAGAAAAAGCCGGAATAGATGAGGTGGTAATTCTTAATCTTGTGTAGAACGTAGGCACAAAGTATTTCCTCCATGACATATCAAGTGAAATAAAATTTCAAGAACTTGTTGAGACAAAGAACTAGAATTATATCAAAAAATTCCTCGAAAAATACTTAGAGAAGTAGAACTCAAACCATTAGCTTCATAAAGCTAATTGCCTACCGCATTTCAACCTAGTTCTTTCAGCTTGGTCTTGAGATTCTGATTTTTTGAGATGCAATTCTTCAGACTTCAACTCAGCCACGTGGCTGATATTGCGAGTTTCCTATTGTAATTAGATGAATTTTTAGAAATAAACCAGTCAAGCAACTAGTTCTTGATCTACCAGCGCTACTGTTGAAGGTTAGTGTGATTAATACTAACCCTTACCCAGGAAACAAAACGGTTTCAAAATGTTTTCAACTCTTATTGAATTTCTCATTCAATTAACTTTTATAGTCAAGTTCTTCTTTGCCGAGAAGTCACTGCGAAAAATAACGAGCTTAGCGTAACTTTTTCTCTCTTGAATCAGCAAATTCACGTAAGCAACTATGCTAAATGCCTCCTTTCATCAGTCATTTCACTTGATGACAAACTGGCTTGCTAGGGAACAATAATCGTAAATAACCAAAAATTAAGTAAAAGGCTTAAGCCTATGGCGTCAAAAGATTTTCCGGCGTTGCTGCAAGGGTAATGCTTGGTTTGGCATGATAGAAGAATGAAATGTCCTCAATGTAATTCAACTCAAGTCGCTAAGAACGGGCATCGTCGAGGGAGACAATGCTACAAGTGTAAGCAGTGCAGGCGACAATTTCTCGAATCCTACTATCCTTGGCGC
>NZ_JACJPJ010000105.1:0-44045 GCF_014696015.1 Oculatella sp. FACHB-28 | reverse complement strand
CACCGTAAAACCTTGTGCTACTCCAAATCCCTTGAGATGTTGAAATGTTCACTCCGTTTGCTGCTTCACTATTTGAAGTATCGAGCTATTCCTCTACCTACTTAACCATTACGGTTTCAGCAACGCCTCAAATACATAGGGCAGAAAGTCAGAACCAATGCCTTTACCTGTATCACGAACAGTGATTTGAGCTTGACGGTCGATTTGTTCTAGCCGCACCTCCACTCGACCACCTGCGGGTGTGAACTTGACCGCATTCGAGAGTAAGTTCCACACCACTTGCTGTAAGCGAGTTGAATCTCCTAAAACCTGTCCGACTTCAGCGTCGAGATGTGCTTCTACCGTCACTGATTTGGCTTCGGCTGCTAGCCGAACGGTTTCGATTGCTGCGCCAATTGTTCTAGTGAGATTGACTGAGCTAATATTAATGCTCAATTTGCCTTGCAGAATGCGCGAGACATCCAGCAAATCTTCAATCAGTTCCGATTGTAGTTTGGCGTTGCGCTGAATCGTCATCAAGGCTTGTCTAGTCCTTGTTTCGTCTAGTTTCTTATCTAAGAGCAGCTTTGCCCAACCCAAGATGGGGTTGAGGGGTGAGCGCAACTCATGGGACAATACGGCGAGAAATTCATCCTTAATCCGGCTGGCTTGCCGCAATTGTTCCGCTTGCTGCTGGATTGAGGCAATTAAATTTGCCCGATCGAGCGCAATGGCAATCTGGTCGCAGGTGGATTGCAGCAGGTCAATTTCCTCGGGCGTAAAATGAGTCCGGGTAAAACTGCCAAAGGAGAGTGACCCCAATAACCGTCCTTGAGCAATGAGTGGTTGACAGGCGTAAGCGGTGATGCCGAGTGAGTCAGCAAATTTCGCATTGGGATGAGTGGCAATTTGCTCCTGTCCCAGGACGGTTTGTTGTTGCTCTTGTGCCACCAGTCCACAGAGATGTTCACCGAATTCAATCCACTCGATTGCCTTTGCTACAGTTTCAGAAATGCCCTGATAATTTCTCAGATGCAGCATCGTTTGGTTGTCTTTTTTCTCCACAAGGAAGTTGTAGTAGCAGTGCAACTCTAGTTGAACGGAGAGTTTGTTGAACAAGTTGTGCATTAGCGTCAGCGGTTGTTCGGTGGCGAGCAAATCGCTGGTGGTGTCATACAGCAACTGGAGACGCTCATGGGACTGCCGCTCGACAGTTTTGTCCTGCATAATTGTGACAAACCCTTGCACGTTGCCTGCTTCCGGCTGCAACGGCATCGTCAAACCACTCGCCCAAAAGCGGTTGCCATCTTTCCGCAGATGCCAGCGTTCGTTCTCGACTCGTCCTTGGGTTAGGGCAGTTTGCATCTCCCAATCGGCTCGTCCCTGCTCGTTGTCTTCTGGCGTGAAGAGCCTCCGACCGTCAGAGCCGATCGCCTCTGCTTCGGTGTAACCCAATAACCGTTCTGCACCCGAATTCCAGCTTGTAATTTTGCCGTTGAGGTCAAGGGTGAAGATGGCATAATCTTTCACACTTTCCATGATGAGGCGGAAGCGAGCTTCACTCTCGAGCAGGGCACGATCAGAGCGATCGCGCTCAAACGCAATGCTAGCGACCTGAGTTCCAAAGGCGGCAAGTTGATATTCCCATTCAGTTGGCATTCGTGCTTCACTCAAGCACAGCATTAGCGAACTGAGGGGTAACCCATCCATGCCCATGACTGACTGGGAATGACAGGCGAAAATGCTGTGAGCAACGCAGACATCTCGCCATTCTTTCGACCAGCGATCGTCGTTGGCAATGTCTGAGCAGGTAATCGGTTCACCCCGATACCCTGCCTCGCCGCACGTTCCCATGCAAAGATCATTAATGGGCGCGTCCTTGAGTCCTTGCTCAAAGGATGGCGGAAAATCTGGGGTAATGAGGCGAGGAAAGTCCTGTCGCTGGGCATCGGTGAGCAGGAAGCAGGCGCGGATGTGGGGACTCAACTGAGAAATTGAGGCGCACACGGCAGCGAGACATTCATCTAACCGATGCCCTGTTGCGATTAACTCTAGCAGTCGCTTCTGCTCAATCAGCATCTGTTCTGCCCGTTGGCGTTCGCGCTGTTTCTGTGCCTCTCGCAATGCCCGATTCACAGCAGGAATCAATCGTTCCAATCGTTGCTTCAAGACGTAATCGGTGGCCCCTTGCTTCAGCGTTTCGATCGCCAATTCTTCACCTAAGCTGGCAGAGACAAAAATGAATGGCGTGTCAGGACAAAGGTTACAGGCAATCTCTAACGCCGACCGACCATCAAAACCAGGCAGGGTGTAATCTGCCAGAATCAAGTCAAACGTGTCGGTTCTTAATGCTGTTACAAAGTCGGTACGAGTGTCCACCCGCAGCAGATCGCAGTCAATGCCGCCATCAATCAGCGTAGCTTGCACCACCTCTGCATCGAGGGGGTTATCCTCTAGCAGGAGAAATCGGAGGGCTGTCATGATTGATTCTCCTGCTGTTTCGGTAGCGAGAAGTAAAACGTTGCACCCTGATCGATCGCGCCTTCAGCCCAAGTGCGGCCACCATGTCGATGAATAATCCGCCGAACATTGGCGAGTCCTACCCCAGTTCCCGCAAATTGCTCCTGCGAATGCAACCGTTGGAAAATAATGAACAAGCGATCGCGGTATTTAGGGTCAAACCCTGCCCCGTTGTCTCTCACCAAAAAAACGACTTCCTGCTCATGTTCTCTGCTACCGATCGTGATTCTGGCTTCAACGCGATTTCGTGTGTATTTGATGGCATTTGCAAGCAGATTCTGCCACACCAACCGCAGCATTGCCGGATCACCCTGTACCATTGACAATGGCTCGATCTGCCAGTCAATAATTCGTCCCACCAGTTCTGGTTGCAACTGCTCTCGCACCTCTTGCACTAGTTGATTCATTGGAACGAGTGTGAGACGCATTTCCGTCTGTCCCGTGCGCGAAAACTCCAGCAGGTCATCTACCATTTTTCCAGCTTCAACCGCAGAGTGGGAGATGATGTTTAGATATCGGAGGCTGGTCTCATCCAGTTGGGAGGGGTCAAGCTTGCTTCGAAGCTGTTCAGCAAAGCCGTTGATATAGCGTAGGGGTGCTCGCAGGTCATGGGATACCGACCGGGAAAATGCCTCTAGTTCCCGGTTGATTGCTTCCAGCTGAGCCGTGCGCTGGTTGACTCGGTGCTCTAACGTCTCGTTGAGTTCACGCAGCGCCGAGACGGCCTGTTGGCGTTCGTCCTCAATGCACTTGCGATCGCTAATGTCTCGAAAATAAATCGATAATCCTTCGCTTAAGGGGTAGCAGTGAATTTCAAACCAAGTAGCGAAGGGGGCATAGAAAAACTCTAAATCAACGGTGACTTGCTCGGCTACCGCTCGACGCACGCTCGTTTCCATTGGTGAGCTAATGATATCGGGAAATGTCTCCCAGATTGTTCTACCCAATAAATCGGACTGTCGTCTATGTAAAAGCGTCTCAGCTTTCTGGTTGACGTAGATATAGTGCCACTCATGATTTAGAGCAATAAATCCATCAGTGATGCTTTCTAAAATGTTCTGCACCCGTCGCTGCATCGCTTCTCGTCGCAGTTGTCCCAGTTTTAGATTGGCATCGACATGTGCTAGTAACTCACGTGCAGAGAAAGGTTTTGTCAGATAGTCATCTGCGCCTGTTTCTAATCCTTCCACTCGTGCTTCTTCTCCCGCACGTGCAGAAAGCAAAATAATGGGGATCTCCCTGGTATGCGGATCGGCCCGTAGTGCCTGCAATAACTCAAATCCATCAAGCCTTGGCATCATCACATCGGTTAATACAAGGTCAGGTGGACATTGTTGAGCAGAAGCCAACGCAGCAGCACCATCGGTGACTGCTTCCACCTCATACTGCTGGCTTAATAGGCGTTTCACATAGTCCCGCATGTCGGCGTTGTCATCGGCGAGGAGAATTCGGACAGTGTGAGGATTTTGAGTGTTGAGTTTTGCATGTTGAGTTGAAGTTTGAGTTAACTCAGAACTTAGAACTGAGAACTCAGAACTTTTCTCAGGAAGCCAACGCAAAGCTTCTTCTATAAACGCGCTTGCCTTGATTGCTGTAGATGCCAATGTTGAGGTGACACCAATCTGCTCAACTGGTAGATGAGCGGTTCCAGTGGGAATAGTGACGCAGAAGCTGGTGCCGTGGTCCACTTCGCTAGCTACATCGATCGTGCCACCGTGTAAATTGACCAGTTCTTGCACCAGCGATAGCCCGATACCTGAACCCTCATAGCTGCGTCCTCGTGCCCCTTTGACTCGATAAAATCGTTCAAACAAGTGCGGTAATTCTAAAGCTGGAATGCCTGTGCCTGTGTCACGCACCGTTAGTTCAACTGCGTTTTCCTTGGCTTTTGTAGCAATTGCAATTGCTCCCGTAAATGTGAACTTGAACGCATTTGAGAGCAGATTGAGAACAATCTTTTCCCACATCTCGCGATCAACGTAGACGGGATCTGGTAGTGGAGGACAATCAACGATAAATGACATTCCTGCACTTTCAATCGTCGAACGAAACACGCTAGCTAATTCAGCCGTGTAGCTTGATAGATCCGTAAGTTCATAATTGGCTTGAATGCGACCGGCTTCAATGCGGGAAAAATCGAGCAAGGTGTTAACGAGCTTCAGCAATCGCTGGCTATTGCGATAGACGAGTTGGAGTTGTTCCTTCAGAGAGGATGGAGAAAGTGAGGAGGTAAGTGATCGATCTCTCCCATCTTCCTCGAGGCTTGCCAACGCATCCTCCAGTGGACCCAGCATCAGCGTTAGCGGCGTGCGGAATTCATGGCTGACGTTGTTGAAGAAGGTAGTTTTAGCGCGATCGATTTCCGCCAACATCTCAGCGCGACGGCGTTCCTCTTCATACGCTTGAGCATTGCGGATGGATACCGAAACTTGTCCAGCTAGAAGCTCGTAGAATGACTGATAGCCTTCATCCAGAGCACAGTTAGGACTGATGCCACAAACTAGCACACCCAAGGGCACAGCCACATTGGACGAGGGAATGGGCAACGTGATCGCTTGATGGACGCTTTCATTCCAAGGTCCGCTAGGAATCACGAGGTCACGGTCAAGTCCTGCTACAATCGCTGTTTGCCCGGTCATGGCTTTCGCTAAAGACCATCGATCGGTTGACTCTGCTAGCGAGACAATCGTTGGAACAATCTCTTGACTGCCATTCACCCGCACACTGCCACAGAGCCGCAGAGTTTGGTCATCCGAGTCATGCAAGTAGATCAGGGCAAACGGTAAATCCAGCGGATACTCGGCGATCGCCGCCAGAATATCCTGACAGGTCGCGTCCACACTGCGCGTCCCACCTGCCTTTGCTGATAAGTCACGCTGCAAGCGCAAGCGCCGCTCCCCTAATACTTGCTGGGTCACTTCGCTACAGACACAGAGCATCCCGCGAATCACACCTGTGTCATCTTCAATAGCACTGTAAGACAGGCTAAAGTGTGCTTCCTCGTTATAGCCGGAGCGGTTCACCGCTAGCATCTGGTCTTCCACCCAATTGGGAATTCCAGTGGTCATTACTTCAGTGATCATTGGGCCGATTACATCCCAGGATTCGGCTTGAGTTTCTCGGATCGATCGTCCCAGCGCATAGGGATGTTTGGTTCCAATCAGGTTAATGTAAGCATCGTTATAAATCTGAATCAGCTCCTGCTCCCATAGCAAAATCATGGGGTAACGCGAGCCTAGCAGTGTGCGAACGGTTGATTTTAGGCTTTGTGGCCAGGATTCAACAGCTCCTACTGGAGTTTGTGTCCAATCCAATACTTGCATGCGTGTTCCCATCTCCCCAAACTGGGGGAAGAGAATCTGTCCGTTCATTCGCCGTCCTCCCTCTCCTTCGTGCTGGGAAGCATCTCCTGGTTCAGGTTGGCAGGAGTGGGACTAGATAGGGTGACGTTGACCTTGAATTGTTGAATTAGATCTGCAATCAGTTTGACCTTGACAACCGGATGCAATATCGCCATCTCACTACTGCCCATACATAGCTGCTCAGCTACTTCACGCTCCTGATTCATCCTGCGTTTCCTCTATTTCGCTCACATAAACAGATAATTGCCTGCACTAACGCTTCTGGCTCTACGGGTTTGCTTAGATGTGTTTGAAAGCCAGCTTGTAACGCCTTTTGTTGGTCAAAATCTCTCGCGTAAGCTGTTAGAGCGATCGCCGGAATTCTTCCACCTATCTCAGGAGGGCGCGAGCGAATTTGTTGCATCAGCATATAACCATCCATTTCCGCCATGCCTACATCGCTAATCATCACATCGGGAATGAACTGATCAAGGACTTGCAGTGCCTCAGTCCCAGAGGCAACGGCTGTTACTTTCGCTCCATTTTGTTCTAGTAGAAACGTTTGAAATTCACGAGTATCAGTCTCATCCTCCACTAGCAAAATTTGTAGATCGCTCAAAGCAGCCTCTGTAGTAAAATTGTCGCGGGATGCATCAGAATCCCTCAATGGTGCTTGCGAACTAAGGGGTAGCTGCACGGTAAAGATTGCCCCTCGGTTTTCTCCCTCGCTCTCGGCCCAAACGGTTCCTCCATGCATTTCCACAATTTGCTTTACGATTGCCAATCCTAACCCCAATCCACCAAATTTCCGGGTTGTTGTGGCATCTGCCTGACGGAAATACTCAAACACATGTGGTAAGAACTGTGGATCGATGCCTTTTCCAGTATCTGTTACGCGAATTTGAGCGAAGTGATCGAGTTGTCGCAATTCAACCGTTACTTTTCCACCACTTGACGTGAACTTGACGGCGTTTGTCAGCAAATTCCAAACTACTTGTTGTAACCGAGCCGCATCGCCAGAAACAGGAGCGATTGCAGTCGGGAGATCAAGCAAGATTTGAATGTTTTTTGCTTCTGCGGACAACCGAACCGTTTCGACTGCTGCTGTAATCACAAACGTCAAACTAACGGGAGTTACTGTTAAGCTCAACTTACCCTGCATGATGCGGGAGATGTCGAGTAAATCGTCAATCAATTGTGTTTGTAATTTGGCATTGCGTTCGATCGTCGCCAGGGCTTCATGTTGACGGGCTGCGTCGAGTTTTCCGTTTTGTAAAAGGCGCGTCCAGCCGAGAATGGGGTTGAGGGGCGATCGCAGTTCATGCGACAGCACCGCTAAAAATTCATCTTTAATCCGATTGGCGTTTTCTGCTGTTTCTCGTGCCGCTTGTTCTTGTTGTAGAATTCGCTCACGATCGCGTTCAAGTTGAACGCGATCGGTAATATCGTTGGAAATACCAATTAGCCCAATGACTTCTCCTGCTTCATTCCGGTAAGGAACTTTCATTCCCAAGAATGTCCGAATCCCATCGGGAGATTCTTCTACGACTTCCATTTGTCCCAATTCCATGATGCGCCGATCGTTTTCCATGACGCTGGCAGCATCCTTAGGGTTTGGGTAGAGATCGCAATCGCGGTAGCCAATCACTTCAGCCGCTGATTTGCCTAACACTTCAAGCGTGGCAGGGTTGGCATAAATAATTCGCCCCTGCCGATCTTTAACAAAAATCGGTGTCGGTGCTGATTCGTTAATCACATCCAAAATGGCATTCTTTTGTCGCAGTTCGATTTCGGTTTGCTTGCGACTGGTAATGTCTTCAACAAAAATTAGAATGCCACCGACCGTGCCTGTGCTTGTATACCAAGGGACAATTTCCCAGAATAACCATTGTTCTGAACCGTCAGGAAGTAAAAACCAATCCTCCTCGCACTTCTCACTTTCACCCGTTAAACATCGCTGATGAATCTTGATCCAGTGATCAGGTAAGTTAGGAAACAGGTCGTAGTGAGATCGCCCAATTACGGCTGCAATCGATTCTAGATGATACGTATCGACCCACCGTTGACTGACCAGGAGATAGCGCATCTCGTGGTCAAGCATGGCAACAGTCGCTGGAGCTTGTTCAATAAACAGCCGCAGTTTTGTTTCACTGTCGTGCAAGTTGGTTTCTGCTTGTTTGCGATCTGTGATATCAGTGTTCGTGCCAAACCAGCGCAAAATCCGTCCTTGCTCGTCTCGAATCGGGATGGCACGAGACAGAAACCAACGATAGGTTCCGTCTCTACCCCGGAGTGGAAAGGTGTCCTCCCACTGCTCACCCGTTTCAAGGCAGTGACGGAAATGCTTAACCACGCGATCGACCTGATCCGAATGATGCACCTGTTGCCAGCCCCAGCCTTGCATTTCCTCTAACGTTGTCCCTGTGTAGTCAAACCATCGCTGGTTGTACCAGAAGATCCAACCCGTCTCGTCTGCCATCCATGCGAGTTGAGACATATTATCTGCCAGGGTGCGGAAACGCTCCTCGCTGTTTCGTAGGGCGGCTTCAGCTTGTTTGCGAGCGGTAATATCGATTGCAACGCCTAAGATTTGATGCGCTAACCCCTCCGCTGTTCGATCAAAGACTACAGATTGTGAATGCAGCCAACGCCACTCACCATTGGCATGACGCGCTTGATACTCAATCTCTAGAACCGTATCTTCTGGAGCAGAACGAAAGGACTCGAAGTATCTCAATACTCGCTCTAAATCGTCCGGGTGAATCAGCGTAGGGATAACGTCGGCTCCCATTCCCTGCACTTGCTCAGAGGTGTATCCCAGGAAGTCGGTAATTTGGCGATTCGTGTAGACATTGCGCTGTTCAATTAAGTCATGCACAAATAGAATACCTGGCATGGCTTCTGCAACTTGTTGGTTATAGCGTTGGCTCTCCTGTAACTGAATTTCAGTGCGCTTGCGGGTAGTAATATTCTCAAACGCCAAACCCAAACAGCGATCAGGTAATGGAAACGCTTTCAAGCTATAAACCCCAGCAGCAATGCCATCTTCGCCGTAGGAGACTTCGCCCAGGTCTAGTGCTTGTCCATCACGAACCACCTCCATGTACTGATGTACCAGTGGCGATTGCAACAGCATCGGGAAGCCCTCCCCCATTGTCCGACCAATGAGTGGCTCAAAATTAAACCCTGTTGTCTCTGAAGCCGCAGGATTGGCAATGAGCAAGCGGAAGGACCCTGGATCGTTGAGGTCTTCGAGTTGCCAAACGACGACACCGATTTGAGCATTGCGAACTACATCAGCATAAAGTTGCAGGTGCTCCGCAGCCTGTTGCCGTTCTAGTTCGGCGGCAATTCGCACAGCAAAAATGGTCAGCAAGGCTTGAACAAGCTGAAGATTCTCCAGAGGCTTGCCGTCCATCACACTCAGCAGTCCTAACGGTTTACCCGTTGAATCGAAAAACGGAATGGCGGCATAGCTCTCAATGCTAAGCGAAGCCAAGAAGTGATCTTTGGGAAACAAAGCCTGGACTCTCTGTGGGTAGCAACACAGCTTCTGTTGCTGAATCGCTTCCAAGCAAGGCGTATCTTGCAACCAATATTCCACGTTGTCCGTGATTTGACCCTGAGCACAAAAGGCAATTGTTTCTACCGCCTCTGGGTGCTCGTTCACCAACAGACTAATACAGGCGTAGCTCATGCCCAATGCTTTAGTCAGATGTTGCACCAGGGCGGGGAAAAACGCATTGCCCGTCACGGCGGAAACACCTTGCATTACCTCTAGCAGCGCAGCATCGACTTGAACGACTCGATGAGCCGCTAATCTGAGTTCCAACTCATCCACCACCATTGCGGCTAAGTCAACCAAGGTTGCTTGCTGCTTTGGAGTTAATGGGTCGTGGGGTTGACTGTCAAGCAGACATAATGTTCCTAAATTAAAGCCATCATGACTGAGCAGGGGTGCACCCGCATAGAATCGCACACCTGGTTCAGCCTGCACAAAAGGATTGCAGGCAAAGCGATCGTCGAGTCGGGCATCGGGAATAATCAGTGGCTCATCGGTTAACACAGCAAAGCTGCACAGAGTATCATCACGCGGCACTTCATTGGCACCAAAGCCAACGCAAGACTTAAACCAGGCTCTCGACTCATCCACCAACGAGATGAGGGCAATGGGCATGTCAAACAGCCGTGCCGCCAGTCGGGTAATGCGATCGAACGCCGCTTCAGGAGGTGTATCGAGAATTTTGTAGCGATGCAGCGCTGCCAATCGCTCAGCTTCGTTTGTTGGAATCGGTGTAGTTAAAAGTTTTTGAGGGTCTGGGTCAGTCATGCCGTGCGTCCCTTCCCTCTTCTAATTCTTTGGAGCATATCTGGTTCGCAGCACCTCACCTTCGCCTCCTAGCTAATTCAGGAGTGTATAAATTTACTTGAGTGCTAAAGGAGAAGGCGTGGCACGTCTATTTTCCTAACGATCAATCGTAGCAAAGGTCATGCCTAATTCGTCGGCGAACTTTTCCTGGGATAGGTGCATCGTAGCGCGCAGTTCTCGTACTAATTGAGCGATCGCAGGCTGCTGTATTTGACGCGGTCTGCCTTTAAGGAGTATTTCAGTAAGCGATATCTAGAGCTACATACCACTCTTGATGGAGATTGCCTTTCTGTCTATCTATCTGGAGTCAGAAGTCTTCTCTCGATGCATACCTCAACCGCCCTCAGGGCGATTTTCAAGGTAAGATTCAGCCCAGTCTAACCACATTGCTCGACATAAATCACGTCACTAGATGGGGGCGATCGCTATGGGCGTTTTAGCGCTAGCAGTGCTGCTCAATCGAGAGCCTGGTTAAGACATGGATCGCACTGGAGACGCATGATAATCACTTTAGAGTCAGTCGCTGTTAGGATTTGCCTTGTAACCTGACTGCATTAGCGAATTCTTTCCTTAGCGATACGATCCCCATACAACCGTAGTACTACTGATAGAGAACTAAAAGCTTACTTGGTAGTTACAACGATAACTAATGACAATTACCACTTGAAAGTAAGTTGATGGGGTGATCATGGCTGTAACAATTGCAACAGCACCTCAATTTCGCAAGGAGCAGAAAGTGAGTTTTATTGGCGGAACTGGCACCATTAAAAGCTATCAACCGGAGGCTGAAGGCTGGTCTTATTTGGTCGAGATGGAAATGGAACAGGAACCAGAAATGGGCAGAATTGGCTATGAGACCACAATTTTGCTAACTCAGGTAGATATGAGCTTGCGGAAGGATAGTTGTTTCCCTGAATTGGCCAGCGCTTAGCGCGACTGTGAGTAAACGACCTAAATGATATGAGCAAGCTAGGTCTCTGGTAAAGCGGTAACGCTGAAAGATTAAAGCGATGAAGACGACGGTTGCGCGGTTGTGCTGCTGTTGTGGTCATGGACAGTCTTGATAGGGCTGCCTTTTTTGTAAGTCGGAGCAAGGATCTTAATTGCTATTTATCATATGCTCAGCAAGCAGCAACTCTTCCATGATCTAGGGATCAACCCATTTGGATGAGCATCACAAAGATCATTTGCTCAAGCGAATGTGCAACCGTATTTAGCAGTCAGGCTACCAGGTTAGTTTAGAACCTGTCTCAAGCCTATCTTTCTAAATCAGGGCTATCCCTAAGTTTCAAGGTAGAACCCTCTTTGCTGTATTGGATGCATTGTTCTATGACCATTAAAAAAGCCGCTTCGGAAGAAGCGGCTTGGGGTTCCTAATACTCCGATGGCAACATCAGTACAGCGTAATTGTGAACACTGCGTGAGCTACCCGTTTGGACATGCTCCCAAAAGCACCACATATTGCAGAGATAGAGCTTTATCTCTGGAAGTGGAAAGTCAGTCCATACAATTTTCTGAGTGACAACAATATCTCCTTTGTCTCGTTCACAGATAAGCTTTGCTGATTGGCTTTCGTTCACGATCAGTTTCCAAAACTGAATGTCTTTTAGATTCTGAGCATCTCTGACTCTCGGATCAATTTGCCAAGCTGCGATCGCATCTAGCAACCAGAACGCACCGCCCTGTTCTGCAAGGAAGTGAACTCCGTCAGTGCAGAGAAAGGGATAAAGGGGACTTAGATTCCAATACTGTGTAGTGCCAATGAATTGAGTTAGGTCTTCGGCACTCAAAATTTCCTTTGCTTTTGTTAATGTCATTGTTATTCTCTCCGTTGTAGAAATGGAGGTTCAACCATCTGAGCAATTGATGAACCTCCGTGTTAGCTGAAGCGATTGGGAAAGCTATGGGGTTTTAGAGGTCCAGCTCTTTCCGTTTACTGCTTTTGAATTCTCGGTAGCCGTACTTCACTGCGATCGCTTCAAAGTCGGCATTGCTTTTGCCGCGACGGTAGCGCCCTGCGTGCCAGTACCACTTCTCGCGCTGCGAATGCCAATGGAGTCCGGCCGCTTTGAGTTGCTCTTTCACTGGCTTAGTTGCTCCATCTACCCATATCCAGGTGCCAACGAGCAGAATGCGAACATTGGGGAAACTAAAACCGATCAGTTGGGCGAGCTTGTCCATGACAGCCTGCTCAACTGTTTCGTTGTAGTAGTAGGTGTGCTCTGTTCCCTCGCTTCCCTTTGTCGTAGTGCCATGACACCTGCGGAGGGCTTCATGGTACTCGCGGTTAAGCGCTTTCATGACTTCAGTATCACCCCCTCGATCAGGGTGGTGGCTCATCGCTAACCGTCGATATCGGGCTTTGATTTCTTCAACGGTGGTAGCTCCAATAAAATAGTTCATAGGATTTTCCTGCTTAAAACAGAAACGGGGCATCCACTCCGGTGAAAGAGTGAACGCCCCGTTTGCTGATATTTTTGTTTAGTGGTGACAGTTGGCGGGATTGCTAACTGCCGAAGTTTGTAGTGAGTTTAGAACTCCTCTTGGTAGTGCCTTCTGAGATATCGCAGAAGAATCACGAGTGATGTTCCGATATGATTCTCTTGCTCGATTCCCTCTTGTTTTCTGATCTCATAGTCCTTGAAGTCATCGGCGAGATAATCAAGAATAGTTTGTAATGCGTGAAGTAATTTTGTATCCTTCATATTCAGTTCCATAAAAAGGAGCTACCAACTGCGGGAACAGTTGATAGCTTTATAAGTTATTGCGGAGTTGCTATTCCATTTTTAGATGGGGTAGCAGCTTCTTTCTTATCTGAGTCCAGACGTTCTATGAGAAGTTTCCTGATATTGTCGATATCAGACTCTATCTTCTCTACTCGTTCTGTCAGTAACTCATTTCCCCTTGAAAGCTTCCTGACCTTTCGTCCCGGAAGTACCCCTTCAAGGAGTCCATGAATCTGTTTCACCCACTCCGAAATCCAGAGTGAAATAAACGGCAGCAGCAGCCTGCCAACAATCACTCCAGATCCCCAAACTGGGACTCTGTAAGTGAGAATTTCCATGTATGTTTCCATTTTTTCTCCATTAAAAAGGACTCTGACCACATCCTGTGAAACAGAAATCCTGTTGATTCTCTTACACCTCCTTGTGAAGAACTTTTTTTGCAAACTGAAAATGTGCTTAGTGGAATGCAGGTATTCGCAGGAAGAAACCCTGGAATTGGTGAGAGGAATATCTATACGAAACGCAGACAAGTGATGCTTTTTGGGAACAGATTCCTCTCGAATCAGACTATCGATGGCAAAGCAAAACGAAGCATCACAAAAACATCTTTATTGTAGCAAACAAACTTTGATTGAGAGGGTTTTCAATTTAATTTCTTGTCGTGTTTTTGATGGCTGGTTAGCAATCCTTTCTCTGCATTAGATCTTGCAGTAATTGTGCTGAACTTGGTTAACTAATGTGTAGAAAAGGCAGAATTATTCCAACAATCAAAAGGAGAATGAAGTAAGGAATTCTTTCATAGAGAAATTCATGAAATCGAGTGCGGAATTTTTAGTTGATTTAGTTTCCGATATCTTTTGAGTTAAAAATTCTCAGTAAGACGTGACATGAATTATTCCTGTGTTAATTCAGATGATGTTTTCGTGCAAACTAGTTAATTCTGTATTTAATTAATAACAATTCTCAGGAAAAAAGCGTTGTATAAACCTATTTAATTACCCTGTCTGTGTTAAGATTTTGATTGTCGAGCTTAAGGCTTTCCTACATGATCACAATCGCAAAGATGGGAAGGCGAAGCGCATTTTACTACGCAAATTTAGCTCAAGAACAAAGAGAATTTGACTGCACAAAATCCGGTGAGCCGCCAGGATACTGGGAGGGTAGTGGTGCAGCGGCACTCGGTTTGGTTGGAAGGCTTAGAAGGGACGATTTTCTTGCGTTATTTTCTGGTTTCTCATCGGATGGACAGCACCTAGTTCAGAATGCTGGAGACAGAGATCGGATACCGGGTTGGGATTGTGTCTTTGCACCCTCTAAAAGTGTCTCAATTCTCTGGGCTATCTCAAATGCCCACATTCAACATGCTATTGAACACGTTCATCATCAAGCGGTAGTAAAAGCGCTCCAGTATCTTGAAGTCAATTCTGGTAGCCGCCGAGGAAGTGCAGGAAGTGAGTGTGAAAAAACTCGATTCGTGGTTGCAACCTTCCAGCATGGCACTAATCGCAATCAAGAACCCTACCTCCACACTCATGCGCTCGTCCTCAATGTTTCTGTCAGAGACGATGGTTCAACCGGAGCAGTTCATTCCAGGCTGCTCTATCAACACAAGATGGCAGCAGGTGCGATCTACCGTGCAGAGCTAGCAGCGGGACTACAGCGGGAATTAGGGCTTTCCTTAGAACGAGAGAAGAGTTGGTTTGAACTGAAGGGATTTTCGCGCCAGAGCGGGAAGTACAAAGCTTTAATGAATCTCTGGTCATCAAGGCGGGAAGAGATCGAGGCACAACATCCCGCTACTTCTGCCCAGGCTCAGGTTGTAGCCTATCAAACGCGAAAAGAGAAGGAACCACTTCCATCGCGGATGGCGCTCTTTGCGAACTGGCAAAAGACTGGAACGAAGTACGGCTTTGGTTCAAGGCACGCACAGCGACTCGTTGGGCGGGGCAGGGAGCATTTCTCGCTCCTGCGAAAATTTCAGGAATGGAGAGCGGTACGAGAAGCAGCAACGCAGGTCGTTTATCATCAGAGCCATTTTACCTGGCGAAAGATGGTAGAAGCGATCGCAGTCGCAGCGCAAACTAGAGGGCTAGATAGCGCCGACGTACTTCGGCTCTCCGAAAAATACCTCAGTTCACGTCATGTCATGGCGCTTGGTCAAATTGATGGGGAGGAACGGTTTGCCAATAAGCGGCTCTATCAGCTTGAAAAGCAGTTAATTGCTCAAGCAATCACCCTGGGGCGCGATCGCTCGGTTCGCGTAGCAGAAAAACGGATAGAGGCTGTGGCAGCGCGGCATAACCTGGTAGAGGAGCAGCAAAAAGCTCTACGGTTTATCGCTGAGCGGGGTAATCTCAAAGTTCTCTCTGGAATCTCCGGCACGGGAAAAACCTATACGCTTCGTGCTGCACGGGAGATGTTTGAAAGAGGTGGATATCAGGTGATTGGAGTGTCTCCCTCTCGTCGCGGGGCAGAAAAGCTTCAAGAGAAAACAGGGATCGGCGAGCAGAGCACGTTGTCCAAACTTCTCTTTCAGGAGAAGGGACAGAGTATGAGTCTCTGGCAATTTTTCTCCCAAATTGATCGAGCAGAGGAAGGGTACCGGCGATACGGCCGTTATTCTGCTGCGAAGTCACCGTTTTCAAGGAGAACGGTCGTGATTGCTGATGATGCTCAGGCAATTGGCGCAAGTGACATGAAGCGACTGCTCGACGAAGCCCGAAACGCGGGTGCAAAGCTGATTCTCTCTGGCGACCTGAAACAACCTCAAGCCTATCGGCACAGCGGCGCATTAGAGGCGATCGCCCAGAGTGTGGATACGATGGAACTCGTCGCAGTTCAGAGGCAGGAAGCAGCTTGGGCTAGGGGCGTAGTGAGAAACGTTGCAGAGGGTAGAAGCCGCACAGCATTAGAGACGTTAGCTGAGAAGGGGCTTTTATCAATTGCTTTAACTCAGGAAGAGGCGATGGATGCCCTGGTCAAGGAATGGAGTAAGAGAGGAGTGATGCGCCCTCAAGATCACCTAATGATTACGGATAATTCATCTGAAGCTCGCATCCTTAACCATCTGGCCCAATCTAAGAGGAAGGAGGCAGAAGTGCTTGGTAGAACTTCCGTCAAGGTAGGAACTGAGCATGTCCATTCAGGGGAGCGGATTATTTTCCGAGAAACTGATTTTACCTACGGCATTACCAAGGGAGCCTTGGGGACAGTTAAGACAATCGAACCGCTCACCAAGATCGCCCTAGTCGAGCTGGATGATGGAAAATCAAGGCTGGTTAATTTCAGACATTTCAAGGCAATTGATTTAGCGTATGCGGTGGCAACAACCGACGCACGAGACCTAGAAACTCGCCACGTCTACGTTTTTACCCAGGGGATTGGACGAGACAAAACCCTGGCTCAGATGTCACGAGCCAGAGTGAGTACGCGGGTCTATTCCTACATGTCAAAGCAGGAGCAGGAGTCCATGAATCCTTCTTACAAAATGAGTACTCGCATGGCACTTCAAAGAGAGGATAGATTTGCGAGTAGACTGCATCAGCACGTACAGGAGCAGGAAAGGAGCAGATAGCTTTAAGGGTATTAATCAAAGGCTCCAAGCGTTTGAAGACTCTGTAATTGAGATTGAGTCAGCCCTGTAACCCCTGTAATGTTCATCTGCTCATACGGTCTTTCCGCCCTCAAGACCTGGTGGCACTGGTGGGTTACAGTATCCCAAACTCGAATTGTGCTATCGTTGCTGCCCGTAACAATTTTCGTTCCGTCTGGACTAAACGCAATGGATCGAATCCAGCTCGTGTGCTCTTGAACAGCATGAAGACATTCGCCCGTAGCAACATCCCACAGTTTTAAGACTCCATTGCCATTACCACTAGCAATCCTTTGTCCGTCCACACTGAAGGCTGCTGCCATGACTAGGTTGTCATCCTGAAACGTTCTGAGACAGGTACCCTGACGGATATCCCAAATTCTAATGGTTTGATCTCCACAGGCACTGATAAGCGTTTTACTATCAGGACTAAATGCAATTGTCCCGATAATATTTGTATGTCCTTTTAAGTTGATCAAGCTCCTGCCAGTGTGAGGATTCCAAACCCACACGATTCCATCCTCACCTGCTCCAGCAATCATCTCACCATCGGGACTAAAAGCAACCGTCCATACGCTTCCTTGAGTTGGCAAGGTAAATAAACACTCGCCTTTTCTCACGTTCCAGACCTTCACTGTCTTATCTTCTCCTCCACTGACCAGCTTTTGTCCATCAGGGCTGAAGGCAAGCGATCTCACCCAATTTGCATGTCCAGTCATAGACATCGCATCAGGGCGATATTCTCTTCCGCGATGTAATCTCCAAAATCGAATGGTTTGATCATCACAACCACCCGCTAATATTTTCCCGTCAGGACTAAATGCGATCGAGATGACCCATTCAGCATGTCTCTGTAAGGAGGTGAGATAGGTACCTGTACTCGTATCCCAGAGCTTGATTGTTCCATCACTGCCGCCACTAGCAAGTAGTTCAGCACGAGGATGACAGGCGACTGCCATAATCCAATTGCTGTATCCTTGCAGAACTCTCAGGGTTTGTCCGGTTTGTGCGTTCCAAACCCTCACCGTTTGATCGTATCCACCACTGGCAATCGTTTTGCCATGAAAGGCAATGGCTTGGAGCATGTTTGTATGTCCGGTTAGAGTTCTATAGCACTCACCGGTTTCTACACTCCAAAGCTTGATTGTTCTGTCACCGCTGCCGCTCGCAAGGACAGTCCCATCATGATTAAATGAAATGGCTCTGATTCTATCGGTGTGCCCTTGTAATGTTTGAGTACATCTGCCTGTTTTGGTATCCCACAGTCGTACAGCCTGATCATCACATCCCCCTGCAATGTGCTGACTATCGGGGCTGAAAGCAACTGACCAAAGTGCATCCGTTGCTTCCCTCAATATTCTGATACACTCACCTGTCTGTACGTCCCAGAGTCGCACTGTTCGATCATAAGAACTACTTACGAGGAGTTCACCATCCCTACTGAAGGCAACGGATAGAACCAGACTGGCGTGTCCTTGTAAAACCCTGATGCATTCGCCCGTTTCAACCCGCCAAAGCTTGATTGTTCGATAAGCACTTCCGCTTGCGACAATTTCTCCATTTGGACTAAAAGCCACTGCCATAACCATTTGATGGTCATAGAAAGTTTTGAGGCATTGTCCGGTGTGAATGTTCCAGAGACGGATTGCTTTACTTTCACTTCCGCTGGCAAGCATGTTGCTCTCTGGGCTAAATGCAAGAGACCAAATTCTGTCATTCTCATTTGCCCGGAGCAATCGAATGAGCTGTCTCCTTTTGATGTTCCATATTTGGATAACACCGTTGCCCTCACCAATAGCAAGATATTCTCCATCGACACTAAATGCTACCGACATAATCGTGCCGAACGATTGTGTAAACGTGGAGTGGACAAAGCTAGAGTTTGAGAAGTTCACTTCTTGCAATTCAGTCTGCTGAAGATACGCTTCTCGAATATAGAGATGAGAAAAATTAGCGCCTCTGAGCGTAATTTTAGAGTGAGTCTTACTCAGACAGCAGAGGAGATTGATGATATTGCCGGATGCATATCCTGCTTGGTGTTCACTGTGATTACGAAGCGAAGATAGAATGTCTTGAAGATAGGCTGCAAACGCCTTGTCGCTATCGAATCTCGGAGACAGCCTCTCAATGATCGCTCTCACAATCAAGCGAATCTGCGTTTCCCGCACGTACTCTTTTGCTTCGGCTTTAAGCAGGGCATGACTTTTGAGAAGCGCTATATTTTTATCTAGAAGTTCTTCACATGCCTGTTGAACGAGCTTTTCGAGCATAAACTCAATTAGCATGGGCTGAAGCGAGAACGTGCGATCGGCTTCTTGTTTTTCCAATGGTACCCGCCGCGTCAACAACTTCAAAGTCGATTCAACGGCATCTTTTCTTGCCCGAATTAAGATATTTGCCTTCAGGTCAGTAGAAGACATTGGTTCACTCGCAATAGCAAGCCAGAACAAAAGTTCCTGCTCTTCTTCGGTCAGGCGTTCAAAGTGCTCATTAATCAACTGCCAAATATCAGGAAAAAGATGCTTCTCAGCCTCAAGAAATGTAGTGATATTACTAAAAAATACCTCTTTAATATGTCGTGCGACAAAGGTTAAAGCGAGAGGGTTGCCATTATAGAAAGCAATAAGCCTATTCCACTCATCATCTGACTGGATGGAGAAGGAGCCAATTTTAGTAAAAATCTCTTTTGCTTCAAGTGCAGGTAAGCCGGCTAAGTGTAATGTGCAAACCTGCTCTAATTGCTCTAATCGTGAAAGTTCTTGGGGTTCTTCACGGCTTGTCAGAAGCAAGCAGCTTTGATGAGCAGTTTGACCAATTACCTGAAGAAATTGACTGTATTCTTCATAGCCCGAACGGTAAACAACGTGGGGAAATTCACCCTCCAAAATCCTTTCGAGATTATCAATCACGATGAGGCAGCGATGCTTTTGCAGGTAGTGAAGCAGCAGCTCTAGCTGTGCATCACTTGTCTCTGGTAGTTTACTTTCCTTCTCGTTTGAAACGAACGTAATAAGACTAAGCAAGATTTGCTCAAGGGGTGGTCTGTTCAGAAGCGACCGCCAAATTACGTACTGAAAATCAGGCACAAATGTCTTTGCCGCTAGGGTGCCTAAACTCGTTTTACCGAGACCACCCATGCCAAGAATAGAAACAAGACGGCAGCGATCGGTTGTAATCCATTTTTTAAGGGTATGAAGCTCTCTATCACGTCCTAGCAAAGAGGTTACATCAGGTGCAGTGCCCCAATCTTGACGAAGTTCTGGTTCCTCTACGTCAGCAACGTCTTGCCAATTAAGCCCTAGTTTTGAACAAATTTCTTCAAAGGTCGTTCGGTCTACTGAATGACCATTAAAGAATCTACTTAACGTATCTCGGCTACGCTCCAATTCTTCAGCAAGCCTGCCTATGGTCGTGTTATTCCGATTAAATACTCTTTTCACTTCCTCCTTCTTATTTTCACGAACTTTCAGCGAACGATTTCTTCTATTTCTATTCTCTGAATGCATGAAAAACTTTTTCCAGCGTGCTCTTTGGAATTCTTCAAGGAAAGGTCGTGGAATCCGTAGATTCTCCTAAATATCTTTCTTAAATAGGAACGTTTTTGTTACTAGACTGGCCAGTATACTGACGTATTCCTATGTTTCATCGGGCTATTTCTCTCATGTCGCATTTCCAGCAATTCTTCCTTCTTACCGTGTCGGAAGAAAGTCCGACATTAGTCCGACATTAAGCCAGACAACACGTTGCTATCACGGTATATAAGTGCTCACTGACTACCAACCGACACAGGAATAACTAAACGAAGAAGAGAGAAATGCTGACTGAACTACAAACAAAGAACGATCTGAAACAGTTCGAGGGGTATTTACACTTCTTTGATTTGGCTGATGATTTCAGAGCGAATGAATCTACCCGTCTGAGAGGGAACTTACCGATTACGTCCAGTCATTGATTATCTAATCCTGATGATATGGCTATTCATTCCCAACCTGCTTCTGATGATGGGGAAAACTACCAGGAAGCCTTTTTCAAGAAACTGGCTGATTTACCCTCAAAAACTCGCAGGAACCGAACAAGATCAACCCATATGGAATTAATCGCTACATGGTATCCACACCTAAAGAGCGCCCACGATAAGGGCTATACCTACGACGAACTTGTAGAACTTATCTCCTCTGAGGCAGGAATCAGCATTACGGCTGGAACGCTGAGAAAGTACATGGCGAAGGCCAAAAAAGAGCAGGGTACTGCTTCAGCGAAACCTGCTAAGTCTCCATCTCGTTCGGCTTTACTACCTGCTCCTCAAAAACCGAATCCCAAGCTTTCCCCTGATCGTCAAGCACGTCTTACCAATCGTAAGACGATATCTGATGACGATATCGAATCGCAGTTCTCAAACTTAAGTTAACCACAAAAGAGGTCATTGCTCTTATGGCACGTCTCCATCTGATTGGGGGCAACAAGGGTGGTGTAGGTAAATCGCTTACGAGTCGAAGTCTGGTTGAATTTTGCTTAGCCTACACCATTACTTTCGTACTTGCGGAGTGCGATCGTGAGACCCCAGATGTTGCCCGTACCTACCGCTCATCGGTAGAAACCATTCTTGCTTACTTTACTGAAGATCCGACTCAGCGGTCGAAAGCAGACCGACTGTTTAGCAGTGCGATCGAATCTCTCGTGATTGCCAATTTGCCTGCTAACGTCCACGAAGCGTTACGGGCATGGTTTATCGAAGATGGTCTGTACGAATTAGGTCAGGAACATGGGGTGAGTTTTTGCCACTGGTATGTCACTAACGGTGGATATGATTCCGTCAAATTTTTCAGCAAAACGCTGCGCGACCTGGGTGAATGGATGCCCCACGTTCTAGTTAGAAACTGGGGTCTCTGCGATGACTGGAGGCATGTAGATGAGGATGAAGAAATTCAGGATGCTATTCGTGAGTATCAAGTTTCTGTCATTGATTTGCCTAAATTCCCTTACGCCGAGCGAAACTTTGTCGAAGCGCATCAACTCACTTTAACCGATGCCCTTGCTCACCAGAGCTTAAGCCTTGTTTCAAGGCAACGGATTAAGAATTTCATGCGAGACGTTTTTGCTGGCATAGAACGCACTGGATTGTTCAATCATGCAGAATCAGCATAACTCCCAAAATCCACACAATCAGGAATCAGAGCGTAATCGCGATCGCTACCTTATTGATCTCGTTTTAGAGGGGCAGAGCGAGGAGCAGAAATCAAAAATCTTACAGATCATCCAGCGCACAGGAGTAGAACCCGATGATCCGATGTTCTTGTCCCTTCTGGTGGTCACTCAGTGTCAAATTGCTGTGATACCTTTGCCAGAGCAGTTTGAGCGATTTCAACAAGACCTCAGTGACTTTAAGGCGACTGCCTACGATCTGCGACTTGCTGCTGACCGCGTTGCCAATCTTCTTCGAGAAAGGGCATCTCAAGGTCCGAAGAATTTTGTTTCGCTTGGTATGTTTCTCCGTTACTGCCTCGGTTCATTTTTCGCGGGAGCGTTCGTTGCTACGCTCGTTGCGCTCGTGATTCTCATGGCTAGCAATCAGCCGTTTACTCTTCCACCTGTTTCGACTCTTTTCTCAAATCTCTCATTCGACGAGTCACAAGATCACTCACTATACCCTACCATCGACGCTAATTCACCAGATTCTGCCCCAAGGGGAGGATATGATTCAATTCTTTCGCCTTTGCTTTATTACTCCTGGTCTCATTATCCTCTGGTATTTTCTTTATCCGTGGATTGCTGCTGTTCTTGCAGCCCAATATCTCAACAATAGTTTCTTCCGAATTGGGCTTCTACTCTTCCTCACCTTTTGGTTTTACCGTTATGCCGATGGCTTCTTTCACGAATGCGATTCGTTTAAGTTCTTCCCGCTCCAAATCTTTGTGTGTGGACTGAGATGGCTAATCATTGGAGTTTGGAATCTACTCCTTCCTCCATTTATTGGTGTTTCGATGTATTACGGATTGCTTCATTACACCGACACCCCTCACTGGTTAACTGTTGTTACCAGCCTATTTCTTTTCATCAATCGCCTCTTTGTTGGCTGGATATACCCCGACTTAAGAGCCGCTGACATTACTAATCAGGCTCGTTTTTCTTAGGAGGAATAAACAATGGAACGCTTGATAACGTGGGGCATCCTCATGGGGATCGCTGTGGTACTTGCCCCTCTGCTCTACTGGTTGGGAGCTACGGTTACAGCTTCGCTGCTCATTCGCTTTCAGCTTAGTCAGTGGAATCCAGCAAACTGGATTGGAGCTTTGGTCGGTATCTTCTGTGTTGCAATCGCCCTCTTTGGTATTGCAAAGACAACTGAAGCTTTTCTCTCAAGGAGGAGTTTGAGCTGGAGAGGTTTAATAACCGCTTTTACAGCTTCGATGTTTCCTGCTGCTCATGTTGCAGGGGTAGGGATAGCCGTTTTTGTGGCAAGCATTGTTTTTATTCCTGCAATTACGCTGCAACTTGCATTTCTACTCTCAATCTTTACTGCTTTGCTTTTAGGCTTTGTGTTGATCAGATCCAATACAATTCCCTGGAATAAAGTTATTCGAGGCGCAAAATTACAGCAGCCAAGACCGACTGCTGAACAGTTATTGAGTGAAAAAGGACAAAGGAGTTTACCGTGGGGTGCCTTGGTGATTGAGAAGAAGGATGAACCCCTTCACTTTGGCATCATCGGCAATATCGGAACAGGCAAGAGCACCTTACTAGAAATGATGATGACTCCCACGCTCACCGAAATCGGTGTCGTTCCAAATGTGAGGGGCCTCGTGTTTGACTCTAAGCGGGATATTGTGCCGTTTTTAGAAGCTCTTGGTGCTCCATACAAGATCCTAAACCCACTCGATGAACGATGTACAGCATGGCGTATCGGGCACGAGATCGAGGGAGATGCAATGGCATCTGAACTTGCTGCTGTTCTGATACCAGATGAAGAGGACGGAAATAACAATAATAGGTATTTCAATGATGCGGGAAGAATTGTACTCACCGCAGCAATCATTAGTCTGCAACATGCAAAGGTAGGTAACTGGACACTCCGTGATCTCATCCTTGCTGTGAGCAACAAGGAAGATCTTGCTGACTTGATTCACAAGCATCACCCTCAACCTAGTGCGTATGATGAGTTTTTCAAGAGTAAAAAGCAGGGTCAGAACGAAGTGCTGACAACAATCCAGTCACGGCTTCAGCAATTTAACTCGATCGCTGCCCGATGGGAGAATGCCAAGGAAACGTTTACCTTTAAGGATTGGATTAAAGATGAATACATTCTTGTGCTTGGCTCTGACCATCTCTACCAAGACACGATCAAGAAAACAAATACACTCCTCTTTCGATTTGTAGTCGCTTGCTTGAACAACCTCTCTTCTGATGAGCCAGATCGTAGGGTATGGATCTTTATTGACGAGGCGAGCACTGGAGCAAGATTTGATAGGTTGGAGAATATTGTTGGCTTGGGTCGCTCAGCAGGGATTTGTGTGGTTATAGCTTTTCACAGTGTCGCTGAGTTTATCAAGGAGTATGGGGAATCCCGCTTCAAGTTGATCTTTGGCACGTGCCGCCACAAAGCTATTCTTGGACTGGACTCAGATTCAGCAAAGATTATCTCTGAGTATATCGGCGAGTACGAATATGTAGAGCAGGGGTACAACGAATCAACCTCCTACGGCAAGGAAGTCAGCAGTTCCAATGGCACAAACTACAAAAGAGCGACTCGTCGTACTGTCATGCCACAGGAACTGATGGATATGAATCTTCCCCAACCTGGACCTAAAAATGGTTTAACAGCCTATTTCATCGCTTCTGATAAAGGGATTCATCGCCACACCTATTCTTGGCAAGAGATTCAGGAGCGACGGGTTGAACGGATTCAGGACTTTTCTGCATACCTTAGAGTGAGCGAGACCGATCCGTCACTCACACTGAAACCTTGGTCAGAGGAAGAAAGAAAAGCACTGGGGCTTCCCGTGCAACGTGAGAGTAGCTCAACTCACACACCTCCAACTCGTCCTAAGCCAAAGAAGAAATAAGCCAACTCGTCCTAAGCCAAAGAAGAAATATCTCAGACGCATCAAATAAGTATTTCTCTCCTACTCACTACACTCATAATTGCCATGTCTCAATTTCCCTTGATTGAAAGATTTATTCAGGAGATTGAATGCCATCCTGAGGACTTTATAGAGTGGCTAGAAATGCAGCCAGAATACGCGCCGCTAAGGAAACTTGCTGCTTCTAACAAAGAGCCTAACCTTTCGTCAAAGCCGCTCAAAAACAAACTTCTGGGAACAATTAAGCAACTTCTGTGGGTTGATTCAAATACGCTTCACGGTTCTGCTCATGTAGATGATACCTTGACCAAGGATGCAAAAAGTACTGCAACTATCGTCAGTACCGCAACCCTGATCAATATCCTAACAACCTATCCCTTCCTACAATTTAGCTTTGCGGGCATGGGTTTAATCAGTACAGGACTTACCGCAGTGACAGGGGTCTTACTTCTGGTTGTAAGTAATGAGGTTGGCGTTGCGGTCGTGTCTCGAACTGCACGAGATCGTCCTGGAGCCAAGGTTGCACTCTGGGGATTTACGGCTCTCAATCTGATTTTGAGTTTGACGGCTGGACCAGGGACAGAGCTTTTGCTTAATCAGTCGATGCTTGCTGAAGAGAGAGCACAGGAATTAATTGAGGAGCGTTTTCTCGCTGAGTTTTCACTTCAGCGAGAAAACGCTCTGCGTCAAAAAGAAAATGTATTGTCGCTTCAGGCTGAGTGCGATGACGTTGTAGAAAAGTTGGAAGCACTGCCACCAGGCGCTCCGAATCGAGATCTGCTTTACAACCGTGCCTATGGCACTTGGGCTGAGCGCGATCGCAATTGGACGCAGGTTGATGATTCGCTCCTGCCGATTTGTAGAAAAGCAGATCGAGCACGTGACGAAGTAGCTCAGCTTGAACAGCAGATTGATACGAACCTAGAGGCGATCAATGCTCAGATTAACCAGCTTGGACCCCTTATTTTCCTCAAGGAGACAAGAGGCGAAATTTATTCCGCACATTTCGATGTTCAAGGGAATGTCAAGTCGGGGCTGGAACTGAGTCGTGTAGCTCATGAGAGTTTTTGGTCAAGGCTGGTCACAGGACAATGGGCATCCCTTGGTTTTGCCGTGTTTTTCTTTGTCATCAGTCTGACAACGAGTGGAGTTGCTGCTTACAACCTTGCAACTTACGCAAAGCGTAAAGACGTAGCCTTGAGCTACGACGATTCCCTCTACCAGATCAGAGAAGAGATGTTTCGAGCCATTGAGCGGGGACTGAGAAATCGCCGCTAACGTCTCATCAAAATTACCTTATGTCCTGTCGATCGCACACAAACCATGATGACTGAGGAAAGTTCTGTATCGAGTAACGAAACGCTGAAACATCAACTTCGATTTCTCTCACTTTGTGCTGAGCAGATGCGGCGATCGGGGAGCTGTGCTTACCCACCCCTTATCGAGCTGATTGAGAGATACGAAACGTCGGGCGGATGCCACTGGAAGACGAGACCTCACATTGTACTCGGCTACCACCACTGGAAGATCTCTGCCTCATACAATAATGCGAGCGCTGCCTTGGGTTCTCTTCAGACTCTGGGTGTTCAGCACCATCCCCCACAGATTCAGTTGCTCCTTCACGGGGTAGCGATCGAAATCCGTGCGCTTGAAATGGAAGCCCAAGGGGTTCAAACACTGCTGAAAGCGCTTAGCCCTCCTGTGCCTCAGATTTCCGACGAAGAGCTAACGCAACCGCTGAAAACGCTCTCGTTTACCGGGAGATACCTGCTTGGTAAGACCGCAACCCAAAAACTTTTGTCTCACCCGCAAACCGCACAACGCTGCTCTCAATACATCTCTGAACTTCAGGAGTCTGTCCATGAGCTTTCGCAAACCCTTCTTACCAGGATTACCGAAGCCGCGATCGCGCTCGGAATCGTTCCCTAGAATGCGTTCTTCCCCTCCTGAACCTCGTTTCCCGCTCCTGAACCTTTGGCTGCTGTGCCTCAAACTGTACCGAAAATGCTTCTGTAGAGCCTCAATTCGTGACTGGGAGTTTCACAAGCGGTATCAGGGTGGAAATCGGGACTTCCGACGACTTCAGTTTTTGGCTGTGGATCTAAGGGGCATTGACCTATCGAGCATTAATGTTCAGGGAGCTAATTTGCGACAGGCGCTCAACCTGCATGAGGCACTGCTAAAAGGCGCAAATTTGACTCAGGTTGATCTGCAAGGAGTCAACCTCTCAGCAACAGATCTGAGTCATACGTGTCTCGCGAGAGCAAACCTTGAAGAAGCCATCTTAAGCAAGGCACGACTTGAAGGAGCAGGTCTGAGTCGCGCAATTCTTCGAGCGACAAACCTGACTGAAGCAGATTGCACAGGCGCAAACTTCAGCAATGCAGTGCTTGATTATGCCAATTGCTCCGAGTCCGTTTTCTCTGAATCAAACTTGAGTGGAGCACGGCTAATCGGGGCAAATTTAAGTGATGCATTACTCAATGACACAAACTTGTCCCATGCTGATTTGAGTTTTGCAAACCTCACAAACGCTGACCTCTCTGGCTCTGAGATGAACCAAGCTCGACTGTTCCAAGCTGATTTGTCCCGCACCCACATCAGAGATGTAAACCTGCCGCAGGTACAGACTGACTCAGGAGATGCATCGGTAAAACGCACCGCTAATCCTAGTCCTAGCCTGTGGGAAATTTTCTTCGGAATCTATTCGAGGAAATCGAGAAGGAAAGGTTCTTAGCTAATCACAATATCACTATTTGTGAACTGGACTTGGTTCTCTTCCTGAGAACATTCCTAGAGAACGAAGCGGAAGGAAAGAGTTGGATTGGGAGGACACCTGATGCACCTCTCGTGCGATCCTCGCAATCCTCACTCTGTGTTGCCTGTAGGGTGCTTGCACGCTGCACACAGATTCGATTTTCACACTCCTCATTGCATCACCATCAAGGCTTTTACCGTGCTTGCATGTTTTTTTCGATGAAGAAACAACCTTCGTCTACAACAATTAGTTTTCGGATTGACAGCACACTTGCCAATGAGCTGAAGAAGAAAGGTCTCTCGCAACGGCAGAGTCTGCATGAATACGCACGCAATTTGTTTCTTGATGCTTTGGCGGAGAGAGACCTACGCGATCAGGTGATTGATTTGCAAAGCGATATGCAAGACATTGACGCGGCGATTAGTGACCTACGACACGATCTTTCCTGGGTGCTCTACAAATTCTTGACTGAATTAACGGATCTAGATCCAGAGGAGGCTCAAAGCTGGATTGCTACAAATCTCCGAAGTTGAAAAGTGCTGAGGAGAATGCTTTCTACTTTGTTTTTTGCATTGGGTTCTGCTTCAACCAGGAAGATACATGACCAGGCTTCGCACATCTCCAGCAGCACCGGCTAATCAGCCCACAACAACTCACTCAGCATGGATAAAAACAGCCGATGCTGCTAAACTGATTGGGCTTTCACCCTCCTGCCTGAAGAATTATCGCCTTAAGAAGAAGTTTCTGATTGAGGGCATTCACTGGGTGTACGTAAATTCTGGCCGCCGCACGATTCTCTACAATGTGGAGCTTCTCTCCGATTGGGTTGCAACTCGTGCTGATCCTGAACAGCATCAGCGCACGATTGAGTTCTATCTTCATGCTCAATCGAGCAAACGAGCGAAGAAGCGAGGGAGGCAGAGGTAGCGTAGGTTTTGATTCCCGCCGCACTGGATAGGGCCGTCGCTCTGCTCCGCTGATTGATTGTATTGGGTACTCGGACGGCTTGAGAGTTTGTGTTTCTGAGTGACAGACGATTTTGCCGTCCTGCGCTCCCAACGCGGCTCCCCACCCCCCTAACCCCACACCGAGTGGGGGAACCGGACAAGACCAACGAGATCCAGAACCTTGAGGAGCAACTTGATGATCTCCAACGGGCAGCAACGGAAAGTGAACTGGAACTCGAATTCAAAGTGCGAATTGAACTAACCGGAGAATCACGCCCCTCAGAAGAGGCGCTCACAAAACTAAATGAGCTATTGAAAGAGCTCTCTAAGGATTTTGATCTGAAGTAGGAATTGCAAATTCGTAAACATCATAAGCTAACTGAGGAATTTATGGTTTTGCTGTACTTGTACTCGTATCGGTACATTCCTCAGCGAGAACGTTTGTCACAAACCTAGCACCATAGTTTCTTCCTGCTTGAGAGGCTAGAAGGAATAAAACTAGAAGGCCAATTAAATAAAAGATCCTTAGTTTCCAACTAGGAAAGAGGAAGAAGCTTGCTGAGCCTAGTGTGATTAAAAGTAGAAAGCTTAGCCCAGTGATCTCTCTTGTAAGCAAGAAATTCTTATGGGCATCTATGACAGAGTTTTTGTCCTGATGTTTCTTGTAAATTTTGTACCAAGTGCGATTTTGTTCAGTTGGATCAGTGGGGATAGTAGTCAACTTTGCTTCAATAGTTTTAGGATCGATTCTCGGATCTTGAATCATAAAATATGAGAAGGCTCGACATGCAGGAAGCCTATCTTTCAGTCTCCAAAAAATCAAGAAATATTTGAAGTTTTGATCCATTTGACCACTTAAGATTGTGGTCAACGTACCAATGACGACCGACCATAACGCTGATGTAAATAGCTGCTCTGGCAAGGAATTTGAATCCTGAAAGTTAATTCCAATTCCGTTAGCTAAGCCCCAAAAAACTAGGACATTGATTACTACATAAGCACCAATTTGTAAGCTGTTTTGTTGCTTTAGTGTTTTTTGCTCATTCGACATAGCGATTTGAGGATAGATAGAGAGTGGCTTTACTCTTTTGTAGCAAGTATTGCACGATACTCTGTTGGCGATCGAATCAGCATAACAGAGGGGGTAACTCGTCCGTCTGCAAGTGTTGTCGCTGTCTGAAAGTCAGCTTGTGAAGGGCGAGAGTCACCAAGATGACTATGCCATGTGCCTAAGCTGTATAAGGTATAGTTGCAAGATTTAACATATTCTTCAATTTGAATTTTCACCCCTTTCCTACCCAAGTTGAACTTAGAGGTAGAACGATGACTATCGGGCGGAGCTGGAAGGATATTGGTCACAAGAAACGCATGTTGGCTTTCTGAGACTCTGCCCATCAGGATGCCTCCTGTCTCAACCGAGGGATAACGAGCGCACTCTTCCAAAATTTGCTGGTGAGCATGTTCTGAGAGCCGGACAGTCCAAGAAGACTTGCCTTCAGTTGATATAATTCTAACCGGAGATACAGTGATAGAGCGCCATCGCAAACCCATTCCTTCATCTGCCAACTCTCCTAGTAAGATTTTTCCAGCACTATCTGAAAAGTTGTCGGTTCGCAGCTTTGCAATTCCTTCAGCCATAGCAGCAGCAAATAAAGATATTCGAGCATCAGAAATAGCCATCGTGGTCGAACTGCATCCATGTCCGATGGATCGCTGTTGCATTGGGCTGTCCTTAGTGAAGATTAGGTCACGAAGATGCGCGTCTTGGCGAACAGTTTCATAGAAATGGGCGATTAAATCTACTGAGTTAGGATTTCGTTCTGGTCCCTCAACCGTAAGAGTGCCGACGTGCCCGTTGGCAAAAAGAGCTACTTCAATAATTCGTGCTTTAAGATGATTTATGCCTACCGACACCAGAGCTTCCCTCACAGGAAGGGCGGCTGTGGCGTTAATAATGCTCCAAGTTTTGTGAGGTATCAATTTTCTGAGTAATTTCGTGTCACTTACTGCTTTGGTAATATCTTCAGTAAACGAAGTTGTATCTTGACCAAGCCCAGCGATCGCTGAAGAGAGGGCCTTTGCTTTCGATTTAAGCCATACAAGATGATTGTTTACAGAGTCAGGAAGCAACGCATGACGAGCAGCGTTATGGGGAGACAAGTAACTTTTATCGATGGCATTTCTGGGAGCTTTACCAGATCGAGCTAAATGGATTCCTATTTTTGAACCAAGGCTTCCACAGCCTAGGAGAACTAGATCACGGTTATCAGGGAGTGATGCTTCGCCAGATAGTGCGTGAAGCAACTTTGGCGTAATCGAATGCAGATGACCAGTAGGAAATACAGGAGTTGAACCTTCCTGCGGTAAGAGCGTTGGAGCATGAATGTTTAAGGTGTAAGGGACAAGTTCAATATTCGAGGAGTCTCCTATGAGAGGATAGGGACGACGAACACAAAGAACTAGCACTAGTGGAATTCCATCGTTTTTAAGTGTCTGAAAACCTTTCAAACGGTTCGTTAATGACTGAAAGCCTGCCTGAAGTGCATTGAGACAACCATATTCTTTGGCACGCTCCGAGAGTTCCGTAAAATTAGTAACTGTCTCTGGCCGATATTGGTCTGCAACTATAAGCTTTCCTGAGGGGAGTTTCCCTGGCGTAATCACCAGAGCAAGGCTCTTTCCAAAAAGAAGGTGTTTACCAGGCTTCCAGTAGGAGAACAGCTCATTTATTTCACTATTAAGTTTGGTCTGCTTAGTGCCTATTTCACCGTGAATCCAGAATTCTTTTTGACTGTCAGATGAAGTGATCTTCGTATATTCAAAGGGAAAGAAAAAGTACTCTTCACGTCTTGAGATCAGCCCTTTCAAATGCTGAGCATCAGCAATGACAAAATCTTTAAGGTTGTCCCGGCGAACTGGTTCCCATCCTTGCTGAGGATCGATAAGTTTGTTCAACGCGGCATTTTCAAGCCATGAAACCACCTGATCTACAATGGCAACAAGTCCCTCTGAATGCAGTAATTCATCTACATTTCCTTCATATACGCAGGGGAAAACAGGCCCGCTTGCAGCTCCTGGTTGTACATGTGCAAGAGCACGATTAAAATCATCCCGAAGCATGACCGTTGGAGCATGAACTGGATAAGTTGGGGGGAAGGAAAAAGTGACGGGTTCAATAGCCAGAACACCATTAGGGCTTTGTCCCTGGGCAAGCCACTGAAAAGGAAGCCCCAGATTGATGTAGGCTGTGACCTTTACTATTCCAGTCTCAGAATTTACTTCGATGTTAGAGATTTGTTCTACTAAATAGAGATCTGCAATTGACTGGATTGCCCTTCTTATCGCTTTGTTTGTTACAGTATCCAGAAGACATTCTCCTTGGTTATTGCAATAGCGATTGACCGTGAGATAAGGGCTGTCTTCCGATCGCACCGCTTGAGATGATTGCGGGTGCCTTCATTGATTGGCTTTGTAGTCGAGGGCCGTTCTCGGTAATCTCAAATTCCATGACATCCGGGTTACCTTCACTCGGATATTCTCCTGTACATTTGAAAGCACCAGAGACCCGCTTAACAATAGATTGATACTCGCGTTTTGCTCGAATGCACGGAGGATCAGAATCTTCTGCTTTTACTGGTTTACTGCTGGCAATAATGTGTGCCCCATCCTTGGCTTGAGAAAGAGCGTTGAGGGCATCTTGATTAACCTTGGCATTCTCACCTAAATCACTCCAGCTATCAGAAGAGAGAGAACGCCAGGAACAGTGATGGGGAGTTTGAAGAATATGGTACTGAAGCCAGCCTTTATTTTTGTGTTTCTTCCAAAGCCTTTCCCAAACTGCTACTTCTGCATCACCACCAGTGAGAAAACGGCAGACATCGGTAGTTTGGTTGATATTAAAAGAAAAAGCCAAGATGACGCTTGAACGATTTTTTTCTAATGCTTCTTCTTCATCTTCGTCATTCGATTTTGGCAGAGGCCCTAACAACCTCGCAGTCATAGACGAATCTTGTACACCATTGATCGTGGTAATGAGTTCATCAATTTTGATGACAATGTCCAATAGATTGTCGGTCTTGCCATCTTCATCTTCTCCTAAGATCAAGATCCGATTGCCATCTCCGATATCACTTTTACTGTGTTCACGGAAGTAGGTTACTCGTCGTCTTGCCTCAGACCAAAAGGCTAGGGCATCGTCACATAAAACGATACCTTCCGCTTTAGCTTGCCGTTCTTTTCTGCGGAAGATAATTGGGGATGACCAAATTTCCCGGATGAAAATCTTATCATCCTTCTTATTGTAGTCGGGTGGGGAGCCTAAGTGAAAGTGCTTGGATAAGCCTGAACAGTGATCTTGGTCAGGATGAGTTAAAAGAAATACATCTACGTAATAACGCCCCTTTTGATCCTTCTGTAGACGTTCTCTTAATTTAGATGCCACGTCGGGAGTGTCGTCCTCGGTATCATCAGCAGCAGTGCGAATCTTAACATCGATCAGAATCGTTTTACCGCTATCAAACTTGATGAGCGTCATGTCCCCATTGTCTACTGGAAAGAAAGAAAGCTTTGCTGCCATCGCTTTTTATCCTCAACAGAGCTAATTTAGTTATGGTCAATATATAGCGTATTAGTACAAATGGTTCCGCTTGATGTAGTGTGGATTTCCGAACAAGCAAAGCAAAACTACTGAACTTCCTGTTACTCGTCTTCTGGATTGTCCTCAACTGCCTTTACAGCATTGCTCAATTCCATCTCAAGTTGCTCAACGGTAGGAAGATTTTCTTGAATGTTGGGCGGCAATTGAACTTGAAGTTGATAGGTTGAAACGCCAATGGGCTGCTGGCTTCCCTGAAGCGCATACTCTACTATTGTCTTGTCTTTTGATTTGCAGAGAATAATACCGATTGTGGGATCATCGCGATCGCCCCGAAGCAAGTTATCGACAGCAGCCACGTAAAAGCTCATCTGTCCTGAATGCTGCGGCTCAAATTCGCCCATTTTGAGATCGATCACGATATAGCAGTGAAGTCGGACGTGATAGAAGAGGAGGTCGAGTCTATATTCCTTATCACTCACCACTAAAGGATATTGACTGCCCAGGAAGGAGAAACCAAGCCCAAGCTCTAGCAAAAAGTCACGAATGTGATCAGTCAAACCACGCTCAAGTTCTCGCTCGTAAGCGTCTTTACTGATGGTCAAAAAATCAAAATTGTAGGGACTTTTGATGAGCTGGTGAGCTAGATCGGACTGAGGAGAGGGAAGGACGCGATCAAAATTGGTGATTGCATCTCCTTGGCGCTGATACAAGTTACTCTCAATTTGAAGTACCAAAACATTGCGGCTCCAGCCATTACTCACCGTCTCTTGGGCATACCATAGACGCTGCTCCCTAGATTTCAGCTTTTCTAGCAGAGCTATGTTGTGGTACCAGGGAATTTGTGCAAGCACCTCTTGCACAATTAGCTCATCGGGATACGCCTCTGCAAACGCTCGCATGTACTTGAGATTCCTAGACGAAAAGCCGTTAACATCAGGGAATTCTCGTTTTAGGTCTTTCGCCAGTTGGTCAATTATCTTCGCACCCCAGCCATTCCTTTGTTGGCGACTGAGAATCTCCTGTCCAATCTGCCAATAGAGCAAGACTAGCTCACGATTAACTGCAAGTGCCGCCTTCACTTGAGCCGACCGGATACGCTGTTTTAGCCCATCCAGAAAATCGGCGTAGTGACTATCGAGAAAGAGAGATGACTGTCGAGGCATGGTGTTGACCATAGCAGTCAATTGTTCAGCAGACTATCTATAACTCTGCCGACAGCTCTCAAAGAGGAGCATTGGTAGAAGTTTGTTATTTCCCTAATCCATCGTCACCAGCCTCTTCACGACATTTTTCTCTTACATAATCCCTCTTTATGTAATAGTCTCTACCCGTAAGAAATTTACCTCTTTCAAAGGGCGCTTATGGTTCACGAACCTGTAATACATTCTTCTCATTCCGTAACGTACAAAGATGTTCGTTCTGCTATTCCGCCAATCGTTCTGAATGCGGGTGAGCGAGCAAGCCGCCGCTTTGTCGAGTTCTTCCTGGTTAGCATTCGCAATGAAAACACACGAGCAGCTTATGCACAGGCAATCAGACAGTTCCTTGAGTGGTGTGAAGGACGGGGAATGGAACTTACGGATATAAGTTCACTGGCGATCGCTGCCTATATAGAACGTCATCTAGGCTCTCCACCAACGGTCAACCAGCATCTCTCTGCAATTCGCTCTCTTTTTGCCTGGTTAGTAGAGGGGCAGGTTTTGAGCAGTAATGCAGGGGAAGAAGTGCGAGGCGTGAAACATCGGGTGAAGTGTGGGAAGACCCCAGTGCTTTCTGATAAAGAGATGGTAGAGCTTCTAGGAAGTATTGATACTTCATCTGTTATTGGGCTTCGCGATCGCGCCTTGATTGGCGCGATGTTCTACAGCTTTGCTCGAATCAGTGCAGTTTTAGGAATGAACGTGAAGGACTATTTTCCCAAGGGAAAGCGCTATTGGTTTCGACTCCACGAGAAGGGCGGCCGGTATCATGAGCTGCCCGTGCATCACAAGGCTGAGGAATATCTTGACCTTTACCTGGACGAAGCAGGTTTACGAGAGCAAAAGGATGCTCCCCTTTTTCAAACCTCTCCTGGTAAGAGCCGGAAGCTGACGGGCGATCGCCTTCAGCGCCAGGAAGCATGGGCTATGATTAAGCGACGGGCAAGCAGGGCTGGAGTGACTACGGATGCATGTAACCACTCCTTCCGAGCAAGTGGCATCACTAACTTTCTTCGGAATGGCGGCAGCAGAGATTCAGCGCAACGGATAGCAGCACATGAAGACATCCGTACTACTGCACTCTATGACCGACGTGGAGATACTATCAGTCTTGATGAGATTGAGCAGATTCGATTGTAGGTGTTAGTGGATCTAAACACTCCATCATTCACCTTTTACAAATTTTAGTCAGTGGTAACGGAATGCTCACCTATGCAGTGATAACGTCAGCTACCTGGGAGTACGGGTAGAAGTTGTTAGTCTTCGCTCCATGACAAGTGACTCGTTACTGACTGTAGCAGATGCTCATATCGATTTAGCGCAAATAAAAGAGCAGATTCACAAACGGTAGGGGAGCTACATAGTGTTGTAGAGTTTTACAGTTAATTTGAGATTGCTACAGTCCGCCACGAATGTAAATTGCTTCTAAGGTAATACGATCCCCAATTAAAAGTGACGCTCTTGATAGAGAAAGAAAAGCTGGCTTAACCAGTACAACATTAGCTATGAGGACATCACTTCACGAGGATGAGGTCATTATGGCTGCAACTATTACAAAAGTACCCCAGTTTCGCAAAGGTGAGAGAGTTAGGTTTGCGGGCGGAGTTGGCACCATTAAGAGCTACCAACTAGAAGCGAGTAGCTGGACCTATGCAGTTGAAATGGATATGGGACCAGAGCTAGAAATGAGTAGAATTGGCTACGAAACGACTATTCTATTGAATGAGGTTGATTTGACTCCTCAAACAGTGACCTTTTCCTCTGAGTTAGCAATCAGCGCTTAGTTCAGGCCCGTTGGTGAAATCACTCAAACAGGACAAAGTTAGAATTACGAAAGGATTTCACTTTAATTTTAACCAAGTGATGTCAAAGAAGTATTAAACGATGAAGACGATGGTAGCGCGTTCGCGTCGCCGTTGTGGTCATGGGGCAGTCTTGAGGAGGACTGCCTTTTTTGTGAATTCATCAAACTAGAAAATACTCAACCGCCAATTGGTGACACAAGCCTACGCTAAAACTCAATTCTCAAGTGTTCTGCACTTCCTTTTAACTGTTGATAAAGCTTCTCAATTTCCGTTTCTGCTTCTTCTTCAGTCATCTCCCCGTAGTCGAGTAAGCAGCAAATATGTTGTATGCGCTGTGAAAACTCTTTTAAGTTAGAACTCAATATCAAATGCTTTAGAGTAAAGTTATCCTGATACGAATTATTCATGATACTTGCTGTAGCAAAAGCTTGACTTGAAGTTCAGTTTGTTAAGGGATTACTGACAAGAATTAGAGAGTAATTAAATCTTGTCGGTTTAGGCAATCTTTTTTCATCTGCAATTGAATACTATAGTTGCCCTTCTGTCCGATACCGAAGAGGGTGTTGAACCCCTGCTTACCCCTTTAACCTTATGGATCAATGAGTTGCTTGGGCTGTAGGATTGTCTGGACTCTTTTAAGTAAATCGTCAAAGTCAATAGGTTTGCGAATGAAACCATCGGCTCCGGCATCAAATCCATCTGCGGGCGTAGGTTCACTGTAGCCTGTTACTAGGAGGATGGGAATAAACGGGAGAGATGGGTTTTGTCGAATCCGACGAGTAACTTCAAACCCATTCATCCCCGGCATCATGACATCGAGCAACACTAAATCTGGTGGATAAGATGCAATCCTTTGTAGTGCTGCATGACCATTATCAGCAACTTCGACCTGATAACCCTCAGTCTCTAAAACCGTTTGTAGTAGAACGTAGTTATCAGGCAGATCATCAACCACTAAGATGCGGTCGCCATTAGTAACGGATTCAAACGACGGGCTGTTCATCAAACAATCACAAATTGGACAGAGGAAACAACTCCATTCTCACCATTGGAGTTGCTCAGTTCACTCTCACTTAAGAATGAGCTTTTCTATCTAAAGGTTGTTGTGTTTAGTATCGTTGATTCTACTACCCTGCTCGATTTAATCGAATAACTGATTGCTACTCATGGGGTTTTCCGGTTATGAATTGGTGAATTCAGAAGCTACCAGGTTATTCTGCTAAAGTTCACCGATGCTATTCTCCTTTAGAAGATTGGTAATCCCGCTAATTAATCTCTCCGGCTCGATTGGTTTAGCAAGGTGCATCTGAAAACCTGCGGCGATCGCCTGTTGCTGGTCAATTTCTCCGGCGTAAGCAGTTAAGGCGATTGCCGGTATCTTTCCTTGCTCTGGTGCAAGGGTTCTGATTTGCCGTATCAGCATATATCCGTCAATATCAGGCATTCCCACATCTGAAATCAGTACTTTTGGTGAGAACACTTTTAACTGTTGTAGTGCCTCAGTTGCAGAAGCCACAACACGCACCTCTGCTCCGGCTTGTTGCAAGATGAATTCAAGCAACTCGCGGATGTCATTATCATCATCGACGGCTAAAACTCGCAATCCAGACAGGTTGGCGATGATTGAAGGTTCATCTTCTTCATCAACTCTGACTGGGGATGGCATTAGAGGCAGTTGCACCGTAAACGTAGCTCCCATGCCCTCACCCGGACTTTCTGCCCAGACCGTGCCACCATGCAATTCGGTGATGTGACGCACGATCGCCAATCCCAACCCTAATCCACCAAACTTGCGAGTCGTCGTGCCGTCTTCCTGCCGGAAGTAATCAAACACGTAGGGTAAAAAGTCAGAGCGGATGCCTTTACCTGTATCCTTGACTTGAATTTGAATCTGGTTATTGCTCTGCTCTAGTCGAATCTCTACGGTTCCTCCGGCCGGTGTAAACTTCACGGCGTTGGTCAGCAAATTCCAGATTACCTGTTGCAGACGAGCCGCATCTCCCATAACTTGGTCTAGATCCAGATTAAATGTTCTTTGAATTTGAATTCCTTTGGCTTCTACAGCAAGTCTTACTGTTTCTAATGCAGCTTCGATGGTGTTAATCAGACTGACGGGTGTAATGTTCAGCACAAGCTTACCGCGCAGAATCCGAGAAACATCCAGTAGATCCTCGATCAATTGGGTTTGTAGTTTGGCGTTTCGTTCAATGGTGGCTAAAGCCTGCCGTGTCTTCTGTTCATCTAGTTTCTGAGTTTGCAAGAGCCTTGACCAGCCCAAGATAGGATTGAGTGGCGATCGCAACTCATGAGATAACACGGCGAGAAATTCATCTTTAATGCGATTGGCGGCTTCTGCCTCCTGCCTTGCAAGCTGTTCGTTGGCTAAGAGCCGCTCCCGCTCCTCCTCCTCTCGCTTCCGTTCAGTGATATCGAAGTTTACACCAATGATCCGAACGGGTTGATTGTGCTTGTCCTGAACAACAATTCCCTGGCTCGATAGCCAGCGCACGCCTCCATCAGGTCTAACAATGCGAAATTCAGTGTGGAAACTCCCTCCCTGCTCCAACACTTGTTCTGTCAGTTGTTGAGCAAGAGGCAGATCATCGGGATGAATGAACTGGAAAAAAGCATCAGCACTTAACCGATTGCTGTCTTTATCCATGCCAAATAGTTTGTACTGATTCACATCCCATTGCTGAACGTTTGTTTCCAGATTCCATTCCCATGCTCCCATACAGCCAGCATCTAATGCTAATCGCAACCGTTCCTCACTCTGTCGTAGAGCTTCCTCAGATTGTTTACGATCAGTCATGTCAGTATGAGTTCCTAACATTCGTAGAGGTTGCCCATCAGTATCCCATGCAACAATCTTGCCAATCGAAAGAAGCCATTTCCAATCTCCAGATTTCGTGCGCTGACGGAACTCGACTCGATAGGTATCTATTTTTCCGGCAACATAGTCTTCATAGGCTTGATAGACCACCGCAACATCATCAGGGTGCAGGCGATCGCGCCACTTAGTATTGGTTTCTTGAAACTCATCTGGATCGTAGCCCAGCATTTGAGCGTAAGCTGGACTGACAATCGCATCTCCGGTTTGGACATTGAGATCGTAAAGCCCCTGATCTGCTGCTACTAATGCTAGCCGCAGCCGTTCTTCACTATCTCGCAGGGCGGCTTCTGCACGCTGTCGTTCCGTAATGTCTTGCAAAATCAGCAAAATCGCATTAACGCTACCGGGATCGTCATACAGTGGAGCGGCTGAGATATTCAGAATTACCTTCGAGCCATCGCGCTTACGGCGATAGGTTTCCACACCAAAAAAGACTTCTCCATTCGTGACTGCTTCTCGAAGCTGGCGACATTCTTCCTGCTTTTCTTCTGGAACTAGAGGCAGCAGTTGACCTAGAACTTCAGCTTCACTCCAACCAAATAGTTGCTCTGCGGCGGCGTTCCACAGTTGCACAGTCATATCAGGTTCAATCACTACAATCGGCAGTGGCGAAGCAGCAACGATCGTCTGTAACGTCTGCAAGGTTTGTTGGAGTTCTTGCTGAACTCGTTTGCGTTCGTCCTCAATGCGCTTGCGATCGCTAATATCAACTGATGTCACCCCTACACCCAAAACCTCCCCATTGGTCAGGCAAACAGGGAAATAATTGACCAAGGCATATCGCATCCGATCGGATGGATAAGTGACACCTACAATCTCTTGATTTAACAATGGCTCTTGGGTATCCATCACCTGTTGCAAAACGGGTGTAATAGCGGGTGCCCACTGCGGCAGTACGTCCCCAAGTGTTCGTCCCATATGTTCGTTTAAGGGAATACCGTTCGTTGCAGCCAAAGCTTCATTCACATGGATATAGCGTAAGTCACGATCAAAAAATGCAATGCCGATTGGTGAACTGGCAATTAAAGCATTGAGGGTTGTTTCGCTCTGCTGCAATGCCAATTCCATTTGTTTTCGCTTTGTGATGTCTACAGAAGCACAGGTAACGCCAACTGTTTCTCCATCCTCAGCTTGCAATGGCTCAACTGCCAAATCGTAGTAGAAAACTTGATTTTGCATCGTGACTTTGATTTCTTCGCGCACACCGCTTCCTGTTTCTAAAACGTGACGCTTGATGCGAGTGAGGATTGTGGCATCTTCTTCTGGCAAAAAATCCTGATCCTGCTTACCAATCACTTCTGTTGAGTGGAAGTCAAACGTTGGATTATAAACCCAGGTGTAACGCAAGTCTTGATCCTGATTAAAAACGGTAATGGGGGAGCTTTTTAAGGCAACGCGCAGCCGCTCTTCGCTCTGGTGCAAAGCTTCTTCAGCTTGTTTGCGTTCTGTGATATCAAATAGCAAACCATCCCAAGCCTCTCCATATTCAGTTTCCTGTGGACGAGAACGACCTTGAACCCACTTCAGGTGTCCTGATGGGGTGATAAGTCGCCCTTCCCATTGCCAGACAGCAGAGTTTTCAGTGGCGATCGCTACTGAATCTTGAAAGGATTGCAAATCATCGGGATGAACCAATCTGAAGAAAGCATCTGAATTCTGAAGAATCGTTTCGGGTTCCAATTCAACCAGTTCGCGGGAACCAGAACTGACGTAGGTAAAGGTAGGCGCACCATCAGCACCGGGAGCATAGCGATAAACCATTCCGGGCATATTGCTCACGAGCACTTGGAACCTGGCTTCACTTTGACGCAAGGCTTTCTCTGCCTGCTTACGTTCGGTAATGTCCCAAGCAATACCAAGGCAACCTGGATTTCCTTCAGCATCATGCGCTAGATTTGCCCAAATCTCTAAATCCACCATGCGCCCATCTTTGTGCTGATGCTGAGCCTCTAATCCATTTAGCGATCGTCCGCTTAAAACGGTTTGAATACTGGCAAGAAATTCTTGGCGGCGATGGGGAACGGTCGGCATAAACTGCCCGATCGCTTCTGCTGCGCTCCAACCAAAGATTTGCTCGGCTGCCCGGTTCCACACTCTGACAATTCCTTGTGGATCGAAAAAAGCAATGGCAACTGGACAAGCATCTAGCAGAGTTTGTAGTGTCTGATTCGTGCGCTGAAGTGTTTCTTCGGCACGTTTACGTTCGCTTAAATCCAGCACAAACCCTGTTATGGTCGTCTCGCCAGTCATGATTGCCCCATGCAAAACTGGAACACGAGAACCATTCTTCCGAACATACTCCTTCTCAAATGGAGAACAAGCTCCAGCCGTAATCAGTTCCTGAACTGCTTTGTTACTCACTTCTAAAGATTCTGGAGGGGTCATCTCATTCCAACGCAATCGCCCCGATCGCAGCTCTTCCTGGGTATAGCCGAGCATTTGCAAAAAAGCATCGTTGGCTTCTAGAACGGCTCCGTCCAACTCCGCTACCATCATCCCAATGATGTTGGACTCTGCTAAACAGCCAAACCGAGCTTCACTTTCTCGCAGGGACTTAAGATTTACTTCAGCCCTTCTTTGTGCGAGTCGTTGTGCAGCATTGAGCGAGCTGATCAGAATCGCTGCCATCACAAAAACGCCTAGCCGTACTAAAGTTCCTAAATCGGGGATACTTAGCACATAGATTGGCTCAGTCAGAAAATAGTTAATCGCAAGCGTAGACAAAACCGTCGCAACGATTCCCGGCTTTAACCCTCCATACCAGGCACTAACCATCACAGCGACAAAAAATAGTGAAGTCGGTGTTGTCTCAAGATAGGAGCCTAACAGCAAAGTAGTTCCTAAGGCTAAGGCAACTGATAGCAACGCTACACCATGGTGCAACAGTTGATCGGGTAATGCTGTCGTTCGCACTTGCAGACCCCGAAACAATTCTGAATTTCCCTCAGTCATCCGCTCTCAACTCCGTCTTCAGAAAATAAACCTCTTTAGGGGCAAAACATGTGGACGATAGAGCCTGGGTATTATGAGAATTTTTTCCCTGATGATTCGTCCCTACTCTTGGAAGATACCGCTGAATGCATTGCTCGATCTTTAGAATAAAGTGCTAATTAGCTTGAGCGCCAATGTGAAGGGTTGAATGTCAACTTCTTCTTAACGCACGATGCTATAAGCGGTTTCTAGCACTGTTACAAACCGCTACTGGCTGAGCGTTGCTGATTGCTAGAAGGCGGCGAATTAGGACAGCAACTTGCGATCTGCTTTAGCACGGTTATTTCCTTCAGCACGAAACTAAATAAGCTGATGCAGATTCAGGAATGCCAAAATTTATATGTTGAATTATCTATCTTCAGATAGATGCACTATCCATCGAATAATGATGCTTTAGCACGGTTGGTTTTCAACATTGACTTTGATGAACTAGAGCTACTGAATCTCACAAGTGAAGCCTTGTCTACTGCTTCAAATCTCTTAGAACAATATAAATCTACGCTCCTTTTAGCCCATCACGCCTAAACTCATCGTTGAGGTGTTCCATAGCGTATCACAGAGGCTGCGGGGCGATGTCATGGACAATTGAGTGCAGAATTAGCAGCAGCTTTGCGGTGACTCTGCTAATTGAAGCTGCATTGGTGGCTGAATATGACGGGTGTGAGAATATGGACAACTAACTCTATTGAACTTTTATCAGAAAAAACCTTAATCTGATCTTTACCTCTGAAGGTGAATGTTGATGCTTTGACAAGAGCTAACAATGAGTTTCAGATGTGTTATCTGACTCATTATGTCTTCAAAGCCAACTTGTTTCCAGAGAGGTGACCAGGTTTGCTACGTTGGCAATGACCCTAAAGTCGCTTCAGACTACGGAAGAAGAATTTTGACTGTTACTGCGATTAATCCGGTTGGTCACTTATTGGTTTGTGTAGCGTCAGACCAACGGTTGCTTGTTGGAGTTTCTTATAGGGATCTAGCCAAGATATAAAGTCAAGAGTTGCAATCGGTGATGACACAACTAACTGCGACTGTAGAAGTCTTAGAATTGAGAAGGCAATGCGATGCAACGCTGTTCTCGTAGTTTATTCACCACTCGTATAGGATTCACGGAATTGTATAAGAAGGCGCTTTAGCTCAAGCGATCGCACCTTTTTAACTGCCTGAGAAGGACTCATCCATTGACGCTGTCGGCGCTTAGCTTCAGGGTAGGTTTCTAGCTCTTCCTCCACTCGCATGGAAAACACCTCGATCTGATAGGAATATCCCAATTTTTGAGTAGAGTAGCGACCAATTGCAGGGGTAGTAACCGTTCCGATAACTCCTGCTTCTTCTATCGCTTCTTTTGCCGCAGAGGACGATGATGTCATCCAGGGCGCGATCCAACCTTTAGGAATCACCCAATGTTTACCGCTGGAAGTAGTAATAAGTAATACTTCTATCTTTCCCTGATTAATTCGATAGGGAATGATCCCCGATTGCCAAACTGTGGGCATGTTTCTCGCGTATGTATTGCGTCAGTAGTAGAGACAGACATTTAGTGATCCCCAACCTGCTATTGGTTCCCAGCGACAACATGAGGATTCCTTTAAACGTGAATCCATCGTCCTCAACTGCATTCCAGTCTCTCAGTTTCGTTAGTTACACAGAGCAGAGTATAGTGCGCTGCAATTTACAATTATAAGCGAGGTTGCCGTACAACAATTCTCATGCACACTGACATCAAGGGTGATCAGTTGTGGTGCCAGCCTTATCCGCAGTGGTGAAGTGTAAGGTGCCTAGACGAGACATTTGCTAGTCACAATTTTTAACCCAGTATTTTGCGATCTCTATCGGATAGGAGAGACAGGACAACTGCCTTGTAAGCCTTCATGAAGGCAGTTGTACTCTCTACTACAGCTATGCGAAATACAAAGAATGAGCCTCATTCTCAAAGGTTTCTGTTGGCAGGACTGACAGTGCTTCTCGTTGAGGATGAACCTGATATTGCTGAACTTTTTACGTTCATTCTGGAAGAGTACGGAGCAGAGGTTGTCCTTGCGAACTCTGCGCTTGAAGCTTTGGGAGAATTAGGACAACGGCAACCAGACATTCTAGTTATTAACCCGGCAATCGAAGAGCCTACAGGACGAGAGGTAAAATCGGTAGAATCGGAGTATGAATAAGCCAGACGCTCGATTACTCAATCCCACTACCCAAGACTACTTGCGCCAACAAGCAATTCGTCTGCAAGAACAAGGCAAGCGAGCA